>NZ_JBSFBZ010000001.1:0-300355 GCF_053593195.1 Saccharopolyspora sp. NPDC002376
CGCCCAGGGGGGGGGGGGCAATCGTATCACCCCCGGGGGGGGGGGGGGGGGGGGGGGGAGCATGCGCCGCAGGCGCATGCGCCCCTCGACGCGCGGTGCCGGTCGTGCTTCGCGGTCACCAGCCGGCCAGGATGAAAAGGCTCAATGGAAATCGCACGGCCGGGAGGTCAGTTGGCCTCCTGCGCCTCCTGGCGGACCTCGTCCATGTCGAGTTCGCGGGCCTGGCGGATCACGTCGTCGAGGACGTTCTCCGGCAGCGCGCCCGGCTGCTGGAAGATCAGCACGTTGTCGCGGATGACGGCCAGCGTCGGGATCGAGCTGACGTTGAACGCGCCGGCCAGCTCCTGCTGGGCCTCGGTGTCGACCTTGGCGAAGACGATGTCCTCGTTCTTGTCGGAGACGCGGTCGAAGACCGGGGCGAACTGCCGGCACGGGCCGCACCAGGACGCCCAGAAGTCGATGATGACGAAGTCCTTGTCGGCGACGACCTCGTCGAAGTTGTCCTTGGTCAGCTCGACCGTTGCCATGGGAGTTCCCTTCTCGTGGCGGTTACCGGGACAACGCGGTGCGCCCGCTCCGGCATTCCGCCGGTGGTTGTCGGGTGCGTCACCGCTGCGTCCCGTCCAGGGTGCGAGCGACGAGGGTAGCCAAGTGGACGGGTTCGACGTCGGAGGCCTGGCGCAGCTGTGTCCGGCAGCTGAAGCCGTCGGCGACCACGTCGGTTCCAGGCTCCGCGGCGCGCACGGCTGGGAGCAGGCCTTGCTCGGCGCAGGCCATCGAGACGTCGTGGTGGCCGCGTTCGAAGCCGAAGTTGCCCGCCAGTCCGCAACATCCCGAGTCCAGCACGCGAGCCCGCGTGCCGGTGGCGTCCAATGTGGCCTGATCGGCGGCGAACCCCAGCTCGGCGTGCTGGTGGCAGTGGACCTGCACCAGGGCCTGCCGGTCCGACGCGGGCTGTTGCCACTGCTCGCGGGTCGGCTCCACCCACTCGGCGAAGGTGCGGGTCGCCGCGGCCAGGGCAGCGACGTCGAGGTCGTCCGGGGCGAGTTCCACCGCGTCGTTGCGCAGGAATGCCGTGCAGCTGGGTTCCAGGCCGATCACCGGCAGACCGCGGTCGAGCTGCGGGCGCAGCAGGCGGGCGGTGCGGCGGACCGCGCGGCGGGCGATGCCGAGCTGACCCGTGGAGTGCCAGGTCAGTCCACAGCAGACCGGTTCGCGCGGGATTTCCACGGCGTGGCCGAGGGCTTCGAGCGCGGTGACCGCATCGCGCCCGATGTGCGGGTCGAAGTGGTTGGTGAAGGTGTCCGGGAAGAGCAGCACCCGTGCGGAGTTGCTGCTTCGCGGATTCCGCTCGGACCACCACGCCTGTAGTGATTGGGCGGCCAGTTCCGGCACGTCTCGTCGCGCGTCGATCCCGCCGAGTCGTTTGAACACCGGTGCCAGCGGGCCGGAAAGCACCCGGTTGACCAGCCGAGGGGCGCGCTGCCCGGCCTTCAACCACAGCGGCAGGAAGCCCATCGAGTAGTGCGCGGCCGGGCGCAGCCGGTGCCGGTAGTACTGGTGCAGGAACTCCGCCTTGTAGGTCGCCATGTCGACGTCGACCGGGCAGTCGGACTTGCATCCCTTGCAGGACAGGCACAGGTCGAGCGCTTCGCGGACCTCCCTGGACCGCCAGCCGTGCTTGATGACCCGACCGGCGAGCATCTCGAACAACAGGTGAGCGCGGCCTCGCGTGGAGTGCTTCTCCTCGCGGGTGACCCGGTAACTCGGGCACATCACCCCACCTGTGGTGTTCAGGCACTTGCCCATGCCGACGCAGCGGCGGGTCGCGGCGGCCAGGTCACCGGAGTCGGCGTGCAGTGCCAGCGCGGTGCGCGTCGGGATCTTGGGCGGGGCGACCAGCGGGCGCACGTCGGAGTCGACCGGTCGCGGGTGGACGATCTGCCCGGGGTTGAGCAACCCCTCCGGATCGAAGGCCGCCTTGAACCGCTCGAACGCCTTGATCACCTCGGGCGGGTACATCCGGGACAGCAGCGCGGAGCGGGCTTGGCCGTCGCCGTGCTCACCGGAGACCGAGCCACCGTGCGCCACCACGAGGTCCGCCGCGGCTTCCAGGAACGAGCGGTACTCCGCCGTGCCGGGCCCGGACAGCAGGTCGAAGTCGATGCGGACGTGGATGCAGCCGTCGCCGTAGTGGCCGTAGGTGACGCCGCGGCGGCCGAACCGCGCCAGCAGAGCGTCGAATTCCCGCAGGTAGGAGCCCAGTTGTTCGGGCGGGACGGCGGCGTCCTCCCAGCCTGACCAGCGCTCTGAACCGGCCATCCGGGTCGAGTACCCGGAGCCTTCCTCGCGGATCTTCCACAGCGCCGCGATCCGCACCGGATTGGTGTGCACGACGCTCTCCGCGCGCTCACCCATCGCCCGGACGATGTCCCTGGCCGCGGACTCGGCCTCACCGAGGTCGGATCCGCCGCTCTCCACCAGCAGCCAGCTGCGCCCGCCGGGCAGCAGCGGCAACGCGGGCGACGCGGGGTTGCGCTGCCGCACCACTTCGACCAGTTCGGAGCTGAGCCCTTCGATGGCCAGCGCCTCGAGTCCCCGCAGCCGGGGCACCTCGTCCGCGGCAGCGTAGGTATCGGGGAACCCGAGCACGGTCAGCGCTCGGACCGCAGGCGAGGACACCAGCTGGACCGTCGCCCCCAGCACCACCGCACAGCTGCCCTCGGAGCCGACTAGGGCTCGGGCCAGGTGGAAGCCGTTCTCCGGCAGCAACTGGTCGAGGTTGTAACCCGACACCCGACGTGCCAGGTCGGGGAAAGAACGGCGGACCAGATCGGCGACGTCGTCCCGCAACCCCCGCAGGTCCTGGTGCAGACGTCCGACGCGATCCCCGCGAGCGCACAGCGCGTCCAGCTGCTCCGGCGAGGTCGCGCCGACCTCGAGCCGGGTGCCGTCGGAGAGCAGCACGTCCAGGGAGTGCACGTTGTCGACGGTCTTGCCCCAGGCGACCGAATGCGTGCCGCAGGCGTTGTTGCCGATCATCCCGCCGAACGTGCAACGGCTGTGCGTGGAGGGATCGGGACCGAAGGTCAACCCGTGCCCGGCCACCGCCGAGCGCAGCGAGTCCAACACCACACCGGGCTGCACGCGGGCCAGCCGGCGGTCGACGTCGATGTCGACGATCCGGTTGAGGTGGCGGGCGAAGTCGAGCACCAGTCCGGTGCCGATGGCATTGCCCGCGATGCTGGTGCCCGCCCCGCGCGTGGTGATCGGTACGCCGTGACGCCGCGCGATGGTCACGGTCGCGGCCACGTCGTCCTCGTCGCGGGGGAAGACCACCCCAGTCGGCACCTGCCGGTAGTTGGACGCGTCGGTCGCGTAGAGCGCTCGGGTGCCGGGGTCGAAGCGCGCCGGTCCGGACAGCGCGGCGCGCAGCTCGGCGACGAGGTCAGCGGGCGGGTTGGCCATCGGAGCGCCTTCCTGGTCGGTGTTGGCGGTGCGGTGGTGATCAGCCGCATAGCGCAGTCTGCCTGCCCTCGCGGGTGTAGGCGCACCACGACACGGTGACCCTTTTTCTGTATGGAGGCGACGAGCGGTAGGCGTCCCCGAACGGATAATGTCGCGGCTGAACCGAATCTTGCGTTCGAGGGGAGATCCACAGTGGCACGGTCCGTACTGGTGACCGGCGGTAACCGCGGCATCGGCTTGGCCATCGCGAAGGCGTTCCAGGCCGCCGGGGACAAGGTCGCGGTCACGCACCGCGGATCGGGTGCACCGGAGGGGCTGTTCGGGGTGCAGTGCGACGTCACCGACCCGGAGCAGGTCGCGGCGGCCTTCGACGAGGTCGAGGCCGCGCACGGCCGGGTCGAGGTGCTGGTGGCCAACGCCGGCATCACCGACGACACCCTGCTGCTGCGGATGGGCGAGGACCAGTTCAGCCGGGTCATCGACGCCAACCTGGCCGGTTCCTACCGGGTGGCCAAGCGCGCGGCCAGCAGCATGCTGCGCAACCGCAAGGGCCGGATGATCTTCATCTCGTCGGTGGTCGGGCTCTCCGGCGGCGCCGGGCAGGCCAACTACGCGGCGAGCAAGGCGGGCCTGGTCGGCCTGGCCCGCTCGATCGCCCGCGAGCTGGGTTCGCGCAGCATCACCGCGAACGTGGTTGCCCCCGGTTTCGTCACCACGGACATGACCGACGCGCTGTCCGAGGAGCGCAAGAAGGAGATCTTCGGTCAGATCCCGCTGGCCCGGTTCGCCGCTCCGGAGGAGGTCGCGGGCACCGTGCAGTGGCTGGCCTCGGACTCCGCGGCCTACGTCACCGGAGCGGTGATCCCGGTCGACGGCGGTCTCGGGATGGGTCACTGAGCCACGTTCGAACCGCGCGCCCACGACGGCTGCGCGCGGTGTTAGTCCCAGGTGCCTGCGCACCTGGTGGAGAAGCACAGCGGAGGATTTCGTGAGCGGTTTGCTCGAAGGCAAGCGGATTCTGATCACCGGCGTGATCACCGACTCGTCGATCGCGTTCCACGCGGCCAAGGTCGCCCAGGAGCAGGGTGCCGAGGTGGTGCTCACCGGGTTCGGCCGGATGAGCCTGGTGCAGCGAATCGCGGGTCGGCTGCCCAAGCCGGCGCCCGTGCTCGAGCTGGACGTGACCAACAACGAGCACCTGGACAGCCTGGCCGAGCGGGTCCGCGAGCACGTCGACGGCCTCGACGGCGTCCTGCACTCCATCGGCTTCGCCCCGCCGTCCTGCCTGGGCGGTGACTTCCTGAACGCGCCGTGGGAGGACGTCTCCACCGCGATCGAGGTCTCGGCCTACTCGCTGAAGTCGCTGGCCACGGCCACCCTCCCGCTGATGGGCCAGGGCGGTTCGATCGTCGGCATGGACTTCGACGCCCGCGTCGCCTGGCCGGCCTACGACTGGATGGGCGTGGCCAAGGCAGCGCTGGAGTCCACCACTCGCTACCTGGCGCGCGAGCTCGGACCGAAGGGCATCCGGGTCAACCTGGTCGCGGCCGGTCCGGTGCGGACCATGGCGGCCAAGTCGATCCCGGGCTTCACCGACCTGGTGGAAGCCGGCTGGAGCGGCCGCTCGCCGCTGCCGTGGGACGTCGACGACCCGACCCCGGTGGCCAAGTCGATCTGCGCGGTGCTGTCGGACTGGCTGCCCATGACCACCGGTTCGATGGTCATGGTCGACGGCGGCGTGCACGCGCTGGGCGTCTGAGAACCTGTTTCCATCCTCGTTTTGCGTGGCGGTGCGGGTAGCGGAACCTCAGCGCCCGCCTGGCGCCAATACACGGCGGCTGGGCCGCCCTCGCCAGGCGAACGCTGAGAACCCGCGGCGGTGCCAGCGCCGAGGGTGGGCTGAACGCCTACGGCGTTTCAATGACAAGGATCAAAAACCTGGATCGAAGACAGGTCTGTGGTGTGGTCTCGCGCGCAGCCGGTGCACCCGGCTGCGCGCGAGCTTTTCGGCGCAGCCATCATGGTCGGGTGAGCTTTGACGCGTTGCTGTTCCTGTCGTTCGGAGGACCGGAGGGGCCGGAGGAGGTCCGGCCGTTCCTGGAGAACGTGACCAGAGGCAGGGGAGTCCCGCCAGAACGCCTCGACGAGGTCGCCGAGCACTACCACCACTTCGGCGGGGTGTCGCCGATCAACCGGCTCAACAAGGAGATCATCGCCGCGCTGGAGGCCGAACTGGCCGCGCAGGGCCGTGATCTGCCGGTCTACTTCGGCAACCGCAACTGGCACCCGATGGTCGAGGACACCGTCGCGAAGATGGCCGACGACGGGGTGCGCAACGCGCTGGTGTTCGCCACTTCGGCGTGGGGCGGCTACTCGGGGTGCAAGCAGTACCACGAGGACATCGTCCGGGCGCGGGAAGCGGTCGGCGAGCGGGCCCCGGATCTGGTGAAGCTGCGGCAGTTCTTCGACCACCCGCTGTTCATCGAGGCCAACGCCGACGCGGTGCGCCGGGCGTTCGAGGAGCTCGACCCGGCACAGCGTCAGCAGGCGCGACTGGTGTTCACCGCGCACTCCATCCCGCTGCGGGCCGACGAGCAGGAGGGCCCGGACGGCCAGCCGCGGTGGTACTCCCGCCAGGTCGCCGAGTCCGCGCGGTTGGTGGCCGAGGCGGTCGGCGCGGACGGCTACGACGTGGTGTGGCAGTCCCGGTCCGGCCCGCCGCAGGTGCCGTGGCTGGAGCCCGACATCTGCGACCACATCGAGGACCTGCACGCCAAGGGCGTCCAGGCGGTCGTTGTCAGCCCGATCGGTTTCATCTCCGACCACCTCGAGGTCATCTGGGACCTGGACAACGAGGCCAAGGACAAGGCAGCGGAACTGGGCATGGGCTTCGCCCGCGCGGTGACTGCGGGCCCGGACCCGAGGTTCGCGAAGTTGATCGTCGAACTCATCGCCGAGCACACCGACGGCGCGCAGCAGCGCAAGCTCTCGGAGCTTCCGGCGGCGGGCTCCACCGCCAACGGAGAACCCTGCGCCCCCGGCTGCTGAACCGAGTTCGAAGGCACCCCCGACCGGTATCGGTCGGGGGTGCCTTTCTCGCTGGGCTTCAGTCGGCGAGCAGGCGCCAGGTGGTCAGGGCGAGGTTGGCTCGGAGCAGCCCGGTCGGTTCGGTGAGGTTGAGGTCGAGGGCTTTGCCGAGGTGTTCGAGTCGGCGGGCGACGCTGCTGTGGTGCCGGTGGAGGCGCTCCGCTGCTCGACGCAGCGAACCGGTGGCGCAGTAGGCGTCGAGGGTTTCCAAGTCTTCCGGGGATTCGGCGATCTGGGCGATCGCAGCGACGTCGGGGTTGTTCTGGGCGGTGTCCTGGGGGATTTGCGCGAGCAGGGCCAGCGCTCCCAGATCGCGGTGGTGGACGACGGGCTGGTTCGGGGTGGTGAAGCGGAGGGTGGTGCGCGCCTCCTTCCAGGACAGCGCGGGGTTTTGAGCGGTACCGATGCCCGCGCGGGTTCCCGCCGGGAATCGGGTCGGGTCCACAGTGGTCGCAAGGATGACGCCGACTCCACCGACCGGCGCCGCTTTCACCGGACGGCCCGGGCTGATCAAATCGCCGATCTGGTCGAGCGGGAGCGACGAGCGCGTGGCGACGACGCGGATCGGCAAGGCGGGCGCGAAACCCAGGAGCCGCAGGCCCCGTTCCCGCGCGGCCTCGTCGCTGTCAGCGCTGATCACCAGCTCGACGAGTGCTGGGTCGGCCATGGTGGTGCGGGCCGGGCCGTACCTCTCGACCACCGCCGCCGCGGCGATGGCGAGCCGCTCCAGCAACAGATCGTCTAGCGGGCCAGCCGGGCCCGGGCGTTCCAACCACGCAGTGCCGATCTCCTCCTCGTCCAGCGAGATCGGCGTCGTGGTGGACGTGGGGATCGACGAGTCCGATGCTTCCTTGCCGTTCGGCGCGAACCGGATCACCCGTCCCGTGCCGTGCAACCGAACCCCAGCCACGCACTCGGACAACCCCGCCGAGGCCCTGACCAGCGCGGGGATGTCCACCGGGCGGCGCATCAGCGTGTCGTAGAACGAGACGACCCGCAGCGCGCCCGCGGCTTCAGCATCCAACTGCGACAGCCGGACGACCAACGCATCCATGTCGGCAGGATATGCGCGAACGTCGCGCGGTGGAGCTGAAACGCGCGACAGCTGGCGGGTGCTCCGGCCGGTGCTCCGCCGGGACGATGGCTGGCATGGATCCCGAACTCGAACCGTTCCTCTCGCTGTTCCCGCCGGCCGATCTGAGCGATCCGCCCACCTCTCGCAAGCAGCTGGCCGAGCTGGTCGCCTCGGTACCGGAGCCGTACACCGCGAACCTGGAGATCGAAGATCGCGCGGTTCCCGGTGAACCGGACGTTCCGGTGCGGATCTACCGGCCGAATCAAGCCCAGGGCGCGATCATCTGGTTGCACGGCGGCGGATTCGTCATGGGCGATCTCGGCACCGAACATCCGTGGGCGGCGATGCTCGCCAACGGCTCCGGAGCGACCGTGATCTCGGTGGGTTACCGGCTGGCCCCCGAAAACCCGTTCCCCGCGGCGAACGACGACGCCTACGCGACGCTGACCTGGGCAGCCGAGTACGCGGCAGAGCTCAGGATCGACCCGGAGCGAATCGCGATCGGCGGCCACAGCTCCGGTGCGGGGATCGCGGCCGTTGCTCCGTCTTGCGCCGCGCAGTGGCGTGATGAAGGCGCCTTCCACCGGGTGGTTCGGTGGAAGGCGCCGATCGAGTCGGGGGAGGTCGAGGACGAAGTCGAAGGTGGCGGTCCGGCCGTCGGGGCCGTCCTGGACGTCCATCAGCAGGGCCGGGTCGAAGATGGTGTCCGAGTCGTTGCCGGGTTCGCCGGGAAGTACAGCTGGGTGGTCAGGATTGGCTGGAGGAACGTGGCCCGACGGGTCCGCCGTTCTTCCTCTGTCATCAGCGAGCCGCCTTTCGGGGGAAATGACGCGAAATGGTGTGGACCATTGCGCGCGGGAGGGCTGGCCGCAGAAGTGCACTGTTCGGGCTAGGGATCGATGCTTCGCTCTGCTAAGTCCATTATGGACTGCATCGCTGGGAGGTGGATGCTGAACGTCGTGCCGACCCCGACGGTGCTGCGGACCCCGATGCTACCGCCGTGCGCGTCCACCAGGTGGTGCGTGATGGCCAAGCCCAGACCGCTGCCACCGCCGTGCCGGCCGCGCGACTTCTCCGCCCGCCAGAAGCGGTCGAAGACGTGCGGCAGCGCCGCGGCGTCGATGCCGACCCCGGTGTCGCTGACCTCGATGAGCACTTCGTCGTCCACCAGCCGAGCCCGTACCTCGACGCGCCCGCCCGCAGGGGTGTGGCGCAGCGCGTTGGACACCAGGTTGCCCAGCGCCTGGCGCAGCCGAGTCGGGTCGGCGGACAGATCCGGATCGCCGTCGACGGTCGCGGTCAGGCCTACGCCGTCGGCCTCGGCGCGGCTGCGGTGCGCAGCGGCGACCTGCTCCAGGAGCGCGCCGAGGTGCACTGGTTCGGGGTGGACGTGCAGGTTCCCGGCGTCGGCGAGCGCGAGGTCCTGCAGATCGTCGACGAGACGCTGCAGCAGCAGCGTTTCCTCCAGCAGCGAGGCCACCAGCGGTTCGTCCAGAGTGGCCACTCCGTCCTGCGTCGCCTCCAGCCAGCCGCGCACGTTGACCAACGGGGTGCGCAGTTCGTGCGCGATGTCGCTGACCATCGTCTTGCGCTGCTGCTCGGTGCGTTCGATTTGTTCGGACATCGCGTTGAACGTTGCGGCCAGCTCACCGATCTCTCCGCGCGCGCTGGTCCGCACCCGTGCGGAGCGGTCGCCGCCACCCATCCGGCGGGCTGCCGCGGTGATCGCGTCTATCGGGCGGACCAGTCGGCTGGCGGCCATAGCGGTCAGCCCGACGGTGACCACCAGCACCGCCAGCGCGGTCCACGCGATCCGCGAAATGCCCACAGTGGACAGATCGGTTGCCGCCTGGTTGCCGCCAGACTTGGTGATGAACAGCTGAGCGGCGGGCGAGACGTAGCCGCCGAGCTGTTCCCGGCGTGCGGCGTCCACGCAGTGCTGGTCCTCCGGTGCGGCGCGCAGGCCGTTCGGCCAGGTGGTTTCGGCGGCGTCGGCGGGCAGCGGATTCGCGCCCTGCCTGGTCAGGCAGGCGTTGACCAGGGTCAACAGCTCGGTGTTGGCCCTGCGCTCGGTCTCGGTGGTGACCGGCGGGCCCGCGCACAGATCCGCCGAAGGAGCCACGCGGGACGATTTCTCCGGCACCGCTACCCGGGCTGGTTCCGCGTTCGGTGTTTTGTCCGGCGCCGACGACTTGGGTACGGCCGGCTGCTCGTCGGCGGTGATCTCGACCGTCGAACGCCCGTTGGGCAGCTCGACGACCCGGCCGTCCGCCCCGATCTGCTGCAAGCAGCTGACCTGCCGCTGCGCGGCGCCCGCCAGTTCGCTGCGCTCGTCAGCGGTCAGCTGGTACGGGCCCACGGCCCGCGGATCGATACCCGAATCCGTCGTACCGGGCTTGAGCACCGGGTCCACGGAGAGCGGGTCGACCACGGCTGACGGGGTCTGCGGCAGCGGGGTGTCCTGCGGGTCCCCGGAATCAGCGAGCGGCGCGCGCGCCGCAGTGGTCAGGGTGATGCGGCGACCGGTGCGCTCGGACAGGTCAGCAACCACGTCCTGCACGCCGGACCACTGCTGGTGGGCGGCGGCGTAGCCGAGCAGCGCGTCGTAGATCTTGGCGTCGGTGGCCAGGCTCTCGCCGATCTCCTGGTTGATGGCCCCGCTGGTGCTCTGCGCGGCCAGCCACGCGGTCGCACTGATCGAGCACCCGGCCACCACCACCGACACCGTCAGCAGCCGGGCCAGCAGGCTATGCCGACGTGCCATCGGGGCAGTCCTGCAGCTTGTAGCCGACGCCGTAGACGGTGAGCAGCCGGACCGGTCGGCGCGGATCCGGTTCGAGCTTGCGGCGCAGGTTCATCACGTGCACGTCCACAGTGCGCTCGGTGATGAACTTGTCCACGCCGAAGGCCTGGCTGAGCAGCTGGCCGCGGGTGAAGGCGCGACCAGGTTCGGCGGCCAGCACGGCCAGCATCTGGAACTCCGCGGGTGTGCAGTCGAGTTTGTCGCCGTGCAGCGTGACCTCGTGGCGCTGCTGGTCCACCACCAGCTCGCCGACGCGCAACGGCTGGAGGCCGCGGTCCTGAACGCGCCGCACCCGCCGCAGGATCGCGCGCACGCGGGCGGCCAGCTGGCGAGGGCTGTAGGGCTTGGTGATGTAGTCATCGGCGCCGAGGTCGAGGCCGAGCAGCACGTCGTCCTCAGTGGTCCGCGCGGTCAGCAGCACGATCGGCACGTCCGATTCGGCGCGCAGGACGCGACACACGTCCAGTCCGTCCACCTTGGGCATCATCACGTCGAGCACGACCAGGTCCGGTTTGCGCCGCCGGGCCTCGTCGATCGCTGCCCGGCCATCAGCGACCAGCACCACCTGGTGGTCATCGCGTTCCAGGTAGCGCCGGATCAGCTCGGCCTGCTTCGGGTCGTCCTCCGCGACCAGCACATGTGCGCTCACACGGCGCATTATCGCTGCCGCCGGCGCGCTGCAGTGCCGGAGCAGCACATCTGAACAGGATCTTCACATTCGGCGCGGCGGAATCCGAACAGGTTCTTCACATCGTGCAGACGGGATCTTGAAAAGTCCTGACCATGCTGGTCCTCGTCCGGCACTTCCCGGACCGATCCAACGGAGAGGACGCAATCAGATGAAGCTTGGTCGTACGGTCGCAGCTGCTGCCCTGCTCGGAACCGCGGCGCTGCCGCTGGCCGCGACGGTCAGCTGGGCGGATGAGTCGAAGCCGGCCGCAGTGGAGGAGAGCAAGCCGGTCGCGGAGCAGGAGAGCCGCCCGGTCGAGCCGCCGAAGGAAGCCGCGCCGGCGCCGGAGCGGAGCCGTCCCGTCGAGTCGCAGCCGGCTCCGGGGGAGAAGCGCGGGCAGGTTTCACAGATCCCGACCGGTGCGCCGGAAACCGGTGGCGGCCCGGAGGAATCCGGCTTCGGCCCGGCTGCGCTCGGTGGCGCCGCGGCGATCGCCGTCGCGGGTGGCGGCACCGCGCTGGCGCTTCGTCGCCGACGTGCGGGCGTGAACTGAGGCGCCTGGGATGAACATGCCTCGCCGAGCGCGGGGGATGAGCCGGGGTGGTCGCGCGGTCGCGGCCGCCCCGGTCTTCATCGCTGCCGCGCTCTCCTTCGCGCTGTCGGGATGTTCGGTCGCCGACCGGCCCCCGAATCTCACTGCCAACACATCAACCCAGCAGGTGCAGGCCGCATCGGCGCTGCCACCCTCACCGCCGACCTGGATCGAGATCCCCAAGATCGATGCTCGGTCGTCGTTGATCCCGCTGGGGCTCAATCCCGATCGGACGGTCGCGGTGCCATCGGTGCACGAACCGATGCAGGCTAGTTGGTACCGCTACAGCCCCACTCCCGGCGAGGTCGGGCCCTCCGTGGTGCTGGGGCACGTCAACGGTGACGGTCAGGACGGGATCTTCGCGCGGCTGCAGGAGTTGCAGCCCGGCGACGAGATCCGGATCGGTCGCCAGGACGGGACGATCGCCCGGTTCGTCGTGCACCGCATGGCGCAGGAACCGAAGACCGGCTTCCCCCACGAGGAGGTCTACGGCGATACAGCCGATCCGCAGATCCGGCTGATCACCTGCGGCGGATCGTTCGACAGCAGCGCGCGGAGCTACCGGGACAACATCATCGCCTTCGCTACCCTAGCCGGAACCGTCCAGAGTGGATAGTGCTCAGCCCGACGGGATCCCGTTGCCCAGCAGGACCACGACGTCGAGCAGTGCGACCAGGACCACGGCGTGGAAAGCGGCACGGGATCCCGGACGACGCCCCAACGCGAGCCCGGCGCTGAGCAGCACCGCGGCCAGCGCGAGCACCAGCAGGCCAATGGGGAAGCCGACCGACCCGACCACGAGCAAGGCGGCAGTGGCGAGCACCAGAACTGCCGCAACCGCAGTGCTTTTCGCTGCGCCGAGCCGGTGAGGAAGACCGTGCACTCCGGTGGCGGCATCGTCGGCGAAATCGGGTAGCACGTTCACGAAATGCGCTGCCGAACCCAGCAACGCCGCTGCGAGCACCAACCACACCGGCGGCGCCGCCCCGATTCCCAACGTCACGAACGCAGGAAGCAATCCGAACGAGACGGCGTAGGGCAGCACCGAGAACGCCGTCGACTTCAACCCGAGGTCGTAAACCCACGCCGATCCCAACGCCACCAGATGTGCAGCAGTCGCCGCGGCGCCGAACGGAAGCGACAACACCACCGCGACCGGCGCAGAGACGAGAACGGCGACCAGCACCCCACGCCGGGACACCGCGCCGGAGGCCACCGGCTTGCCGGAACGCCCCACCTGTGCATCGCGATCGGCGTCGACCAGGTCGTTGAGCCATCCGACGGACAACTGCCCAAGCAGCACCGCGGCGACCACCCCCAGCACACCGAGCGATCCGCTGCCCACCGCCGCGGCCAGTCCGGCGGTGATCGCGGTGACGGCCAGCGCGGGCAGCGGGTGCGCGGCGCGGAGCAGCGCGGAGGCGGTTGCGAAGTGCCGCACCTGGCCGAGTGTGCCAGCCTGGAGCGCATGGCACGCAGCGGGACGCGGACCGCGCTGCGCAACGATCCGCAGCTCTACGAGACTTGCGCAGATCAGTGGTGGCAGCCGCAGGGTGTGTTCGCGATGCTGCACTGGCTCGCCGCCGCACGCGCGGCGCTCGTGCCCACTGCATCGCGTCCGGATGCGGTTCTGGTCGATCTGGGGTGCGGCGCCGGGCTGTTGGCTCCGCACGTGGCGGACAAGGGCTATCAGCACATCGGGGTGGACCGGTCGCCAAGTGCACTGCGGCAGGCCGCTGAGCACGGCGTTCAGCCGCTGGTCGGTGACGTGCAGGAGGTGCCGCTACCTGCTGAGTGCGCGGATTGCGTTGTGGCGGGGGAGATCCTGGAACACGTCGCGGATTTGCGCGCCGCGGTCGCCGAAGCGTGCCGGATCCTGCGGCCCGGCGGCCTGCTGGTGCTGGACACGCTGGCTGCGACCGCGCTGTGCCGAGTGCTGGCCATCGGCGTCGCCGAACGGTTGCCCGTCGCGCCGCGCGGCGTGCACGATCCGGCGCTGCTGGTCGACCGCGACGTTCTTGCGGATGAAGCTGCCCGGCACGGCGTTGACCTGGCGTTGCGGGGCCTGCGACCGTCTCTGCGGGACCTCGTGGCGTGGTCGCTCGGACGGCGGACCGCAGTTCGCATGGTTCCCATCCGGGTGACCGCCGTGCTGTTCCAGGCCATCGGCTGGAAGAAGGGGTGAGCGCCGGTGTCGATGTCATCTGCCTCTGCGCATGAGATGGTGCGCGACCTCGTTCCACGCATTGCCGCGCGCGCCGAGCACTACGACACCGAGGGCGCTTTCCCCAGCGAGGACTTCGCCGACCTGCGCGATCGAGGGCTGCTTGGGCTCATGGTTCCCGAGGAGCTGGGCGGACTCGGCGCCTCGTTCGCCGACTACGCCAACGTGGCGTCCGAATTGGCCACCGGAGCCGGCGCCACGGCGCTGATCTTCAACATGCACGCCTCGGTCACCGGCGCACTCGCGAACACGCCCGATGACCTGCTCGAACAACTGGGCGCACCGGAGAGCTGCTTCGACGCGCGCGACCGGCTGCTGTCTGACGCCGTCGACGGCGCGCTGTACGCGGTGGCGATGAGCGAACGCGGCAGCGGATCGCGGCTGTCGCGCACCACCACCGGTTACCGCCGCGGTGACGGCGGATTCCGCATCACCGGTCGGAAGGCGTTCGTCTCCGGCGCCGGCCACGCCGATGCCTACCTGGTCACCGCCAAGGACGTCGACGGTGCTGAGCCGCGGGTGTCCTACTTCCTGGTCCCGGCCGGTGACGGCATCCAGATCTCCCCGACCTGGGACTCGCTGGGCATGCGCGCCACCGGCAGCCACGACGTGCACTTCGACGTCGCCGTCGGCCCGGACGCGCTGCTGGGCGGTTTGGAAGGACTGACACTGCTGGTCGCGCAGGTGATGCCGCAGTGGCTGGTCGCCTCCTACGCCGCGGTGTACGTCGGCGTCGCTCGCTCCGCATTGCGCATCGGCAGCTCGCACCTGCATGAACGCGGTCTGCACGAGCTGCCGTCGGTGCGCAGCCGGATGGGGCGCGCCGATGCGTCGGTGGCAGCGGCTGAAGCGGTCGTGCAGGAGGCCGCGCGTCGAGTGGCGCAGCAGCCCGGGGAGCCGGAGACGAACCGCTGGGTGTGGCGGGCCAAGCTGGTCGCGGGCGACACCGCCGCGCAAGTGGCGTCCTCGGTGCTGGAAGCCGCCGGCGCCTCCGCGACCAGGCGCGGGCATCCGCTGGAACGCATCTACCGCGACGCCCGCTGCGGCGCACTGCAACCGGCGACTTCCGATGTCTGCGCCGACTGGCTCGGTGTTGCCGCGCTCGGCGGCGATCCCGACCACGACACCGAAGCACCGCGCTGGTGATCCCGGCGATCGTCGGATTCGGCTCGGCGCTGCCGCACTCCGCCGAGCAGCAAGAACTGTGGGACGGCTTCTTCGCGGCGCACTTCGGCGACAGCGCCCTGGCGCGACGGCTGTTCGCGGCAGTCGGAGTGCACCGCAGGCACACGGTCGCGAACCCGGTCGAGGAAGATCTGTCCGGATGGACCACGGCGGCCCGGATGCGCCGCTTCGACGAACAAGCGCCGCCCCTGGGGCACGAGGCGGTGCGTGCAGCGTTGGACGACGCGAGCCTTGATCCGCAGGATGTCCGCTTGCTCACCGTCGCATCCTGCACCGGCTACGGAACCCCTGGCCTGGACATCAAGCTCGCCCGTTCGCTGGGCCTGCGCTCGGACCTGCGACGGCTGTTCGTCGGGCACATGGGCTGCTACGCGGCCCTTCCGGCGCTCGGCGGCGTAGCGGATTTCGTCGCCGCGCGCGGTCAGCCCGCCGTCCTGCTGTGCCTGGAGCTGACCTCGCTGCACATCCAGCCGCCCACGGCCGATCCGCAGCAGATCGTCTCGCACGCGCTGTTCGGCGATGCGGCGGTGGCCGTGGTCGTGCACCCGAGCGCGGCAGGGTTCGCCGTGGTCGACCTCGAAGCCTTCACCGACACCAGCGGACTCGACCACATGACCTGGGACATCACCGATCTCGGCTTCCGGATGAAACTTTCGCCGCGAGTCCCCGACGTGCTGGGCCGTCACCTCGGCGCGGTGATCGGCGACCTGCTCAGCCGCAACGGACTGCGCGTGGCAGACGTCGATGGTTGGGCCGTGCACCCCGGCGGACCACGTATCCTCGACACGGTGGAGACGACGTTGGGCTTGCCCGCGACGGCGTTGCAGCCATCGCGAAAAATCCTGGCAGAGCACGGGAACTGCTCCTCGGCGACGCTGCTGCTGGTGCTCAGAGAGCTGGTTGCTGACGATCTGCGAGCCGGAAGTCACGTGGTGGCAATGGCTTTCGGTCCGGGCCTGACGCTCTACGCGACCTTGCTGAGGGTGGCCGGATGACCGAACCGCTGACGCTCGCCGCCCCGCACCGGATCCGCTGGTCGCTGACCAACCAGGTCTGGCGCGACGTCGTGTTCGCCCACTGGCCGTGCGACCCCGCACTGCTCGAACCGATGTTGCCGCGCGGCACCCGGCCCGACCTGTTCGCCGGATCCGCCTGGATCGGTCTGATCGGCCTGCGGATGACGGTCAGCTCGGTGCTGGGTGTTCCGACACTGCCCGCATTGCGCGACTTCAACGAGCTCAACGTCCGGACTTACGCCGTTGACGAGCGGGGCCGCCGAGGGCTGGTGTTCCTGAGCATGGAGGCGTCCAACCGGACCTTCGTGCGGATCGCGCGCGGTTCGGTGCAGCTGCCGTACCGGTACGCGCAGGTGGAATTCACGCACTGCGGAAGCGAGATCGGTTATCAGGTGCGACGAGGCGGTGTCGGACTGGAGCTGCGGGTGCGGCGTGGTCCGCGCATCGCGGCGGGAGAGACCGAGCGGTTCGACACTTCGCGCTGGCGAATGTTCTCCACCTGGCGAGGACACGCCCTGCACACCCCGGCCGAGCATGAACCGTGGGCCCTGCACAGCGCCGAACTGCTGTCCTGCGCGGATTTCGGCTTGATCAGCCAACTCGGCCTGCCTGCCCCGGATCAGACGGTCGCGCTCGTGGCGTCCAGAGTGGACGCCCGCTTCGGACCGCCGAGCAGGCTCTGACGGGCGGCGGGCCCGCCGCCGGGACAGGTGTGCGGGCCCGCCTTTTCACCAGAGGTGGTCACTTGCCGCCGACGTTGAGGTCGACGCAGGCGTAGAAGGCGTTGGCGGTGTCGGCGACGTTCCACACCGCCAGCACCTTCTGCGGGCCGCTGACGCCACCGAGGTCCACGGTGTGCGACAGCTGGTTCGGCGGCTGCTTGCCGCCCTCGTCGAAGACCGCCACGCGGTTGCCGCCGATGAAGTACTCCCAGGTGCTGGTGGCGTGCGCAGCGGTGAGCGTCCAGTTGAACGTCACCGAGTTGCCGACCGGGGTGGCCGTCCAGCCCTTGCTGTCGTCGTCGAGCTCGGCGAAGGCCTCGTTGCCGCCGCTGCAGCTGGTCAGGCCCTTGGGGCCTTCGACGCTCTGCGGCTCGTACTTGATCGACCCGCACTCGACGGTGCCCGCGGCGCACTGTGCCTGGCGGCTGGGCGGGGAGTCGATGTAGCCGTGCGCGCTGGCGGTGCTGGTCGGGATCGCCACCAGGAAGGGTGCGATCGCGGCACCGACAGCGGCGGCGGCGAGCTTCGGCTTCTTGTTCATGTCAGCTCCTTGGGGGAGACCGCGTCCAGGAACGTCGGACGTCCTGGTGGCGGCGCTGGTGGAACATGGCCGAGGAAGGGGAGAGGGAGCGCTCCGACGACCGCTGGTTCATCGACTCCTGACCGAGCCGTGGTCTGGACCATAAGTGCACGATTTGCCCAGGGTCAAGAACTCGAAGCGGAACGCGTTTTTCCCAAGCATATTCCCATTTTTCCCGTCAAAGCGGCGGGAGCTGCTGCTGCACTTCAAGCAGCGGGGCGAACGGGTCGCCGACCTGGGCCACGCGGTCCAGCACCGTGCGGATGGTCCAGCGGTCCGGGGTCAGGTCCGGGTCGTCGAGCTCGTCCCACTCCAGCGGGACCGACACCGTGGCGCCCGGCCGCGGTCGCGCGCTGTAGGGGGCGACCAGGGTCTTGTTGATGACGTTCTGGGTGTAGTCCAGGCGGGCCAGCCCGCCGCGCTCGGACTTCGTCCACGCCCAGCTGACCAGCTCCGGAACCGTGTTGCCGACCGCCCGCGACACCTGTTGCACCCACGCGCGGGTTTCGGCGTAGGTGTAGCGCGGCTCCACCGGAACCCAGATCTGGATACCGCGCTGGCCGGTGACCTTCGGCCGCGCCACCACCCCGAGGTGCTCCATCGCGGTGCGGTGCAACCGGGCAAGCACCAGGACTTCCTCGAAGGTCGTTCGACTGCCCGGATCGATGTCGAACAATGCCCATGTCGGATGCTGCACGTCGGCGGCGCGCGAGGTCCAGGCGTGCAGCTCCAGTGCTGCGTAGTTGGCGAGCCAGGCCAGAGCGGCGACGCTGTCCGGGATCAGGTACCACTGGGTGTCGTCGGGGTCGGCGTCGGGATAGCGCCAGCGCTGCAACCAATCCGGGGCGTGGTTGGGCACTTCCTTGTGCCAGAAACCGGGTTCGGTGACGCCGTTGGGGAACCGGTGCGAGTTCAGCGGCCGACCGTCGAGGTAGGGCAGCATAACCGGAGCGATCTGCGCGTAGTAGCGGACCAGGTCGCGTTTGGTCACCGGCGCTTCGTCATCGCGCCCCGGGAAAAGCACCTTGTCCAAATTGGTCAGTGCGAGGTCGCGGCCGCCAACCTGCCAGCGGCCCTTGGCGCCGAGCTCGTCCAGCGCGGTGATTTCGGTTTGGCTGGGCGCTTTCCAGCCCCCGAGGCGGATCTCGGCTTGGTCGGGTGGGAGATCGCTGCGCCACATCGCCTCCGGCGCAGCAGCGACCTCTTCATTGGTGCGTCCGGACTTCACCGACCGCGGATGCTCCTCGGGATCCCAGCCCGGCTGGGCGTGCTCGTCCTTCTTGTGTAGCAGGAGCCACTGCGTCTCACCGCGCCGCACCAGCACGAACCGACCCACGAGCTTCTCGCCTTGCAGGTCGAAGTGCAGAGTTCCGGCCTCGATCGCGGCGGCCGGGTCGTCCTCCCCGGCGGTCCAGGTGCCGAGGTCCCAGACTATGACGTCCCCACCGCCGTACTCGCCGGCCGGGATGGTGCCCTCGAAGTCGGCGTACTCCAGCGGGTGGTCCTCGACGTGCACGGCCATCCGCCGGACCGAGGGATCCAACGTCGGCCCCTTGGGCACCGCCCAGCTGACCAGCACCCCGTCCAGCTCCAACCGCAGGTCGTAGTGGCGGCGCCGAGCCCGGTGGCGCTGCACGACGAACCGGTTGCCCGCATCGGAGGGTGTCGCGGCGCCACGAGGCTCGGCGGTGCGGGTGAAGTCCCGCATCTCCCGGTACTTCGCCAGCCGCTCCTCGGTCACACTCCCACCCCGGCTCGATCGGTGACGTGGGACACATGTTGTCACAGTTCGCCGGGCTGCTCCGTTCAACGACCACAACGCATCGAGCGGAGAGGACGAGACCATGGGGCAGCAGATCGTGGTCGTCGGAGCGGGCTACACCGGACTGGCCGCTGCCAAGCTGGCAGCGCGATGGACCGGTGCCCGGGTAACGCTGGTCAACGCTGGGGACCGGTTCGTGGAGCGCGTCCGCCTGCACCAGCTCGCGGCGGGGCAGAAACTGCGCGACCTACCGCTGGCAGACCTGCTCAAGGGCACCGGTGTGGAGCTGATCGTCGACCGGGTGGCCGACATCGACGCATCGGCCCGAACCCTGCGGCTGGCGGGCACGTCCCGCGAGGTCCGCTACGACCGCCTGATCTACGCCGTCGGCAGTGCTGCGGACATGACCTCGGTCCCCGGTGTCGCCGAGCACGCCTTCAGCGTCGCCACCAGCGACGATGCCCTGAGCTTGAAGCAGCGCCTGGCGGCCAGCGAGGTCGTCGCCGTCGTCGGTGGAGGGCTGACCGGCATCGAAGCCGCGGCGGAACTGGCCGAGACGAACCCGGCGCTGAAGGTTCGGCTGCTCACCAGGGGCGATCTCGGTGCCGGGCTTTCCGAGCTGGGGAAGGACCACCTGCAGCGCACCTTCGCCCGCCTGGGCGTCGAGATCCGCGAGAACGCGAGCGCGTCGGAGGTGCGCTCGGACGGACTGCTGTTGGCCGACGGCGCGCACATCGCCGCCGACACCGTGGTGTGGACGGCGGGGTTCCGGGTGCCGGACCTGGCGGAGCGGGCGGGTTTCGCGGTCGACGACAGCGGTCGGGTGATCGTGGACGGCGAGTTCCGCTCGGTCTCCCACCCGGAGGTGACGGCGATCGGGGACGCAGCAGCCGGCCGCATGCGCACCGGCCAGGAACTCCGCATGGCTTGCGCAACGGGCCTGCCCTCGACCCAGCACGCGGTCCGTGCGCTCGCCGCCCGCCTCGCCGGCCGCGAACCCCGCCAGCTGCGCTTCCGCTACCTCAACCAGTGCATCAGCCTCGGTCGCAACGACGCCCTCGTCCAGTTCACCCGCGCCGACGACACCCCGAAGGAATCAGTCCTCACCGGCCGAAAAGCAGCCCTCTACAAGGAAGCGATCGTCCGAGGCACGATCATCTTCGAACGCCACCCCATCATCCCGACCTCGTTCTGAAACCGATCGGCCCCGAGGCCCACACCTCGGGGCCGATCGTCACCGCTCCCGGAAGCACGCCGGACGGTTCGACATTACCGTGCGCACAACTGGTCCAATGCCGCCCGGCTCTCATCGTCCGCGGGGCGGTAGATCAACAATCGCTGGTCCGGATCTTGAAGTGGCGCAAGCACTTCGAAGTGCACCGTGATCACACCGACGTCGGGATGCCGCAGCACCTTGCGCCCGCGGCCGTTGACCTTGACGTCTCGCTCGTCCCACAATCGCGCGAATTCCTCGTCGTGGGCGATGAATTCGGTGATGAGGTCGGTCAACGCCTGATCCTCCGGATGCGCGGCCCAGGCCGTGCGCAGGTGGGCGATCCCCTCCCGCACGACGCGTTCGCGGTCGACGTAGAACTCGCGCATCCCCGGATGCATCAGGCACAACCACATCGAATTGCGCTGCTGCGGCGGCAGGGTGTCGAAATCCAGCAGCAGCCGCGCCATTTCGCGGTTCCAGGCCAGGATGTCGTAGCGGTGGTTCATCAGCATCGCTGGCAGCGGCGACAGGTCGGCGACCAGCTGGGCCAGCGACGGCGCCGCGGTGGTGGCGAGCTCGTCGGCGTTGCGCGGACGCTGCTGGGCCAGGTCGAAGAGGTAGGCACGTTCGTCGGGGGCCAGGCGTAGCGCCCGGGCCAGCGCCTCCACCACCTCCGCTGAGGGCCGCAGCCCGCGGGCCTGCTCCAGCCGCACGATGTAATCGATGCTGACCCCGGCCAGTTCGGCGACTTCTTCGCGGCGCAGTCCCGGGGTCCGCCGGGCCTGCCGACGCGACGGCAGGCCGAAATCCTCCGGGTCCAGACGTTCACGCCGGGTCCGCAGGAACGCGGCGAGTTCCTGCGTCATGTCCACGGCGCGGGCCATCACGTTCGAGGCTACAGCCGGGTAGGACTGGCCATCCCAGGAAGTCCTTTCCCTTATCCCCGGCTCGCGGCGGTCGCAGACTTCGTTCCGACAACGGATCACGAGCTCTGGAGGACACGATGTCGCTCACCCTCGACAGCTACCGGCTGCTGGGCCGCTCCGGGCTGCACGTCTCACCGCTGGCGCTGGGCGCGGCGACCTTCGGCACGGAGTGGGGCTGGGGTGCTGAGCAGGACGATGCGCGCAAGCTGTTCGACCGCTACGTCGAGCGCGGCGGCAACTTCATCGACACCGCCGTCACCTACACCAACGGCAGCTCCGAGCGCCTGCTGGGCGAATTCACCCGCGGCATCCGCGAGAGCCTGGTGCTGGCGACGAAGTACACGACGCTGCGCCGGCCCGGCGATCCGAATTCCGGGGGCAGCCACCGCAAGAACCTGTTCGCCTCGGTGGAAACCAGTCTGCGACAGCTGAACACGGACTACATCGATCTGCTCCACCTGCACGTGTGGGACTTCACGACACCGGTCGAGGAGATCCTGCGCGGCATGGACGACCTGGTCCGCCAGGGCAAGGTCTTGTACGTGGCGATCTCCAATGCCCCGGCCTGGCAGATCTCGCGCATGCAGACGATCGCCGACCTGCGCGGCTGGTCGCCGCTGGTCGCGCTGCAGATCGAGTACAGCCTGATCGAGCGCACCGGGGAACGCGACCTGATCCCGATGGCACGCGAGATGGGGTTGGGCGTGCTGCCGTACTCACCGCTGGCCGGCGGCGTGCTCACCGGCAAGTACAGCCGCGACGACCTGACCACGGCGGACGTCGCAGTCGATGACGGCACCCGCAAGAGCCTCACCATCGCCAACGGCACGCTCACCGAACGCAACTTCGCCATCGTGGACGTCGTGAAGGAGGTCGCCGCGGAGCTGGGACGCACCCCCGCCCAGGTCGGGCTCGCCTGGACCCTGCAGAACCCGGGCGTGACGGCACCGCTCATCGGAGCCCGCGCCCCCGCGCAGCTCGAGGGCAATCTGGACGCCCTGGAGGTCGACTTCACCGCCGCCCAGCTGGCCCGCCTCGACCAGGCCAGCGCGATCGAACTCGGCATCCCGCACAACCTGCTCGCCAGCGACTTCGGCCGCACTCTGACCCGAGGCGACCTCAAGCTCGAGACCCGCCGCTGAAACCGATCGAGCCCCGACGGCGGACTCACGGGTCGTGGCTCCGCAGTCATCCCGACAACCTGTGAGAACAGGGCGGCCCCGAGGTCCAGTCCTCGGGGCCGCTTTCTCGTCACTGATCGAACCGGCCGTCCTTGACCGCCTGGATGAGCGCAGCGGCGTCGATCTGGATCCAGGGGCCGTCGGGGTCCTTGGAATCGCGGACTAAACCACGTGGACGGGACAGCTCAACGCAGTTCCCGTTCGGGCCGGTGTAGCTGGACTTCTGCCAGGAATACCTGATCACTTTTCAACTCTCCCACTTCGCCTTCGTCTTCATGATGAACTCGACGGATTCCTCTTTGTCCAAGGCCGAGCTCTCGATCTGCTGGATTGCGCTGCGGTACTCGTTGACGTCGTGGTCGGTCGGGATGAAGGCGCCAGAGCTGTAGTGCTCGAAGTGAACGACCGGCGTGATGTCGTCAAACTCGTACAGGACGAACGGCCCTAGAAGCCCTGGGTGCCAGCCAGCGCGAAGCGGTACGACACGCACGGCGACGTTGTTCCTGCCTGCGAGCTCGGCGAGCTGGTCGAGCTGCTCGACCATCACGTCAGCCGATCCGATGGGCTCGAACAGCGCTGCCTCACCGATGAAGGCGTTGAAGCTGACCGGTGCTGTTCTACGCACAATGACCTCGCGTCTGCTCGCGCTCAACATCACCCGGAGTTCCGTATCAGCTTCGGAAAGGCCGCTGGCCCTCTTCATCGATCGGTTGTAGTCCAGCGTTTGGAGCAGGCCTGGCACCAGCATCGGTGCCCATTCGGCTATCGCAGATGCGGCTCGTTCGCACTCGACTGCTCCGGCGAGCTGCTGCGGAATGCCGTTCAGCCCGACTGTGAGCCAGTTCGGCTCGTGCACGTTGCGGGCGAGGTCGAGGATTCGATCTCGTTCAGCTGCCGTGACGCGCAGCGTTGCGAGGATGGCCGCGACGGTCTCGATCTTCGGAACGCGCTTTCCGGTCTCCCAGTTCGAGATCTCCACGTGGGTGTACTCGAGTATTCGACCCAGTTCGCGAACGCCGATTCCGGAGGAGACCCGGGCTTCTCGAAGCGCGGCCGACAACGCCCGCGCCCGCGGCGTACCTGCTGTGGCAGCCATGAAACACATCCCATCAGTAGCTGAAAGTCAATTGATCACCCGATTCGAGGAGTGGTGGAGCTGTCGTGCTACCAGACACGCTAACTCCTGTCTGAGGTCTGGTAGCACTTCCAACATTGGGGAGAAGAAGTAGTGATGTGCAAGGAAAATGTGGCAATAGCACCCGATTGCGCTGAACCCGTTGGCAGGTCTGGTACTTCCAGTACCGGGGTGGGATGGTTCCCGAATGGTCCAGGTTCGCCCACATCCGCCGCGATGGGACTGAATCGCAGGTTCGGTCGTGGTGTCGGCAGACGTTCCGGCTAGAGGAGGTCGAGGACTGTTCCGCGCCGCGAGTGAGGGGGACTGGCTTGCCGGATGCCACAGCCGAGTGCACGGACTGCTTCGTGCGCTTCGTCTTCCGGGAGTCGCCGGACGCCGCGTCCGATGTGGGGCAGCGGCTCATTCCCGCTCGAATCGACACTCCCGACCAGATGGCCTCTGCGATGCGTGTCTTGCAGCGGGAGCTGGTAGATGAAGCGGGTCGAATTCCTGGCGGGGAGGTCGATCCGGAGCGGCTCGGAAAGCTCGCGGGGGAGACGGAGCGGTTCAGTCGAGCGCTGCGGAGATTCGGTTGGTTGGCCGCTCGCGGCTCGTGACTCCGCTGGTCGCCTCCATGGTTGAGCTCAGGAGGTGACTGGGAGTTCGGTTGCGTTGGTGATGTTGCGGAGTTCTGCTGCTGTGGTGGGGAAGACCGTTCGGGGTGTGCCTGCCGCTGCCCAGATCTGCGGGTAGTCGGACAGGGCTGCATCCACCACGGTGGGCAGCGGGGTCGGGTGGCCTACCGGGGCAACCCCGCCGATGACCTGGCCGGTGGCTGCTCGGACCTGGTCCGGGGTGGCTCGGTGGAGCTTGTCGAGGCCCCAGCGCTCGGCGAGGGCTGCGGTGTCCACTCGGTGGCGGCCGCTGGTGAGGACCAGCACCGGTTGGTCGTCGGAGAGGAAGACCAGGCTGTTGGCGATCGCGCCGATGTCGCAGCCGAGCGCTGCCGCGGCTTCTGCGGCGGTGCGGGTCGAGTCCGCCAGTTCGCGGACCTCGCCTCGGACGCCCGCCGCCGCCAGTGCGCGGGCGACCTCCTGGCTGCGGGCTGGGAGCTGGCTGGTCGTCATGCTTGTCCTGTCCAACGCGCTTCGTTCTGTATGCGGAACGATAGGTCAAGGCCGTTCGGTCGGTCAACTCGAGAACCGAACTGAATGCCCATAGTGGACATTTGGCGCAGGAGTTGGTCGTGAGGGCGACCGATTAGGATCGTCGCCGTGGAGCTTTATCGCGGTGCGCTCGGAGCGGATGCGGATCAGGCCTTGGAGGTCGCGGTCGCGCACGCGATGCTGCGCCAGGTCAGCGCAGGCGATGCCGGCGCTGCCGTGCGGATCTACCGGCCCAGCGGGCGCGTGGTGGCGTTCGGGCGCCGGGACACCCTGCTGTCCGGTTTCCCGGACGCTGTCCGGGTCGTGCGCGACGCCGGGTTCACCCCGGTCGTGCGGGCGCCCGGCGGTCGGGTGGTTGCCTACACCGAGCGTTCCCTGGTGGTCGACCACGTCGGTCCGGATCCCGGTTACCTGTCCGGGATGGAGGACCGGTTCACCGGCTACGCCGAGCTGTGGGCCGACGTGCTGCGCAGGCACGGCGTCGAAGCGCAGATCGGCGCCGTGCCCGGCGAGTACTGCCCCGGCGCGCACAGCGTCAACGCGCGGGGCCGGGTGAAGCTGGTCGGCACGGCGCAGCGGTTGGTGCGCGGTGCCTGGCTGTTCAGCGCGGTGGTGATCGTCGACGACACCGAGGTGCTGCGCCCGCTGCTCACCGAGGTCTACCGGCTGCTGGAGCTGCCCTTCGACGACGACTCCGTCGGATCGGTCGTGGACGAATCCCCAGGGCTGGAGCTGGACGCGCTGGAAGCCGAGGTGATCGCCACCTACGACGACCGCTACGGCCTGGAACCCTCCGCGTTGCCCGAGGACTTGCTGACCCGCGCCCGGGACCTGGCCGCCGACCACCGCGTCGACTGAGCATCAGGCGGATTTCCGCTGGAAAGTCCTAAGTGGACTTGTCCGGCGCTTGGGTGGCAGAGATGTTAGCGCCCGGTCGTGCCGTCGATCAGCTCGCGGAGGATGTCCGCGTGACCCGCGTGACGGCCGGTCTCTTCGATCATGTGGGCGAGGGCCCACCGGATGCTGGGAGCCGGACGGTCCGATCGAGGGCGGGGTACCGGTGCGCTGAGGTCCGTGCATTCGTCGAGGACCTCGTTCGCACGCTCGACGGCCTCCCGGTAGCGGGCGACGACATCCGCTGCGCTGTCCTCCGGTGCGGCCTGGAACGTCGCCTGCCAGTCGGCGATGCGGTCCCCGAGGAACATTGCGCGCTCGACGGACGTGAGGTGGTTGAGCAGCCCGAGCAGGTTCGTGCCCGACGGCACCCCGGCTGTCCGCACCTGCGGTTCGGGCACGCCGTCGACCTTCGCGGCGATCGAGGACCGGAGGTAGTCGAGGAACCCGCGTAGGACCTCGGCCTCGCTGTTGCCGGTCCGGGGCGGTGGGGAGTCGGTGCGGGGCAAGGCGATCCTCCGATCAGGCGGTGCGACGGATGAGCAGGACGTGGTCGACGACCTCGGCGGTGCGCCCGCCCGGGCCGGTCGCGATCCGGCGAGCTGCGTCAGCCCGGTCGATCACCCACGTTGTCGGATCCAGGGCGATGCCTGCGGCGACCTCTTGCGCGCTCGGGTACCGGACGTCGGGGTCCTGGTTCCACGACCACGGTGCGGTCGAACCGTGGTCGACGACCAGCAGTCGTCCGTGCGGACGCAGGGCGTGCGCGGCCGAGCGAAGGACGCTCGCGCGGTCCAGGGGCGCGGGGGTTTGCAGGTAGTGGGCGCAGATCAGGTCGAACTGGCCTTGCGGGAAGGACTCCTGCAAGTCGTGGCGCGCGGTGGTGACGCGTTCGGTCAGGCCGGATGAGCGGGCCAGGTCGGTGAGCCGCTCGACGGCCACGGCCGAGATGTCGGCGGCTGTGACGCGCCACCCCTGCCTGGCGAGCCACAGGGCGTCGCCACCGTCGCCGCACCCGAGGTCCAGCGCGTCGCCGGGCGGCAGGTCCGCGACTGCTTCGGTGAGGCGGACGTTCGGCTGCGGGTTGGTGGCTGGCATTCGGGCCGCGTGGACGCCGTCCCAGAACGCGATCGCATCGGTGGTGCTCATCAAGACTCCTTCTCCCGGTAGGCGCTCAGTCTTGCCTGGCTCGCCACCACCTGGCACGAGATCTTGCTGTTCCGGCAAGATGGCCCCGTGGACCGAGAAACGGACGACGTGCTCGACGCGGTGGGACCGCGACTGCGCGCGCTGCGTCGCGACCGCGGCATCACCCTCGCCGACCTCGCATCGAGGACCGGCGTTTCGGAGAGCACCCTGTCCCGGTTGGAGAGCGGGCAGCGCCGGGCGACCCTCGAGCTGCTGCTGCCGCTGGCCCGCACCTACGACGTTCCACTGGATGACCTCGTCGGCGCCCCGCGCACCGGGGATCCCCGCGTCCACCTCAAGCCGATCCACCGGTTCGGGATGACCTTCATACCGCTGTCCCGGCGGCCAGGCGGCGTGCAGGCGTTCAAGATGATCATCCCCGCCCGGCTCAAACCGCTCCAGCCGACGCCGCAGACCCACGACGGCTACGAATGGTTGTACGTGCTCAACGGACGCCTGCGGCTCGTGGTTGGCGAGCGCGATCTGACGTTGCCGCCCGGTGAGGCAGCCGAGTTCGACACGTCCTCGCCGCACTGGCTGGGCAGTGCCGACGGTGGCGTGGTCGAGCTCCTCATCCTGTTCGGCGTGCAAGGGACGCGCGCCCACGTGAGCGCCGAACCACATCGGGCGTCTCGCGGCGAGAACCAGCGTTGAGCTCTCGGCCCGGCAATGCGGTTGTGACGTGCGACGGGACCTTCTCGACTTCGCCCGGTGCGTTGTGATCCACTGCCCGGTGGATAGTTCGCTCGGCGAAAGGTCTAGGTCGATGGCTCGCATCGGGGCGACCGGGCGGTGAACTCCCGGATCGCGCTGTACGTCGGCGGTCTGCTGGGGCCGTTCGGCGGTGGTGTCGTGTCCGCGATGCTTCCGGAGCTGAGTAGGAGCTTCGGTGTCTCGGAGGGGGTCGCGGCCACATCGTTGACGGCCTACCTGCTGCCGTTCGCACTCGTCATGCTCGTGTCCGGCAGCCTCGGTGAGCGGTGGGGGCTGGCGCGCAGCATCCGGTTCGCCTACGTGGCCTACGCGCTGGCCGCGCTGCTCGCGGCGGTGGCGCCGTGGTTCTGGGCTTTCCAGGTCAGCCGGGCGCTGCAGGGTATCGCGAACGCCTTCACGACCCCGCTGCTGCTGGCCAAACTCGCTGGGGTGACGCCGAAGGACCGGCTCGGCCGGGCGTTGGGCACCTATGGTGCGATGCAGGCGATCGGCCAGACCACGGCCCCGCTGGTCGGCGGACTGGCCGCCGAAGGGGCTTGGCAGTGGGCGTTCGTCGGCTTGGCCGCGGTCGCAGCGGTGCTCGCGGTCGGCCCGCTGCCCGCCGACGAAGCGGACGGCGAGCGGCGAGAGCCGGCGAAGCTGCGAGATGCGTGGCGGTCGCCGGTGCTGCTGGCCGGTGGCGTGGCGTTCGTCGCCTGGGCGTCGCTGGCAGGGCTGCCGTTCCTGGTTTCCTTCCGCCTCGACGACGCGTTCTCGCTGAGCCCCGGGGCGCGGGGCCTGGTCCTGACCGGATTCGGGTTCGCCGGGGCGATCACAGCTCGCTTGACCGGTGGGGCGGTGGACCGGTTCGGGCCGCGCTCGATCATCGGTGTGGGGCTGCTGATCGCGGCTTTCGCAGTCGGGTCGATCGGGTTGGCCACCTGGCTGCCGGCGGTGGCCGTGGCGTGGGCGGTCAGCGGGATCTGCGCGCAGCTCGTGCTGGTGGGAATTCACGCGACGGTGCTCGTCGGCGGCGCCTCCGGAAGTGGCGGCATCATCTCGGTGGTCACCGCATTGCGCTTCCTCGGGATGTCCGCCTCACCAGCGATGTTCACCGAGATTTACCGGTATAGCGCGGCGCTGGGCTTCCTGGTGCCAGCGGTTTTGCTGGCACTGACAATTCCCGTTGTTCACGTTTGGTGGCCGCGCCGGGACCGCGCGTGACGGTGCGATCGCCTGACGTTTTCCCAGCAAGGGCGGTGTTCGGCGGATTCGGCGCAATCCGGCGTTCGCGAACTTGATCACTGTCCGACACCGAACTCCCCCAATTGGTTCGCCCAATGGTGATCGTCGGTGTGGCACGCTTCCCCCGGTTGCACACGGGGAGAGGACCATGCCGATGAAAACCACCCGATGGAAGCCATTATCCCTGTTATTAGGTATCGCCCTGGTGGTGATTCCGGTACCGGCGGCGGGTGCGTCCACCGCCGACGACTACTACCAGGACGCCGAGGGCAAGACCGGCCAAGAGCTCAAGACCGCGCTGCACGGGATCATCAGCAGCGGCACCACCACCCTGACCTACGACCAGGTGTGGGACGCGATCAAGGTCACCGACGAGGACCCGAACAACCCCGACAACGTCGTCCTGCTCTACACCGGGCGCTCGCAGGACAAGGACACCAACGGCGGTGACGCCGACAACTGGAACCGCGAGCACGTCTGGGCCAAGTCGCACGGCGACTTCGGCACCTCGCCCGGTCCCGGCACCGACGTCCACCACCTGCGCGCGACCGACGTCTCGGTCAACTCCGAGCGCGGCAACAAGGACTTCGACATGGGCGGCGAAGAGGTCGGCGAGGCGCCGGGCAACTTCACCGACGGCGACTCCTGGGAGCCGCGCGACGAGGTCAAGGGCGACGTCGCCCGGATGATCTTCTACATGTCGGTCCGCTACGACGGTGGCGACGGCTTCCCGGACCTCGAAGTCAACGACAACGTCGAAAACGGCAGCGCGCCCAACATCGGCCGGGTCTCGGTGCTCAAGCAGTGGAACGAGCAGGACCCGCCAGATGCCGGCGAGCAGCGCCGCAACCAGGTCATCTTCGACCAGTTCCAGCACAACCGGAACCCGTTCATCGACCACCCGGAGTGGGTTTCCGAGATCTGGTGACCCGAAGCGAGGGGGCATCCGCGACGGTGTTCGCGGGTGCCCCCTCCTCGTTCGTCAGCTCAGGAAGTCGGTCAGCGCGGCGTTGAGGTGCTCGGCGTTGTGCCCGGGGATCGAGTGGTGGCTGACGTTCGGCAGCAACCCGGTCCGGACATCGGGAACCGTGCGCTGCGCCTCGGTGATGAGGCGGCTGACGTCGTGGGCCTTGGACTTCTCCGCAGCCAGGACGAGCGTCGACACCGACAACCGGGTGGGATCGGGTTTGGGGCCGGTGATCACCTTCGCGCGAGGGAACGTCGCCGCGCGAGCCAGCAGCTCCAGCTGGGCGGCGTCGATGCCGGCGCCACCGGTTTCCCAGCGCAGAAACTTGCGCGTTCGCTGCGGATTCGGGAGCAGCAGCATCGGCAAGGCGCGCAGCAGGTACTTCCGGTTCCACCCGGTGAAGCAGTCGGTCGGATCCAGCAGCGCGAGGCGGCGCACGTGAGGTGAGTGAACCGCGTAGTGCAGCGCGATCCAAGCGCCGTAGGAGTGCCCGCACAGGTCCGCGGATTCCAGGTCGAGCTGGTCGAACACGTCGTCCAACCAGGACATGAGGCCGTCGATATCCTGCACCGGCTCGCCATCGGCGACGCTGCGCCCGGCCTCCCCGAGCAGGTCGACGGCGTAGATGCGGTGCGTCTTGCCGAGCGCTTCGACGTTGGCCGCCCAGATCGCCGAAGTCGCACCTCCGCCCGGCAGCAGCACCAGGGGAATTCCGTCAGCCTTGCCGCAGACGTGGACGCGAGTGGTTCCTCGGGCGGAGGCGAGGTCACGTGCTTCGAACGGGATCGGCCACTGCGCGAGTGCGGTGTCGTAGGCGGTGAAGAAGTCCGCGGCGTCCTGCGGGTTCTGGAAACCCATGTTCACCTCACTCGTCGAGTATCTCGATGGTCGAGAGATTAACATGGTGTGGTGCGAGACGAACTGGAACTGGTCCACCTGCTGCGAGCGGTCACCGTCGAACTGGACTTGCTGGGTGCGGAGTTCGCCGGTGCCAACCAGCTGCACCCCACCGACCTGCGCGCGCTGATCGCGCTGCTGGACGCGCGCCGCTCCGATGAGCCAGCGACGCCGGGGAAGCTGGGGGAGTGGCTCGGCTTGAACTCCGCAGCGGTCACCGCCCTGGTCGACCGACTCGAAAGTCGCGGCCACGTCCGACGGGAGAAGGATCCGGCAGACCGGCGGCGGGTGCGGCTGGTCGTGGCGGAGCAGGCCGTCGAACTGGGGTGGTCGTTCTTCGGTCCGCTCATCGACGAGGTGGTCGGGAAGATGCGCACCTACAGCGAGGCCGACCGAGCCGCGATCCGCCGCTTCCTGCATGACATGAGCGGATTGGTCGCCGAACAGCGCCGGGCGCAGCAGGAATGACCGATCATCCGGCGGTGTCGGCCTCGAACGCGGCGATGACCTCGTCGCACCAGTCGACCATCGACTGCTCGGTGCGGATTCCACCGCGCAGCACCAGGAACTGGTGCAGGGGCTGGCCGGACAGTCGCGTCCGGTCTGGGAAGTCGCGCTGCTCGATGGTCTGGTAGACCGCCTGGCGTTCGGCGTGCAGGGTGCGGTGGCGGCGGACCTCGGCGAGGACCTGGTCGATCTCGCCGTAGGAGGCGCCGCGGATCTTCACCGACAGCTCGTTGCGCACCGTCGGCGGGTCGGCCGGTTCGGCGAGCCAGCGGGCCAGTTCGGCAGTGCCGGAATTGCTGACCCGGTAGACCGTCTTGTCCGGCCGCTTCTCCTGCGCCACCTCATCACCGGAGACCCAGCCGAGCTCCACCATCCGCTTCAGGCTCCGGTAGATCTGCTGGTGGCTGGCGCCCCAGAAGTACCCGATCGATTTGTCGAACCGTCGGGCCAACTCGTACCCGGATCCCGCGCGTTCCTGCAACGACACCAGGATCGCGTACTCCAACGACACCGCGCACTCCTCAGCTCAGGTGGCACTGCTGGTGCCGACGATAGTCCGCAGTGGACGCCCGGATCACGCGTTCGGGCCGAGCAGGCTCCCGAGTCGGCCGCGGATCAGTTCGGTCGCCTCGCCCACGATGCGCTGCACCAGTTCGTCGACGGCGGGGACGTCGTCGATCAGGCCCTGCACCATGCCGACGCTCCAGATGCCCAGCTCGGTGTCGCCCTGCTCGTAGACCTGCCGCCCGCGCGCCCCGGCCACCAGCTCGCGCACGTCCTCGAAGGCGCCGTCGGCGTCCAGTCGGGACACCACCTCGCGGCTCACGGAGTTGCTGGCCACGCGGGCGGTGTTGCGCAGCGGCCGGAAGATCAGCTCGGTGTCCAGTTCGCTGGCCTCTGCGATCTGCTTCTTGACCTGGTCGTGGATCGGCGACTCGGCGGTGCACATGAACCGGGTGCCCATGTTGATGCCGTCGGCGCCCAGCGCGAGCGCGGCGACCAGGCCGCGGGCGTCGGCGAACCCGCCGGAGGCGATGATCGGGATACTCAGCTCGTCGGCGGCCCGGGGGATGAGGACCAGTCCGGGCACGTCGTCCTCGCCCGGGTGTCCGGCGCACTCGAAGCCGTCGATGCTGACCGCGTCGACGCCGAGCTGCTGGGCCTTGAGTGCGTGTCGGATGCTGGTGCACTTGTGCAGGACCTTCACCCCGGCCGGTTTGAAGGCGACGACCTGCTCGGCCGGGTTGGCGCCGGCGGTCTCCACGATCTTGATACCGGACTCGATGATGGCCTGCCGGTACTCCGCGTAGGGCGGCGGTGTGATGGTCGGCAGGATCGTGATGTTGACGCCGAAGGGCTTGTCGGTCAGCTCGCGGCAGCGCGCGATCTCCTTGGCCAGGTCCTCGGGGGTGGGCTGGGTCAACGCGGTGATCATCCCCAACGCCCCGGCCTCGGCGACGGCGGCGACGAGCTCGGCCCGCCCGACCCACTGCATCCCGCCTTGCACGATGGGGTGCTCAACACCGAACTCCTCGGTGAACCTGGTCCGAATCGCGCTGCCCATGACTCGCCTCCCGAAGTGCGCTGCTCACGATCAACCTACTATGCACAAAGTTGCAATGCAACAAGTTGCATACTCCGCCGACGGGAGGGCAGTGGTCAATTTCGCGAGAATTTGACCGGTGAGGGCCGGGATGGTGTGCCAGGGCAGGGCATCGAGCTGGTGGTAGAGGTGGATGTTGTTGGTCTTGACGGTGCAGATGTAGGTCGCCCCGTGTTCGTGCAGGTAGTCGGCAAACGGGCGGGTCGTGTGCAGGGCGTCGGCGGTGACGATTTATCCCGGCTAGGTTCATGTCGTCGAGCAGGGCTAAGACGGTGCCTCGTTCGTCCTTGCCGGCTGGTATGTGTTTCTGGCCCGTGATGACACCGGTGCGGTGGCTTAACGCCGCGGTGAGGCGGACGCCGTGGGTTTCTCCGGTGCGGGGATAGGTGCCACGCAGGGATTTCCCGTCGACCGCGATCACTTCCGGGCCCACGTCCTCACCGGCGGTATTGCCGGGATGGGCGGCCAGCCAGGCGCAGACGGCCGTATCGAGACTGTCACCGTCCACCATGGACAACACCCGCCGGATCGTGGCCTCATCCGGGACCTGGAACCCGCCCCGCGGGTCACGGCGCACGCCGAGACGTTCGAGCGCATCAGCGGGGGCATCGGCGGCCCATTCGGCGATCGCGGTGAACGTCTTCACTCCCGTGGCCACCGCCGATGCGGCGATACCCAGGATCGACACCAGCGAATGCCGCACCCCCCGACGACACCGCGGATCAACCACCCCTGCGAAACATTCCCGCAGGTCGAACAGCCGATCCGGGGCCTTACCCGAGTCCGGGACCTCCAGGGACAACAGGGCCAGGTGTCTGGCGACATCAGCAGGCAGGCAGGATGGACCAGCGGGCACGGCTCACTCACTCGATCACGTGGACTAGACACTCACATGATCAACAAGAGCCGTGCCCGCCCTCTATCCAGGGCCCATACGACTTTGCCGGAACCCTGGGGAGCTCGGGTCAGCGATGGAGATACTGATGGTCGCGCTGGGGCCGAGTGGTGCGGCGACGGCGATGGCCAGCCGAAGCTCTGGCGACCGCCCGCGCCGCCGGAGCAGTCGGCAACGTGCTGGCGCGGGCGGACTCCGCGTACTACGGGGGTGCGGTGATCAGCGCGGCATGCCGCGCCGGGGCACGGTTCTCGGTGACCGTGACAATGAATTCGGCAAACCGGCCGCGATCGGCACCATCGCCGAGGACGCCTGGATACCGGCGCGCTACCCGGAGGTGGCCGAAGATCCCGATACCCCGGAGAAACCCGGTGAGCTGATCTCCGACGCCGAGACCGCCTACACCGCCTTCGCGAGCCGGAAGCACTAGGTACCGCGTGCTTCGCGGCAGCTCTTTCTTGGGGCGTCAGTCGAGCATGAAGTCGCTCACTGGGAGCGGGCGGGCGACTACGCGGACGTCTCCGATCCAGCCGTGGAAGCCTTGTTCTACTGTCCGGTTGTAGGCGTATCCGCCGAGCAGCCAGCTACTGCCTGGATTGGCGAGGCCGGTCGCGGCAGTCCTCGGGTTCCGGACGACCGGGCAGCCGTCCACGTACATGGTGGTGTGCGTGCGGTCGTTGACCACGGCGACGTGCCACCACTTGTCCAGCTGCAGTTCGTGGCTCCAGTTCGTGCTGATGCCGTTCATGTTGAGCGTGAATGCCGCCCACTGGAACGCGGCGCCGTCGGAGAGGGACAACGTGACCGCCGGTTCGCTCGGATCGTCGCCGGTCTTGCCTGCGTCTGCGCCGGTGCCCAATCGCGAGAAGACGCTGCACCAGGCGTGGTTGCCGTCCTTGAAGTCCGGTGGCAGCTTGACGAACGCCTCAACGGTGTAGCCCTGGGCGAAGTCCATCGCGTTCAACGGCGCGGAGTCGACGGTCTGCAGGTACGAGCCGCGGGGCGGGTTCTTGGCCCCGGCGAACCGCAGGCTGGCGTGGCCTGGTTGCCGCCTGTCGAAGTCTGCGGAGTACGTCAGCGAGCCACCGCCGAGTGTCATGAGCTTCAGGTCGTTGCCCTGACCGGAGAGATCTCGCACGGACTCGACCTCGGTGCCGGCGGCAGCGTTGTCAAAACGCCAGTACGCAACTGTTCCCGGCAGCAAAATGTCGCGCACCGGTCGCGGCGCGGGCACGGGGACCGGTGCGAAGCCGGCGAAGCGCTGCTCAAAGTTGATCGGAACGCTGAAGTAGTCCACCTCGCCGGTGCGCTCGATTTCCTGGCGTTCCAGCTCGTTGAGGTCCGGGGCTTTCGCCAGCAGCCACGGAGAGACTGTGTGCACGTCGATGACACCGCGCGCCAGGTCGAACCGGTACAACCGGATCATCGCGCTGCCGCCGTAGTAGCGGTCCTGGTAATTGGTGATGTGCAGGTGCACGTCATTGCCGGCCTTGTTGCGGAGTACCGTGCGGCCGGAAGGCCAGAAATGACCGTTGAGGGTCAGGAAGATCTGGTCGTTGTCGGCCACCAGGTCGCGCCAGACGCGCTGGCCGAACTCGGACAGTTGCGCCTGCCCGTCTGCTTCGGCGTACACCATCTCGTGGATCGTCAGGATCACCGGCAGGTCCGGATGTTGGTTGATGACCGAGTTGGCCCAGGCGATGCCATCTGCCGACGGCCGCCAGTCCAGCGCCAGCAACAGCCATTGCCGGCCACCGCCGCGGAAGATGTGATAGCTGTTGTATCCGTCTTTGCTCGAGCCTTGGTAGGCCGGGGATTTCGCGGCTCGTTTCGGACCGAAGGCGCTGAGAAAGGGTGTCGGCCCGCGTTGGTCGTCGGTGGACGAGTCGATGTCGTGGTTGCCGGCAATCACGCTGTATGGGAACCGGCGCCGGTCGAGCGCCTCGAAGGAGCGGCTGATCTGCGCGAGCTCGCCCGGCTGGCCGTTCTCGGTCAGGTCGCCGAGGTGCGTGAGGAACACGATGTTCTCGTCCGCCTCCAGCACGTACCGCAGCGAGGCGTCGAGCGGGGCAGAGTCGCCGCGATCGGCGTCGAACAGGTACTGGGTGTCCGGCATGACAGCCACGGTGAACCGCGGGTTTTCCGGATCGATCCGCCCACCCTGGGCGGCCGCGGCGCCTGATGCGCCGACCAGGTTCGAGCTGGCGAGCCCGGCACCGAGCATTCCGGTGCCGAGCAAGAAAGTACGCCGATTAGCGTTCATCATGGCGCGAACGGTATATGGCTAATGTGGACAGTGCCGGAACGGATGGTGAACTTTCGCCGCAGGTCACCAACGGGATTCTTGCCTCGATGACCAACGCTTTCGTCAGCGCACTTCCTGTCGGCCGCGATGTTACAGCAGAGTGAGGCCCGCGTGCATTCTGTAAGTGCTCCGGGCAAGGCTGTACACGGACCATCAGCGGGAAGTGGAAAGTGGTGGTGCGAAGAAGGAGTCCCGGTGGGGTCCTGGGGAATGGCTCACCCACCGGGAAACTCGACCGGATTCTATGCGGGCAGGTTCGCGTGGCGGAGCCACTCGCGGGCGACTGTCTTGGGGTTTTCCCGTTCTGTCACAACGCGTCGGATCATGCTTCGGATCTGGTCTGTGGTGAGTTGCGCGGAGATCGCGTTGAGCGTTTCCGCGACGTGCGGGGTCACCTTGCTGCTGTTGGCCTGTGGGAGGATGTTCTCCGGGAGGAATAGCTCTTGGTCGTCCTGGAGGATCACGAGGTCGTGGTCGCTGATCGCCGGATCTGTGCTGAATAGGTCGGCGACGTCGACCTGCCCGTTGGTCAGCGCGCTTACGGTGAGAGGTCCACCGGAGTCCAGCGGCGCAAAGCTCTTGAAGTGCAGTCCGTAGAGCTTTTTCCAGGCCGACAACCCCGTTTTGCCGCGTGAGGCCACGATCTCGCAGTTCGGCTGTTGACGGCGACTGCGGGTTCGTCGAAGACCGGTAAGGACCGGGGAGTGCTGAAGCCGAGCGCGTGGTATCCGCGGTCCCGGCCGGCGAAGTCGTTGGCGGGGCGGGCCAGGAGTTCGGCGGGCGACGCGACCTGGACGGGAAATCCCTGCGCGGCAACTACCTCAGGCCCGGCGTCGGCCTCGCCGCCCGGGTGTGCACGCAGCCAGACGCTGATCGCCGAATCCAGGTTGTCGCCGTCCAGCCGGGTCAGGACCCGCCGGATCGTGGCCTCGTCGGGCACCTGTAACCCACCGGTGCGGGGCTGGCGGCGCACGCCCAGCAGGGCGAGAACCTGCTGTGGTGCATCAGCGGCCCACTCGGCGATCGCGGTGAACGATCGAGCCCCGGCGGCCACGGCCACGGCCGCGATACCCAGGATCGATACCAGCGAGTGCCACACGCCCCGCCGATCCCACGGATCATCCACGTCAGCAATGCATCCCCGTAGATCAGCCAGCTCGTCAGCGGCCAGTTCCCGGTCAGAATCACCACCGGAAAGCGGGGCCAGACGATCGAGAACACCGGGACTCGGGCAGGACGGGGCAGCGGGCACGGCTCTCTCACATGACCATGGGACGTAGACACTCACATGATCAACAAGAACCGTGCCCGTCCTTCATCGGGGCGAACCGACTTTGCCGGGGCCCTGCGGTCTCCGGGTGACGCGGTGCGGGGGTTGGTTACTCCTCGACGGGGAGTTGGCCTGCTGCGTGTTCGGTGCGCAGTTGGGTTTTGAGGACTTTGCCGCTGGGGTTGCGGGGTAGCTCGGCGATGATGGCGATCCGGCGGGGGCGCTTGTAGCCGGCCAGCCGTTCGCGGCACCAGGCCGAGATTTCGTCGAGGGACGGGGGATTCGCGGGGTCGCGTGGGCTGATGACCGCCAGCGGGGCTTCGCCCCAGCGATCGTCCGGAACGCCGATCAGGGCGACTTCGGCGACCTCGGGGTGGGCTGCGAGGACGTCCTCGACCTCGGCGCAGTAGATGTTCTCGCCGCCGGAGATGATCATGTCCTTCTTGCGGTCCACCACGTAGAGGTAGCCGTCTTCGTCCTGGCGCACCAGGTCACCGGAGTGGAACCAGCCGCCGCGGAACGCCTCGGCGGTCTCGTCCGGCTTGCCCCAGTACTCCCGCATCACCGTCGGACCCCGGTAGACGATCTCGCCGACCTCTCCCGGTGGCACGTCGTTCATTTCGTCGTCGACGATCCGCACCTCGACGTTGATCATCGGTGTGCCCACGGAACCGATCTTGTGCAGCGCGTCCTCGGCGCGCAGGACGGTGGTCACCGGACAGCACTCGGTCTGCCCGAACGCGGTGGTGATGTCAGTGTCCGGGAACTTCTCGAACATCGACCGCAGCAGCGTGGTCGATGCGGGCGCTGCACCCCAGGTGATCCGCCGCAGCGCGGAGAGATCGTGGTCAGCGAAGTCGGGAAGGTTGCAGATCGCCTGCCACTGCGCGGGAACCAGGAAGCAGGTGGTGATCCGCTCCCGGGCCATCAGCTCGACGATCTCCGCCGGATCGAACCGCCCCGACGCGGTGAGCACGATCCGGCCGCCTTGCAGCAGGTAGGGGAGCATCCCGGACACCCCGGCGATGTGGAACAGCGGCACTCCGACCAGCCAGACCTGGTCCTCGTCGGTGATGCCGTGGTGCACCATCGAGCTGAACGTGTGCATCAGCAGGTTGTGGTGGGTCAGCACCGCGCCTTTGGGGCGACCGGTGGTTCCGGAGGTGTACATGATGAACGCCGGGGACTGCTCGTCCACGGTGATCTCAACGTGCTCTGGCGAAGCCGCGGCCAGCGCCGATTCGTAATCGCCGGAGTCTCCGATGACCAGGCGAAAGTCCACATTGGACGCGGATTCCCTCGCCTTGTCCAGGGTTTCAACGAAGAGCTCGTCGACGATCGCGGCGCGGGCCCCGCTGTCGGTCAAGGCGTAGGCGACCTCGTCGGCGACCAGCCGGAAGTTGATCGGCACGCAGATCGCGCCCAGCCGGGCCACGGCGAGGTAGGACTCGACGATCTCCAGCCCGTTGCGGCCGAGCACCGCCACGCGGTCACCCGGCTCGATACCGCGAGCGGCCAGCGCGTTGGCCAGCCGGGTGACGCGTTCGTCCAGTTCGCGGTAGGTGCGGCCGGTGCCTGCGAAGCGCAGTGCGATCTCGTCTGGGATCTGGCGGGCGTGACGGGCGAGTTGGTCGCTGCTGGTCATGCCTCGGCCGGACTGCGCGAATGCTGGCATCGCTACCTCGTCGGTGAGGGTGATGTGACGCGCCTCATACTGCGTCGGCCGAACGCTGGCGGTCAACAGCAGTCGGTCAGGCGTCGAACAGCAGTCGCCGGGTGATGGACTTCCAGACCTCCAGGTGCGCGGACCTGGAGGGGGAGCGGTCTTCGAAGGCGTAGGCCAGCGCTGCGCCGCGCATGCTGGTGAACAGCATCTCGCGCAGCTGCGGGTACACCGGGTGGTCGCACACCGACGGGCCCCAGATCCGGTCGGACACCGATCGGATCGCCCGGCGCAGCCGCCGTTCCTCCGGGCGGAGTGCCGCGCTGAGCGCCGGATTGGTTCGGGCGGCGGTCCACAGCTCCATCGCGGCCCAGAAGTGCGGTTCGTGGAAGGTCTCCCACAGCAGGTCGATGCAGCGGTCGACGCGTCGGGGTCCTTCGGGCATGTCCGCGAGCTGTTCGGCGACCCGCTGCTCGGTCTGCACCAGCCGGTCCCGGGTCAGGTGTTGCGCGGCGGCGACCAGCAGTTCGTCGCGGGATGGGAAGTGGTGCAGCAGTCGACCCCGGGAGACCCCGGCCTTGGCCTGGATGGCCAGCGTGGAAGCGCCCGCGTAGCCGTGCTCGACCAGGCAGGCGACGGCGGCTTCGAGGATCAGCGTGCGGCTGTCGGCTGCTCGTTCCTGCCGGGTGCGCTGGTCGTTCCGGGTCTGGTCCACGCGAGCAGGGTACCGCCGACCGGGAACATCCACAGTGGACTTGATCGGATGTGGAGTACGGGCCGCTGCTGCATTTGACGGGTGTTCGTAGCGCGTCCGATCAGTTACAGTCAGCGTTGACTGATCGGGTTGCTGCCGCGCCGTCGGGCCGGAGGGAGACCACATGAGCGTCGACGAGTTCCGCGCCGGTGCGCGGGAATTCCTGGCCCGCAACGCACCCGGGCCGCTCGCGGAGCTGGAACCCGCCGAGCAGCTGCGGACCGCGAAGCGGTTCCAGGCCGCCGCCTACGACGCGGGGCTGATCGGCATCACCTGGCCGGCCGAGTACGGCGGTCGCGGGCTCACCGCCGCTGAACAGCAGGCCTACAACGAAGAAGCGGTGCACTACGACCTGCCCAGCGCGCCGTTCATGGTCGGCATGGGCATGTGCGGACCTACCCTGCTGGACCTGGGCAGCTACGAGCAGAAGACCCGCTACCTGCCGCCGCTGCTGCGCGGCGACGAGATCTGGTGCCAGCTGTTCTCCGAGCCCGGCGCCGGTTCGGACGTGGCCAGCCTGCAGACCCGCGCGGTGCGCGACGGCGACTCCTGGGTGATCAACGGCCAGAAGGTGTGGACCTCCGGGGCGCAGTTCTCCGACTTCGGCGCGCTGCTGGCCCGCACGGACCCGGACGTGCCGAAGCACCGCGGCATCAGCATGTTCGTCGTGGACATGCGCAGCCCAGGCGTGACCGTCCGGCCGCTGCGGGACATGACCGGACGTGCTCCGTTCAACGAGGTCTACTTCGACGACGTGCGCATCCCGGCCGACGCGGTGATCAGCGAGGTCGGCGGCGGTTGGCTGGCCGCGGTCACCATGCTCGGCCACGAGCGGATCTCCATCGGCGGCTCGGTCCGGCGCGGCAGCGACCCCCTGGCCTACGACAACCTGGTCGAGCTCGCCCGTCGGCACAACCGCACGGACGACCCGGTGGTGCGCGATCGGCTCGCCGAGATGTATGCGCACGAACGGGCTTTGGCGCTGTTCAACACCAAGCTGCGGCAGGAGGCCGCGGCCGGTTCGCCGCCTGGAGCACGCGGGTCGGTCGCCAAACTCGCCGGTGCCGAGCTGCTGTGGCGCGCCGTGGACACCGCTGGACTCATCGCCGGATCGGCGCTGACCTCTTGGGAGGACGGCGACTCGGCGGCCGAGGAAATGGCCATCGCCATCAACGGCACCCCGGCGATGAGCATCGCCGGCGGGTCCAACCAGGTGCAGCGCAACATCATCGGGGAACGGATCCTCGGTCTGCCCAAGGAGCCCCAGGTAGACCGCGACGTCCCCTTCCGCGAGCTGAAGGTCGGCACCCAGCGGACCCCGTGACCCCTCGGAGCCTGTCGGCGAATGCCGTCCGTGCCTGTGGAGCTGCTTGCATCCGCCAACGCGGGTCGACCACCGGCGGGTTCTGAGCGGTTTCCTGGAGAGGACGGCCCCTCCGCCGTGTATTGGTCATACATGAGGAGGGGCACCCGCAGTCCGGGGAAGCGCTCAGGTTCCGCTAGACGACCACCCACCCAGACTATTCACCAACAGGCTCTCACTGCGAGAAGAGTTCGCCTGAAGTCCACTGAGGAGTGTGCGATGCAGCTGGTGCTGGACCCGGAGCAGCAGGAACTGCGGTCCGCGGTGCGGAAGTTCCTCGCGGAGCACGCGCCGTCGCAGCGGGTGCGGGAACTGGCGGACGGCGACGGCCACGACGCCCAGCTGTGGCAGCGGCTGTCGACCGAGCTGGGACTGACCGGGCTCGTGGTGCCGGAGGAGCACGGCGGTTCCGGAGCCGGTCATGTGGAGCGGGCAGTGGTGTTCGAAGAACTGGGTCGGGCGCTGGCCCCGGTGCCGTTCCTGGCCTCCGCGGTGCTGGCCACCGATGTGCTGCTCGCGCTGGACGATGAGGCAGCCCGAGCGGAACTGCTGCCCGCGATGGTGTCCGGTGAGCTGATCGCGGCGGTGGCGTGGGACCAGGAGTCGGTGCCGACCGCGACGCAACGCGATGGCGGGTGGGTGCTGGACGGTCGCGCGCAGCGCGTGGTTTCCGGCGACATCGCGGATGTCGTGCTGGTGCAGGCCACGACCGGGCAGGGAACCGCGTGGTTCCGCGCGCGTGCCGAGCACATCGCGAAAACCCTGCTGCGCACGCTGGATCCGACGCGTCGCTTGACGAAATTGGACTTCGCGGCCACTCCGGCTGAACTCCTGTCGTCGTCAGACCCGGATGCGGTGCGCGTTCGGGTTCGGGATCTCGCTGCGGTGGCGCTGTCCGCGGAGCAGCTCGGCGGCATGGCGCGGGTGCTGGAGATGACCGCCGAATACACCAAGGTCCGGGTGCAGTTCGGCCGCACCATCGGCTCCTACCAAGGAGTCAAGCACCGGCTGGCCGACATGCACAGCGCACTCGAGCAGGCCAGTGCAGCGGTGCGCTACGCGGCGTGGACGGCAGACTCCGACCCGGAAGAACTCCCGCTCGCCGCAGCGCTGGTGCAGGTCCTCGTCTCACCCGCCAACTTCCAAGCGGCGGCCGACACCGTCCAACTCCACGGCGGCATCGGCTACACCTGGGAGCACGACGCGCACCTCTACTACAAGCGCGCCAAGACCTCGCAACTCCTGCTGGGCACCCCGGACGAGAACCGCGCTCGCCTCGCCGACCTGCTCCAGATCTGACCGCAGTATCGGGCGTAGCTGACAATTGTCCTTGCGCAGCGGGTGAAATCCGGGCGTAAGTGACGGATCTCTCGCTGGGAGTGCCGGAAACTCTGCCAAGCTGGATGGGCTCGGAACTCGGGCTCGCGCGGCGAGGAGTGAACGGCAATTGCAGGCGGACGAACGCCCCTTCGAACTGAGAACCGTTGCGCTCGCGGCATTCGGACCGACCCTGCTGTTCGCCATCGGCGAGGGCGCCATCATCCCGATGATCCCGCTGATCGCCGCCGACCAGGGCGCGAACCTCGGGGTGCTCGGGCTGATCGCGGCGATGCTGATGGTCGGCGAGCTGATCGGCGACGTACCCAGCGGAGTGCTCGTGCACCGGCTCGGTGAGCGCACCGCGATGATCGGTGCCGCGATCGTCTCGGTGCTGGGACTGCTCGGCTGCTACTTCTCGACGGATCCGTGGGCGCTCGGCGCGTGCGTGTTCGTCGTCGGCCTGGCCACAGCGGTTTTCGCGCTGGCCAGACACGCGTTCATCACCACCACCGTCCCGCTGCGTTACCGGGCGAGGGCGTTGAGCGTGCTCGGCGGGTTGTTCCGGGCGGGCTACTTCATCGGCCCGTTCCTCTCGGCGCTCGTGCTGCTGGCGACTCCGGACAAACGCGCGGTCTTCTTGCTGCACATCGGATTCGCCGCGGCTGCGATCATCCTGCTGCTGTGCACGAAGGACCTCGGCACGGCGGAGGAGGACAGCGCCGAGCAGTCGCACCAAGGTCTGGTCACCACGCTGGTGCAGCACCGGGGTGTGCTGTTGCGGATGGGAACCTGCGCGGCGCTGATCGGCGGACTGCGCGCGTCGCGGATGGTCGTGCTGCCGTTGGTTGCGGTGGCCGCCGAGCTACCGCCATCGACGACAGCCCTGATCATCGGCATCGCCGGCGGGGTCGACTTCGCGCTGTCCTACAGCTCCGGCCAGATCATGGACCGGTTCGGCCGGATCTGGGCGGCGGTGCCGTCGATGATCGGCTTGGCGGTGGGGCACCTCCTGCTGTTCGTCGTGACCGATGTGCCGACTTTCGCTGCCGTCGCAGTGCTGTTGGCGCTGGCGAACGGAACCAGCGCCGGAATCCTGATGACACTTGGCGCCGACCTCGCACCGCAGTCAGGTCCGGCGCCGTTCCTCGGAGCTTGGCGCTTCACCGCCGATTTCGGGCAGGCGGTCGGACCGGTCACCATCTCCGGCCTGACCGCACTGCTGGGCGTCGGCTTGGCCGGAGCGGGCATGGGAGTGCTCGGCCTGCTCGGTGCCGGGCTGCTGATGCGCTACGTGCCCCGGTACGTCCCGCGGGGGAGCGGCTGAACACCCGTGCGCTAGGCCACATTCCCCGCGTGGCGGAGTGAATGACCACCACCCCGGATGATCGAATGACCGCGGAGCTGTCGTCGAACCGGGAGAAGGCCATGAGCGGGGCTGTTGCGAAGAAATCGGCGTGGACGTCGGTCGTGGCGGCCGTGCTGCTCGTCCTGATGTGGGTGCTGTTCGAGTCCGACTTATTCGACGCGCGCGGCAGCAGCCAGCCCACCGGCGCCGCCGCCGACCAGCTCGAGCAGCTGAAGGTCGCCCCGGCCGGATCGATGGACGGTTACTCGCGCGAGCGCTTCAAGCACTGGACGTCGAAGCCGGAAGCCGGGACGAACTGCAACACCCGGGAAGCGGTGCTGGTCCGCGATGGCGAGGAGGTGGAGACCAACAACGCCTGCGAGTCGGTCTCCGGCAGCTGGACCTCGGTGTACACCGGCGAGAAGCTGGCCAAGCCCTCGGACATCGACATCGACCACATGGTCCCGCTGGCCAACGCCTGGCGCAGCGGTGCGAACGAGTGGGACGACGCGCGTCGCGAGCAGTTCGCCAACGACATGGACCTGCCGCAGCTGGTCGCGGTCGACTCCAGCTCCAACCGCAGCAAGGGCGACCAGGACCCGTCGACGTGGAAGCCGACGGCGGAGAAGGCCTGGTGCGACTACGCGACGAAGTGGGTGACGGTCAAGAACGGCTACGGCCTGACCGTGACCGAAGAGGAGAAGCAGGCTCTCAAGGAAATGCTCGCTACCTGCTCCTGACCTCGCGGACGCCGGCGACGACCACGACGCTGCCGAGGATGAGCACGCAGCCGACGAGTTGGAGCGGCGTCGGACGTTCGACGAGCACCACGGCGCCGAGAACGAGGGCACCGACCGGTGTCAGCAGGAGCAGGATCGCGCCGACCTGGCTGGACAGGTGCGGAAGGCACACTGCCACCAGCAGCCAACCCAGAACTTGTCCGCACACCGCGACCAGCAGCAGCCAGCCGGCTGCCGCCCAGCCGGGGAACAGGTCGATGCCGGTCCACATCGCTCTCAGCGCCGCCGACACCAACGCGGCCGACACCATCATCGCCAGGTAGGACCGCACGGTCTGACCACGGCGTCCCGAACGGCGCAGCAGGAACAGGAATCCCGAGTAGCAGAGCGCGGCGAGTGCCGCGTGAATCGTTCCTCCCAGCGCGATGAGTCGGTCTGGCGCTCGGTGGGTGGTTGTTGGCATGGATCAACCGGGGCAACTTTCAACGGAGTGCTCGCAAGCGACCTCTTCGTCGGGCGGTCGTGCGGAGGACGGTAGAACCAACTCCGCTGGAACCGCCAGCCATTTGAAAGACGCGCATGTCCGGATCCGAGCTGGTATGCACCCGCAGACCGGGCGGACGCTGAGGTTCCGCCACCCGCACCGCAATGCGGGGTGAGCCCGGAGGCAGGCTTTAAGCTCGGGGCATGGCGAAGTACTTCGACGTGCACCCGGAAAACCCGCAGAAGCGTTCCATCGGGCAGGTGGTAGACATCCTGCGCGAGGACGGGTTGATCGCCTATCCGACGGACTCCTGCTTCGCCCTCGGGGCGCAGTTGGGGAACAAGGAGGGCATGGAGCGGATCCGCTCCATCCGGCACCTCGACGATCGGCACCACTTCACCTTGGTGTGCCAGAACTTCGCTCAGCTGGGCCAGTTCGTGATCATCAACAACGCGGTGTTCCGCGCCATCAAGGCGTCCACGCCGGGCAGCTACACCTTCATCCTGCCCGCCACCAAGGAAGTGCCGCGCCGGCTGCTGCACCCGAAGAAGAAGACCGTCGGCGTGCGCATCCCGAACCACGTCGTGGTTCAGTCGCTGCTGGCCGAGCTCGGGGAACCGATGCTGTCCAGCACGCTGCTGCTGCCCGGAGAGGAGGAGCCGATGACCCAGGGCTGGCAGATCAAGGACGAGCTGGACCACGTGCTGGACGCGGTGATCGACTCCGGCGACTGCGGCACCGAGCCGACCACGGTCGTCGACTTCTCGGGTCCCGAACCCGAGGTCGTCCGCTACGGCGCGGGCGATCCGTCCCGCTTCGAATGATCAGTGCACCGGTTTCGCCAAGAGCTGAACACCCGCCGTTCACCCGATAGGCGGTCGATGAGACCAGTTCCGACTCGGGGGCGCGGGGAAACCCGAGGTCGCCGACGGATGGGGGTTGTTGTCGGCTGCGACACGCTGGTGGAGCGGTAGGGGCGCGATCTTGCTGGACCGTGTAGTGTCGGCACTGGTCGTATTTTTCTGGGGTCGTGTTCGCGCACACTCGCAGGATGGTGATGCGAGCGTGCTGCTATCTGGTTGTAGCTGGAGTAGTCGCCGTTCGAGATCCGCGACCCAGGTGGTCACGCAGTGTGATTGCCTGATGTAGTACCGGCTCCCAGAAGGAGAGAAGAGCATGGCACAGGGAACCGTGAAGTGGTTCAACTCGGAGAAGGGCTTCGGCTTCATCGCTCCGGACGACGGTGGCCCGGACGTGTTCGTCCACTACTCGGCCATTGACTCGCGTGGCTTCCGCACCCTCGAAGAGGACCAGAAGGTCACCTACGAGGTCAGCCAGGGCCCGAAGGGTCCGCAGGCCGCGGACGTCCGCACGGTCTGAGAACGGTGAGCCAGCTCGTTCCGCTACCACGGCACGGGCCAGCTTGACCGCTAGTCGATGAAAGCCCCGCACTTCGGTGCGGGGCTTTCTCACGTTTTGACTGTGGTGGCTGGGTTGCGGGCGGTGCCAGTGGCGGAACCTCAGCGCCCGCCTGGACTGCAGGTGCCCTGGGTTAAACGCCTGCGGCGTTTCAAAGGCAGAAGATCAAGACTCTGGCAGGGGCGGCGTTCTGCACCCGCTCGCGGCCGGTGTCGGTGATGCGGATGATCGCGGCGCGGCGGTCGTCTGGGGCCGGGCGCGCTCGGCCAGGCCAGCGGAGGTGAGGTGTTGCACCATGCGGGCCATCGACTGGGGCGTGACCCGTTCGGCGACGGCCAGCCCGCTGGTGGTGGCGGGCCCGTCGCGCTCCAAGCGGCCGAGCACTGCCATGCGGCCGAGGGTGAGCTCGCCGGGGTCGCGCTCGGAACGTAGCCGCCGGGCCAGCCGCATCACGCTGGTGCGCACTTCGGCGGCTGCGTTGGCGACGCCGGCGGTGTCCTCAGCGGCAGGGTCGTCGCGGCTCATGTGTTCAGCATAGCTGTCTTTGTTATCGATGCGAACGACCGTCTTCGTGTGCTCGCTCGTTGCTGTTACCGGACGCGGTGCAGGCGCGCGGCCACGTGCGGCGTCATGGTCACGCCGACCATCGCGCGGTGCTCGGCGTAGTCGAGAACGTCGTCCTCGCTGAGCGTGTAGCTGCGCTGCGCGGCTTGGACGTCCTTGGCGGTCTTGGTCCGGACGACGGAGTCGGTGGCCAGCTCCCAGCCCCGGTCCGCCGCTTCGCCGTAGAACAGCTCCTGGATCCCAGTGCAGTGGGACAGCAGCAGCTCCAGGGTTCCGTCGGGTTGCGGGCGCCACCATCCCGTCTCCCACGCGGCCGGGCGGAGCACCGCGCCGTCGGCGTCGAGCAGCCAGGCGCGCGCTTCGTGGCGCAGGAACGGTCGTCCGTCGTGGGAGATCGTGAGCTGCTGGCCGAACCGGTACGGCCCGTCGATCGTCGGGTAGTCGACCTCGCCGCGGCCGCGCCATACGCCGACCAGGGCGCGCAGCGGCTGGCACGCGTCGTGCAGCGGTGGGCCGGTGGTCAGGTCCGCGGTGTCGGCAGGGATGGGCAGTGCGGTGAGGTCGTCAGGGGAACCCATACGTGGCAGCGTAGGCGGTGCCCGGGTTCGCCGGGTCGATCCCCGGAGGCGTTGATCTTCCCGGCGCCGGGTGGTGGGATCGGGAACCGGTCTTCGGGAGGTGCGGATGACGAACGTCGAGGCGCGACTGGACCACCTGGTGTACGGGGTGCCGGACCTGCTCGCCGGAGTGCGGGCGGTCGCGGACCTGCTCGGCGTCGCCCCGGTGCCAGGCGGTCTCCATCCGGCCAACGGCACGCAGAACTACCTCGTCGGTCTCGGCGGCCGGGCCTACCTGGAGATCATCGGCCCGGACCCCGAGGCGACGCGGCCGCCGACCGTGTTCGGCCTGGCCACGCTGACCGTCCCGCGCCTGGTGACCTGGGCGATCAGCACCACTGACCTGGATCGCGCGGTGGCTGACGCGCGCGCAGCCGGTCACGATCCGGGTGACGCCGAGTCGATGTCTCGGCGCACGCCGAGCGGAGAGCTGCTGGAGTGGCGGCTGGCCAAGCGCGAACCGCGGCCGCGCGACGGACTCGTGCCGTTCCTCATCGATTGGGGCAGTGCGCCGCACCCGGCGGAGTCCGGACTGCCGGAGGTTCGGTTGCTCTCGCTGCGCGCTGAGCACCCGGATCCCGAAACCGTTCGAGTGGACCTGCGTGCCGTGGGTGCACACCTGGACCTCACTCGTTCGGATGCCCCGGCGCTACGCGCCGAAATCGAAGGCCCCGGCGGTCGCGTCGAACTGCGCTGACCGTCCGGTGCGCCGGCGTCGCCCTACCGCGTGGTAGTCCTCTGTAGACGGTTGCGTTGCGTGTTCGGCCTTGTGCGGGGCGGTGTGGTCGGGCGTTTTACCAGGCGTTATCGTCGTGGCAACGGCGCTGCCATCCGGCGGGTTGAGCATCTGGGTGAACCTGTTAGGCCGGGGTCTGGTGATCCGGCGCCGCGGAGAAGGGGAACTCCCATGGTGCGTGCTGTTGGAACGCTGGCCGTCGTCGGCGCCGGTGTGGTCGGTTTCTGGGTCGGCTACCTGTTCGACGTGCGCCGCCACGCGATCAGCACCGAGCTCGATCAGGTCGCTGCCTGATCCCCTTTCAGTCTCAAGTGGACGGTTCTGCTCGGCGGAGGGTGCGTCGGATGAGCTCGCGGAGCCAGTCGGTGCCAGGCGCTGGCAGCGCTCGCCGGTAGGTGTAGAGCGAGACCTCCACCGTCGGGATTTCGAACGGAAGCTGGAAGGTCGCTACGTCCGATGAGCGGGTGAACAGCTCGGCCACGCCACTGGGCACCGCCGAGAGGTAGTGGGTTCGCGCCAGCAGTTCCGGCAGCGCGGTGAAGTGCGGTACCCGGGCGGCAACCGCGCGGCGGTGTCCGAGGCGGGTGAGCTCCATGTCGGCGTCGACGTGTCCGGCTGCCGGGTCGACCACGATGTGCCGCTCCCGCAGGTATTCCTCGAACGTCGGGTGCTCGCCGATGCGCGGGTGCGCTCGGGCGCGCAAACCGACGTAGTGCTCCTGGAAGAGGGCGTCGCGCCGGAGGTCCGGGGCGTCGATGCGGGGCGTGCAGATCACCGCGTCGGCGCGGCCCTGGCGCAGGTGCTGCGGTGCGGCGGTCATGTCCAGCGGCAGCACCTCGACCGCGCAGTTCGGTGCGTCCCGCTCGAGCCGGGCCAGGACCGGCGGCAGCAGGTTGATCTCGCCGAGGTCGGTGGCGCAGATCCGGAACGTGCGCTCCGAGGTGGCCGGGTCGAACCGGCCCGCGCCGGACACCGTTTCCTCGATGACCTCCAGCGCCTGCTGCAACCTCGGGTACATGCGCTCGGCGATTTCGGTCGGGGCGAGGCCGTCGGGGGAGCGGGAGAACAGCTCGTCGTTGAACTGGCGGCGCAGTCGCCGCAGCGCATGGCTGACCGACGGCTGCGTGATGAACAGCGCCTCGGCCGTCTTGGTGGCGCTGCGCGTCTCGTAGAGCAGCACGAAGGTCTTCATCAGGTTCAGGTCCACGTCGACCACGCAGCAAGAATAGATCTGAGCTATATCCGGATCAACAACATTCATTAGGCCTATGAGAGCTGTGCTCCCTAGGGTGGCGGACATCACCGACACGGGGAGCGAACATCCATGGCCGACGTGCGCGACGTGACCTACGACCTGCTGCGATCGCACGAGTTGACGACGATCTTCGGCAACCCGGGCTCCAACGAACTGCCGTTCCTCGCGGGGATGCCCGAGGACTTCCGCTACGTGCTGGGCCTGCACGAGGGTGCGGTGCTGGCGATGGCCGACGGCTACGCGCTGGCCCGCGGCAGCTCGGCGCTGGTCAACCTGCACGCGGCAGCCGGGACGGGCAACGCGCTCGGGGCGCTGACCAACTCCGTCTACTCGCACAGCCCGCTGATCATCACCGCCGGGCAGCAGGTGCGCTCGACCATCGGCCAGGAGGTCATGCTCGCCAACGTCGACGCCGCGGAGTTGCCGAAACCGCTGGTGAAGTGGAGTTGCGAGCCGTCCTGCGCACAGGACGTGCCGCGCTCGATCAGCCACGCCATCCACATCGCGAACCTGCCCGCCAAGGGACCGGTGTACGTCTCGGTGCCCTACGACGACTGGGGGCAGGAAGCACCGGCGGAGGCGCAGCACCTGCTCACCCGCCGGACCGGTAGCGCGGGGTCGCTGAGCGAAGCGCAGCTGGCCGAGCTGGCCGAGGCGCTGGACGGTGCGGAGAGTCCGGTGCTGGTGCTGGGACCGGAGGTCGACGCCGAGCACGCCAACGACGACGCCGTGCAGCTGGCCGACCGGTTGGGTGCGCCGGTGTGGATCGCGCCCTCGGCGTCGCGCTGCCCATTCCCGACCCGGCACCGAAGCTTCCGCGGCGTGCTGCCCGCCGCGGTCCAGGGCATCACCGACGCCTTGCGCGAGCACGACCTGATCCTGGTGGTCGGAGCGCCGGTGTTCCGCTACCACCAGTTCGTCCCCGGCGAGTACCTGCCCGCGGGCGCCCGGTTGGTGCAGCTGACCAGCGACCCCGGCGAGGCCGCGCGCGCACCGATGGGGGAGGCATTGGTCGGCAACGTCAAGGACGCGCTATCCCGGCTCGCCGGTGCGGTCACTCCCGGTCTCCGGCCCGAGCTGTCGCCGCTGCCGGAACAGCCAGCCGCGCAGACCGCCGGCGAGCGGCTGCACCCAGAGGAACTTTTCGCGCTGCTGCGCGAGCACGCCCCGGAAAATGCCGTCTACGTCAAGGAATCCACCGCGACCGTTGGTGCTTTCTGGGCGCAGATGGACCTCTCCGTGCAGGGCAGCTACTTCTTCCCGGCCTCCGGTGGGCTCGGCTTCGGGCTGCCCGCCGCGGTCGGCGCGCAGCTGGCCCACGACCAGCGCCAGGTGATCGGGCTCATCGGCGACGGCTCGGCCAACTACGGGATCACCGCGCTGTGGACCGCTGCGCGGTACCGGATCCCGGTCATCATCATCATCCTGAAGAACGGCACCTACGGCGCGTTGCGCTGGTTCTCCAAGATCCTCGACGCCGGCGAGGTGCCCGGCATGGACGTGCCAGGCATCGACTTCGTGCAGATCGCCAGGGGATACGGCGTCGACGCGACTTCGGTGCGCACCGGTGCGGAGTTCGCTGCTGCGCTGACGAGTGCTCTCGGCGCTGGCAAGCCGGTGCTGATCGAAGCGGAAACCGAACTCACCGAACCCTGACCGGCTCTCCCCGACGAAGTGGAAACCGGAGGAATCCAGTTGTCCCAGCACACCGCGGGGGCCGTGGTCGGCGCTGCCCGGCTCAACGGCTTCCACCTCAAAGTCCTGACCCTGTGCGCGCTGCTGATGGTCGTCGACGGGTACGACATGGTTAGCTACGGCACCGTCATCTCGCATCTGATGGACGAGTGGCAGATGGACCCGGTCACCGCCGGGACGCTCGGATCCGTTGCACTGGTGGGCATGCTCGTCGGCGGGTTGTTCATCTCGCCGCTGGCCGACCGCTACGGGCGGCGTCCGCTGATGATCACCTGCGTGACCATCGCCAGCATTGTCTCTTTCGGATGCGCGTTCGCCACCGGACCGGAGATGCTGGGGGCGCTGCGGTTCGTCGTCGGGGTGACGTTGGGTGCGCTGGTGCCCAACTTCAACGCGCTGGCCGGTGAGATCGCACCGCGCCGGGCGAAAGCCCTGTTCGTCACCTTGGTGTCGTCGTTCTACTCGGTGGGCGGCATCGGTGCGGCGGTGTTCGCCATCTACATCGAACCGGTGTGGACCTGGCGCGGCGTGTTCTACGTGGCGGGCCTGCCGCTACTGCTGGTGCCGTTCCTCCTGCGCCACCTGCCGGAATCACCGGACTACCTGGCCGCCCGCGGTGACCGGGAGCGGTTGCTGGTGGTGCTGCGCCGGATCGCCCCGGACCGCGACGACCTCGACGACGTGTCGCTGGACCGCAGCTCCGAGCAGGCCAAGGTGGGGCTGCGGCAGCTGTTCACCGGCGGAAACGCGCTCAACAACGTGCTGATCTGGGTGTTCTTCGCGATGTGCATGCTGCTCAGCTACGGGCTCAACACCTGGCTGCCGAAGCTGATGCAGACCGCGGGTTACCCCCTGGGCTCGGGGCTGTGGAACCTGGTGGTGCTGAACCTGGGCGGCATGGTGGGCGCGATCGTCGGCGGCTGGCTGGCCGACCGCTGGACCTACCGCAACACCCTGGTGCTGTACTTCATGCTCGCCTCGCTGTCACTGATCGGACTGTCGTTCAACCCGAACTCGTTGGTGCTCAACACCTTGCTGTTCATCGCGGGCGCGGCGACCGTCGGCGTGCTGGCGATCATCCACGCCTTCGCCGTGGAGTACTACCCGGCAGAGGTCCGCTCGACCGGCGTCGGTTGGGCGGCCGGGATCGGTCGCATCGGCGCCATCGGCGGGCCGACGCTCGGCGGCGCGCTGCTGGCTTTGGAACTACCGTTCCAGCAGAACTTCATCGCCGTCGCGGTGCCGGGCGTGATCGGTGCGATCGCCGTCGCGATCGTGGCCCAGAAGAAGTTCCGCCTCCCCGAACCCGAGCGGACACCCGCGCAATCCTGAAGAAAGGCCGATGCATGACGATCCTCGACACCGAACGCTGGGCCAAGCAGGTCTTCACCGGGCGTTGGACCTCGGCCAGCGGCACACCGACTGAGGTGGTCGAGCCCGCGACCGGGCAGCAGCTCGGGCACGTTGGCTGCGCCACCCCGGCGGACATCGATGCGGCCTGCGCGAAAGCGGCTGCGGCGCAGCGGGAATGGGAGGACAGGCCGTTCGAGGAGCGGGCGGCTGTGCTGCGGCGGGCCGGGCAGCTGTTCCTCGAACACGCGGAGGAGGTCCGCGGCTGGCTGATCCGCGAGGGCGGTTCGATCCGGCCGAAGGCCGAGATCGAGGTCCAGACCGCGGCCAACGAGTGCTTCGAAGCCGCTGCGCTGCCCTCGCACCCGGCGGGATCGCTGCTGCCGTCGGCGGACGGTCGGCTCAGCTTCAGCCGGCGGGTCGCGGCTGGGGTCGTCGGGGTGATCGCGCCGTTCAACTTCCCGCTGATCCTGTCGATCCGCGCTGTGGCACCGGCGTTGGCGCTGGGCAACTCGGTGGTGCTCAAGCCCGACACCCGGACCGCGGTGTGCGGCGGGCTCGCGCTGGCGGCGATCTTCGAAGCGGCCGGGGTGCCCGAGGGCGTGTTCCAGGTGCTGCCGGGTGGAGCCGATGCGGGCGCGGCGCTGGTGGCCAACGAGCACACCCGGGTCATCGCCTTCACCGGATCCACCGCGGCCGGACGCAAGGTCGGGGAGGCCGCCGCCGCGCACCTCAAGCGCGCGCATCTGGAACTGGGCGGCAACAACGCGCTCATCGTGCTGCCCGACGCCGACATCGCCGCTGCCGCGTCGGCCGGCGCGTGGGGATCTTTCCTGCACCAGGGGCAGATCTGCATGGCCGCGGGTCGGCACCTGGTGCATGAGTCCATTGCGGACGAATACGTCGCGGTGCTGGCGGAGAAGGCGCGCAACCTGCCGGTCGGGGACCCGAACACCGCGGAGGTGGCGCTGGGGCCGATCATCGACGCCAAGCAGCGCGACGGAATTCACCGGCTGGTGACCGAAAGCGTGGCCAATGGCGCGGAACTGGTCGCCGGTGGTGAGTACGACGAGCTTTTCTACCGGCCGACGGTGCTCGACCACGTCAAGCCCGACACTCCTGCGTTCAGCCAGGAGATCTTCGGCCCGGTCGCGCCGGTCCTGCGGTTCAGCACGGTGCAGGAGGCGATCTCGATCGCCCGCGACACCGAGTACGGGCTGTCGTTGAGCGTGCTCGGCGGGGATGCCATGCAGGCGTGGGAGATCGCCAAGCAGATCCCGAGCGGTCTGGTGCACGTCAACGACCAGACCGTTGGCGACCACGCGCACATCCCCTTCGGCGGGGTGAAGGCTTCCGGTAACGGCGGCCGGGTCGGGGGAGCGGAGGCGAACCTCGAGGCCTTCACCGAAACCCAGTGGGTGACGATCCAGGGCCCGATCCAGCAGTACCCGTTGTAAACAGCTCGCCCTGAAGCGACCGAGCTTTTGTGCGGCTGGGGTCAGTAGGGGCTTGGCTTGCGCTCCCGTCTCACCGCTGGCTGCGGTGGGACGGGTCGCATCGCAGCCAGCTAGCTGGCGGGTTGGGGCATGTTTACGAATACCCACGCCGAGCGTGCGCGATCACGCACGTTGACCCCGGCGACGATATCGGCCGGTCCAGCGAGACCACACAATCTTCCTGGCCGTTTGCCCAGCTCGGGAACTTCATCGCCTACAAAGCACAGCGCGCAGGCGTGCCCGTGCTGCCGGTGGATGCGGCCTACACCTCGCAGCGCTGCCCGCTGTGTGGTCACACCGAGCGGGCCAACCGGCCCACTCGGGACGATTTCTGTTGTCGTCGGTGCCGTCCCGGAACACCAGGTCTGACTCGCCCTGGCGATGTTCAACGAGGGTTTTCAGATCCTGTGGTGAGGCGGCGAAACCCACGTTCTTCAATCGGCCGTGCGTGGTCCAGATCGAGACGGTGCGCTGGTCGTAGTTCCACGACAAGCACCGATCATCGAAGGTGTGCGCCGCATCAGCACGGAACGTGACGGGCTTGGATTCGGCCTTCATGCGGCGCTGGGAACCTGGTTTGCCGAGGTTGCCGTGACGGATGTTGCCGCGCAGGGTGGTGTAGGAGTCGACCACACGCTTGATCACGTGCTGCGCGGCCTGAGCCCCAAGACCACGGCCCTTCAGGCCCGCATAGCACAGCGACCGTAGTTGCTTGACCGAACCCTTCAGCCCATGAGCGCCGAAACCTGTTTGCGATACATCGTTCGCAGCATGGTTGACCGCGCGCAGGGTCGCCTCCAACGCCGATGCTTGTTCCGGCGTTGGCAGGAGCTTGACCTGCACAACGATCTTCACGACACAGGAACATAGCGCGCCCCATGGCGCCACGAACGGGTCAGCAGGCGGTGCGCGGTCGCTGCGCGCCCACACACCGCCCCAGGGAACGCATTCCTCCCGGCCGTGAACAGCCGGGGCTCCTGCGACTAATCAGCTGAAGTCTGGGCAGATCCGAATCCGCCCGCGCCCCCAGCCGGTTCAGCTCGGTGTGCGGGCGCGGGCGGGTCAGGCTCGGCGCAGCATCGTAGCTCGCAGGCAACCGCCATCTCCGGACCATCCTGACCAGAGGAGAACCCGAATCGGCCGTCGGGGTCCAGGGCGACGACAGCTGTCCTGTTGCGGTGGCCTTGAAAGGTCCTCAGACATCGGCCGCTGCTGATGTCCCAGAAGCGGACGGTGCCGTCGAAGGCGTATCTGCGACAGCAGCATGTCCACCTTGCTGTCGCTGACGTAGAGGTAGTACCGGGACGTCATAGCCACCCCGTCGCTGACTCGGCCACGCCCGGCCGCGTGGACGGATGCACCCCGGAGATCCGGGTATGCCCGTAACTCCGCTCAACGGGCAGCGATTCGATCAACTCTGGGATTCCGCCACGGCGCCGCGCAAAATGAGTGCGTCGGATGGGGTTTCAGTCGAACGGCGTGCCGACGTAGTTCTCGGCGAGGAGGGTCCGGCCTGCGCGGGAGCGGGTGACCGTGTCCAGCTCGGCGAGCTGGCGGTTCAGGTCGAAACCGGTCGCCTCGGGCATGCGGTGCAGCATCGAGGTCATCCACCACGAGAAGTGCTGCGCGCGCCAGACCCTGGGCAGGGCGGTCGCGGTGTAGGCGTCGAGCGCGGTGCGGTCGCTGTTGGCGAAGAACTCCGCCATCGCGCGAGACAGAACGTACACGTCGGCGATCGCGAGGTTCATGCCCTTCGCCCCGGTCGGCGGCACGGTGTGCGCGGCATCGCCGGCCAGGAACAGGCGGCCGTACTGCATCGGCTCGCACACGAAGCTGCGGAAGTGCAGGACCGACTTGGAGAAGATCGGGCCTTCCTTGATCTCCGCGCCCGCCACCCGGGTGTGCAGCTCCGACCAGATCCGGTCGTCGGACCAGTCCTCGACGGTGTCGTTGGGATCCACCTGCAGGTAGTGCCGCTGAACCGTCGCCGAACGAGTGCTCATCAGCGCGAAGCCGTTGCGGTGGTGGGCGTAGATCAGCTCCTCGGAGGACGGCGGCGCCTCGGCCAGGATGCCGAACCAGGCGAACGGGTACTGGCGGAAGTGGTCCTGCCGGGGGTTCGGGGCCGGGATCAGGAACCGGGTCGTGGTCCGCGAACCGTCGCAGCCCGCGACCAGCTCGCAGTCGAGCTCCTGCTCGGTGCCGTCCTGGGTGAACCGGATCTTGGGGCGGTCACCGGTGACGTCCTCGACCCGCACGTCCGAGACGCCGAAGCGGATGTCCCCGCCATCGGCCAGGCGCTGGGCGATCAGGTCCTTGAGCACCTCGTGCTGCGGGTAGATGGTCACCCCGCGGCCGCCGGTCAGATCGTCGAAGTCGATCCGGTGCCCCTTGCCGCCGAAGCGCAGCTCGATGCCCTGGTGCACCATGCCGAGCTCCTTGACGCGCTCGCCGATCCCGGTGTCGACCATCAGGTCCACCGAGCTCTGCTCAAGCACGCCGGCCCGGATGGTGCCCTCGATCTCCTCGCGGGTCCGGGTGTCGAGCACGACCGACTCCACGCCTCGCTGGTGCAGCAGGTGCGAGAGCATGAGCCCCGCGGGCCCCGCTCCGACGATCCCGACCTGGATCTGCATCGACCGATTCCTCCCTTGGACCTGCTGCGGGCGGTGCACCCCGATGTGACCGCCACCTCAGCCTCACGGTCAACGATCGATGCGAGCCAGGCGATTCGGAACGCCCCTTTCCGTTCACCGGAAGCCGGGATGTCGCGGCGACGCGATCAGGGGCGTTCGAGGTGGGCCGTTGGCGGGAGGGCCTGGGCGTTGGGGGAGCCGAGAGCTCTGGAGAGGCCTCGAGCGGCAGCCCGGACCGCCGGGACCAGAGTCATCGGGTCTGCTTGTTTGGCCGGGACGACGATGGACAGCGCTGCGACCACCGCGTCCGAGTCGTCGTGCACCGGGGCGGCCACCGACAGCGTCGACAGCTCGATCTGGCGGTCGCTGATCGCGAAGCCTTGCCGCCGCACGTCGGCGAGGACGCTGCGCAGCTGCCGGGCATTGGCGATGGTGCGCTCGGTGAAGCGCTTCAGCGGCGCGTCGAGCACCATTTCCTGCAGGTCGCGATCCGCGTGCGCGAGCAGCACCAGACCGACGCCGGTGGCGTGCAGGGGGAGGCGTCCGCCCGGCCGTGACACCACCGGCACCGACTCTCGCCCCGAGATGCGTTCGACGTATACCACCTCGTCGCCGTCGAGAACGCCGAGCTGCACGTTCTGGCGGGTGGCTTCGTAGAGGTCGCCGAGGAACGGCATCGCGACCTCGCGCAGGAGCGTGCCGCGCGGGGTCAGCGCCGCCAGCTCGTAGATCCGCAGCCCGATCCGGTAGCGGCCGTCGTCGGTGCGTTCCAGCGCGCGCCAGCTGGTGAGCTCGCCGACCAGGCGGTGCGTGGTGGTCAGCGCCAGGCCGCTGTGGCGGCTGATCTCCGACAGCGTCAGCGACGGGCGTTCCGGGGAGAAGGTTTCCAGGATCCGGAACAACCGGGACGCCACCGTCGGCGCAGCCGCATCGTTGTCCATCGCACCCCCACGCACCCTAGTGCCTGTTTTTGATCTTTTGCTTTGATGCGCCGTCAGGCGTATAGCCCACCCTCGGCGCTCGCACCGCCGCGGGTTCTCAGCGTTCTTCGACCGGGACATCTCATCACGGTGGCGGGTGGTGCGGACCGGTCAGGCCTCGGCGAACACGATGCGCTCCGGCTCGACGGTCAGGCGCAGGGTCTGGCGGCGGACCTCGACCAGGGTCTCCAGCTCGGTGGCGTGCCCTTCCGGCACGGTGAACAAGCGGTCGTCGCGGGTGTCGAGGTAGTGCGCGAAACCGCCCAGCGACACCCCGCCGGACTCCTCCAGCTCGAGGTAGTCGGCCAGGCGGCGGAACAGCTTCGGCAGCAGCACCGCTTCGTCGCGCAGCTGCTCGCGGGAGCGCACCCGCACGCCCTCGAGCGTGACGTCCTCGGCCCACAGGCCGCTGCGGGTTTCTCGCGCGGCGACCGCGACCTCGGCCATCGCCTGGCGCAGGTCGGGGAAGAGCTTCGAGTAGAACGTCGGGTACACCAGACCGGCCGCGAGCAGCGCGTGGTTGGCCGAGTTCGGCAGGCCGTCGGGTTCGAGGCGGACGTCGGCGCCGTCGGTGGAGCGGCCGGGCCGCTGACCTGGGAAGGCGAACGCGACGGCGCGGCCGTACTTGTCCGCGAACCGCGTCAGGATGTGGCCGGGCACCTCCTCCGGCGTGCTGGCGGTGACCCGCCTGTCCTCGTCGCGTTCGACGCTGGTGAACCCGAGATGTTTCAGCAACGCTTCGCTGGCTGCGTCGGCGAGTTTGGTCGGCTGGTGCCAGAGCTCGGCCTCGCGTGCCTGCGGCCGGTAGTGGGTTTCCAGTGCGTCGATGCCCTCTAATCGCAGCTGGACGCCGCCGCGGGAGTTCAGCCGCACGGACAGCCCGGCCTTGCGGAAGGTCTTCGGGTCCGAAGGGTAGAAGCGGATCGAGTCGCCGTCGGGTGAGCTGCCGACGATCCGGAAGGCGCCCTTGATCAAGGTGAAGGTCATGTCACCGACGCTAGTGATGTGAGCGCCCCCGATCGGCCGATCTCACCCGGAAAGCCCAGCTGCGACGCGGAGTTGTGGACAATTCCGACGTCCTGGGAACAACTTCCGCAATTTCAAGGGAAATCAGAGGTCTGACGTCCGATTTCCATTGAAATTGGGTTGGAACGGGTGCTGCGGGCCACGTTCGGGCTGTTCTCATCGGGTGTGAGCTGGGGTCTGCGCAGCATGCGAGTCCGCTGTGCTCCGAAAGGGCCTCTAAGCTCAGTGGGATTGGCTGTTGTCGGCGAGGTTAAGGATGAGGTGGCGGTTGCGTGGCTCAGCGGTCGGGGGAGATCACGCGTCACGATCCCGCTTCGAAGACTGCTCGGCGCTGGGCCGTGGTGCTCGGCCTGCTCTCGGCGCTGGCGGCGCTCGCGGTTCCGCTCCTGCCGGTCAACCACGACATCACCACCTTGAAGTGGCCGACCGCGCAGGGCACCGCCCCGGTGTCCGCGCCGCTGGTCACCCACACGCCGCTGTGGATCACCGCTGACGTTCCGTGCACCTCCGCGCGCAGCTTGGACGCGCGCAGCAACGGCTCTGCCGTGCTGGTCGCCACCAACCCGCCGTCGTCGGAGTACGGCGGCGTGACCGGCTTGAGCCTGCAGGTCGAGGACGGCAAGGTCGTGCTGTGGTCGCGGGGGCAGCAGATCGGCTCGACCGCGTTACCCGCCGGTGACTGCGCGATCTCGCTGCGCGCGGACGAGACCGGAACCCGGGCCCAGATCGGCGGCGCGGTGCTGGCCTCGGTCGACGGCGACCGGCGCCCGCAGCTGACCGGGATCTTCTCCCAGCTGGACGCGGCGGTCGATGACGTGCACGGCCTGTCGTTCCAGGCCCGCGTGGACAACCGGTTCGCCAGCACGCCCACCCCGCTGAAGGTCGCGGCGATGACGCTGGCCGTGGTCGCCTTCGCCGGTTCACTGCTGGCGCTGCGCAAGCTCGAGGTCCGCCGGGCCCCGCGGTTGTTCCAACCGGGCTGGTGGCGGCTGAAGTTCCGCGACGTCGTGGTCATCGGTGCGCTCGGCGTGTGGTGGCTGATCGGCGCGATGACCGCCGACGACGGCTACATCCTGACCATGCTGCGGGCCGCCGGGGACGCTGGTTACGTCACCAACTACTTCCGGTGGTTCGGCAACCCCGAATCGCCGTTCGGCTGGTTCTACGAGCTGTACGCGCTGTGGGTGCAGGTTTCGCCCGCCACGCCGTGGGTGCGGCTGCCCGCGCTGTTCTTCGGCGTGCTCAGCTGGCTGCTGCTCAGCCGCGGGGTGCTGCCGCGGTTGGGGCAGCAGGTCCGGCGCAGCGAATCCGCGGGCTGGGCCGCGGCGGCGGTGTTCCTGGCCTTCTGGCTGCCGTACAACAACGGTCTGCGCCCCGAACCGGTCGTCGTGGCGTTCTTCCTGCTCGCGCTGTGCGCGGTCGAGCGCGCGGTGGCGACCCGGCGGCTGACACCGGCCGCGCTGGGGCTGGTGGCCGCGGCGCTGGGCGTGGGCGCGAACCCGCACGGCATGGTCGCGGTGCTGCCGTTCGTGGTGGCCGCCAAACCGCTGCTGCAGCTGCTCTGGAAGTGCATGCGCGAGCGCGGGGTGCTGCCGGTGCTGGCGCCGATCGCGGCGTCCGGCCTGGTGATCCTGGTCTGGGTGTTCGTCGACCAGACGCTGCAGTCCGTGCTGGACTCGGTGGCGCTGAAGACCAAGTTCGGGCCGAACGAGGCCTGGTACCAGGAGCTCGTCCGCTACGACAAGCTGTTCGGGCCGTGGCCGGACGGTTCGCTGACGCGGCGGTTCCCGGTGCTGCTGGTGATCCTGTGCGTGCTGGCCTGCGGGATGCTGCTGCTGCGCCGGGGCCGGATCCGGGGCGCGGCGCTCGGACCGAGTCGACGGGTGCTCGCGGTCGCAGCGCTGTGCTTCGTAGTGCTCGCCGCCACACCGACCAAGCACACCCACCACTTCGGCATCCTCGCCGGTGTCGGCGCCGTGGTCGCGGCGCTGACCGCCTTGGCGACCAGCTCGACGGTGCTGCGCTCGCGCCGCAACCGGGCCGCGTTCTTCGCCGGGTTGATGGTCGTGTGCGCGTTCTCGGTGACCGGGACGAACTCGTGGTGGTACGTCTCGGGCTGGGGCGTGCCGTGGTTCGACCGCGCGCCCAGCCTGGACGGGCGCGACGGCAGCACCTACTTCCTGATCGCCGCCGCGATCGCCGCGGTCGTGGCGATCGTCGAGCACCTGCGCCACGACGAACTGCCGGTGATCACCCCGGACCAGCAGCGCCGGGGCATGCGGCTCGGTGCCGCTCCGCTGACGATCACCTGCGCCGTGCTGATGCTCGGCGAAGTGACGCTGTTCGCGGTCGGGATCTACCGGCAGCGCGACGGCTACAGCCTCGGAGCGGACAACGTCAAGCAGCTGGCGGGTCAGAGCTGCGGGCTGTCCGACTACGTCGACATCGAGACCGATCCGCGCAACGGCGTGCTCGCGGTGTCCGAGCACCAGCCGCGCAGCGCCGACAACCAGCTGACCAAGACCTTGGACGGTCCCGACTACATGTCAGACGTCTCGCGCGGCTTCCACCGCTTCGGCTATCCGCGGACCGAGTTTTGGACCCCGCCGTTCGGTTTCGGCGGGGACGACGCGCCGGTCTGGGGCAGCTACGACCGCGACGCCACCGGTACTGGTGAGCTGCGCAGCCCCTGGTACGACCTGCCGCCGCAGGCCACCTCCGGCGAATTCCCCGTGGTGCTGCAGTTCGCCGGTTCGGCGACCGGGGCGAACTCGCTGCGAGTCGAGCTCGGGAAGGACACCCCGGAGGGCTTCCAGATCATCGGCGAGCGCGACCTGGTGCAGAACAGCGGCACCTGGCGCGACCTACGGTTCACCGTGGACGGTGCCAGCAAGCTGCGGGTGCTGGCCGAGGACCAGAAGGTCGACGAAGGCGGCTGGCTGGCCTTCAGCGCGCCACGGGTTCCGAAGCTGACCACCATGACGGATGTGGTCGGCGGATCCCCGACGTTCGTGGAATGGCCCGCCGCCCTGGTGCACCCGTGCTTGAACCTGGCGAGCCTGCACAACGGGATCGTGGAGCTGCCGCGGTTCCGGGTGGCCGGCGGCGGGATGCTGCGCGACATGGGGCAGGGCTGGTCGGGTTCCTCCGGCGGTGGACCGTTCGGCTGGCTGAACGTGGCCGCCAGCGTGCGGGCGATGCCGAGCTACCTCAACGGCGACCTGCACCGGGACTGGGGCGTGTTCTACGTGGTCGACTCCTTCCAGCCGGACGCCTTGCCCGCCGAGGCGGCGATGGAGGTCCACCGGGAGAAGCACTGGGGCACGTGGAGCCCGGGTGCACTGCCGAAGGCGGTCAGGCTGCCGGGCGGCCCGCCCAGCTCCGACGGTCGCACCGACCTGGTGCCGCTGGAACCCGCCGTGCCCGAAGACAAGTCCTGATCGCTGACCTCGTCGACGCCGGTTGGTCCGAAGTGGACGCCGCCGTGGTTCGTCGCGAAGGTGGGCTGGTCGCCCGCCGCTCATCGACGTACCACGCGGCATAGCGTCGCGTTGAAGATCGTGCTGTTAACTTCTTGCGGCAGGGGAGTTTCCGTCGAGCCTGGTGTTCGACGACGAACTGAGGAATGCGCAGGCAGGGCTCGTTCGGGCAGCACTTTGCTTGCGGCGCGGCTGATTCCCGCAGGCTGAAACGATCTGGGTTTTTACTTCCGATTCGCCTACTTTTGGCATACCAAAAGTTGGTTCGTTATCTGGAAGAGGCGGATGGGCATGCGGTTCGTTCCGAAGGCGATAGTGGGCGCGGTGGCTGTGGCGGGGATCTTCGCGGTGGGGGCGTGCGGATCTCCTGCGGCCACGACGCAGAACGCCCCGCAGCCGCCCGCCGCGGTTCGGGTGGGGCTGCTGCTCGCCGGACCGACCCACGACGGCGGGTTCATGGAAGCGGGTTACAACGGTGCCAAGCGTGCGGAGCAGCAGTTCGGCGCCGAGATCACGGTGATCGATCGAGTGGCGCCGCAGCAGCCAGAGTTGGAGCGCGCGATGCGGGAGCTGGCCCGCGGCGGGGTCGACCTGGTCGTGGCGCAGGGCGGGCAGAACAACGCCGCGGCGAAGGTGGTGGCCGCGGAGTTCCCGCAGACGAAGTTCGTGGTGACCCAGTCCGACGTCACCGGCCCCAACCTGGCCAGCTACGAAGTGCTGCAGGAGCAGTCCGCCTGGCTCGCCGGTGCTGCCGCCGGGCTGCTGACCGAGTCCGGCGTGGTCGGTCACATGTCGGGAATCCGCCCGGTGCCCGGCCTGAAGGGCCGCGCGGCGTTCGTCGACGGTGTCGCGCACACGAATCCGGCCGCTCGGGTGCTGACCAACTTCTCCGGCGATCAGGACGACGTCGAGTTGGCCCGGCGCATCGCCACCGCCGAACTCGACGCGGGCGCGGACCAGATCTTCACCATGCTCAACGCCGGACGTCCAGGCGTCGCCGAGGCGATCAGGGCTGCCGGAAAGGGCCGCCAGTTCGGCAACGTCCGCGACTTCGCCGCCGATGATCCCGCGGTGTTCGCCGGTTCGGCCATCGCCGACTCGGGGGTGGCGGTCTTCCGCGCCATCGAGGACTTCGCGAACGGCAGGCTGCACGGCGGCGAGAACGTCCGCATCGGCCTGGAAGCGCCCGAAGCCGTCCGCCTCACCCTCGCCCCCGACGTCCCCGAGCACGTGCGCGCCGAACTCGACGCGTTGAGCAAGCGGATCGTCGACGGCGAGATCGAGGTGAACACGACCTACAGCGGACCGGAGTTCCCGAACCCGTGAGCTCAACACCCGATCGGCTGTGAGCAGTGCCATGATCGGTGCACCGGTCTGATCGCTTAGGCTTGCTAAGCGTGTGGCTCGTGCATTCGACGCGAGCCCCTGGGCGGTGGCGAAGCCCATCTGCGCGGACGAGAAGTGCGCCTCGCGCCCGACGAAGTGCCGCCCGGTCGCAACTGTCCGCAGTGGACGCTGCGGAGCTGAGCCGCGGGAGGCCTGTTGTCCGGCGTGATCGAGGGCTTCGGCGTGATCGCCGCCATCGTGCTGATCGGCTACCTGCTCGGCAGAACCGGGGTGCTCGGCGACGGTGGCCGGGAGGCGCTGACGAAGCTGTCGTTCTACGTCGGCACGCCGGCGCTGCTGCTGAAGATGCTCTCCGAGTCCGACGTCTCGGTGATCTTCTCGATCCCGCTGCTGGTCACCGCGCTGAGCACGTTCGCCGCCGCCGGGCTGTTCGTCCTGGTCGGAGTGGTGCGCCGGTGGAACATCCGGCGCACCACGATCGGCGCGCTGTGCTCCAGCTACGTCAACGCAGGCAACCTCGGCATCCCGATCGCGGTCTACGTGCTCGGCGATGCCGCCCTCGTGGCGCCGGTGCTGCTGTTCCAGCTGCTGGTCATGACGCCGATCGGGCTGACCGTCATCGACTACGCGCAGGCCGGGGAGCGCAGTTCGATGTGGCGGCGGGTGCTGGCGCCGTTCCGTAACCCCATCGTCATCTGCTCGCTGATCGGCGTCGGTCTGTCGCTGAGCGGCTTGCGCATCCCCGCACCGGTCCTGGAGCCGATCACCCTGCTCGGGCACCTGTCGGTCCCGACGGTGCTGCTGGCCTTCGGCATCTCGCTGCACGGAAGCGCGTTGCCCGCCGGTGGTGCCGAGCGCTGGCCGGTGCTGCTGTCGGTCGGGTTGAAGTCGGTGGTGCACCCGATGATCGCCTGGGCGATCGGCGCCGGCTTGTTCGGACTCTCGGGCGCTCCGCTGTTCGCCGCGGTGGTGATCTCCGGACTGCCTGCGGCGCAGAACCTCTTCGTGTACGCCTCCACCTACAACGTGGGCGTGCGGCTGGCCCGCGAATCGATCCTGCTGTCCACGATCTTGTCCGTGCCTGGCCTGTTCACCATCACCGCGCTGCTCGGCTGATCCGCTCGCCACGAGTTGCCCGCGGTCGCCGACCTGCCGACACTCTTCGCGGTGACCTTCGTCGAGCGGGGTGGTGGCGCAGATGGCGCGGTTCGGGTCCTACGACGCGGTCGTGGTCGGGGCGGGTTTCGCGGGGCTCAGCGCCGCGCACGAACTGGTGGCCGGTGGGCTGTCCGTGCGGGTGCTGGAAGCGCGTTCGCGGGTGGGCGGAAGAGTGCTGACGCGGTATCTGCCGGACGGGACCCAGCTCGACCTCGGTGGGCAGTGGATCGGGCCGACCCAGCTGAACATGGTCGAGCTCGTGGACCGCTACGGCATCCAGACCTACCCGACCCCGGGGTTCGGTCGGATGGTCGTCGACTACGGCGGTCAGCGCCTCGAGGACTCCCCGCCGGAGATCACCGAGCTGTTCGACGAGATCGACGCGATGGCCAAGCAGATCCCGGTGGACGAGCCGTGGAACGCGCTGCGGGCCAGTGAATGGGACCGCCGCACCTTCGCTTCCTGACTCGCTGACACCGGTTGTTCGGAGGTGGCTGCGACGTTCATGGCTCGCGTGATCTCCGGCGGGTTGTTGGCGGGCAGCCCGAACGAGACCTCGGTGCTCGAGACGATGTTCTACATCGCGAGTGCGGGCGGTGTGGAACCGCTGCTCAGCTACGAGGGCGCGGCGCAGGACATGCGGATCGTGGGCGGTGCGCAGGAGATCGCCATCCGCATGGCGGCCGACCTGCCGGACGGGACCGTGCACCTCAACGACCCGGTCCTGCGCATCGAGCACGACAGCTCCGGCGCGCGGCTGGTCACCAGGCTCGGTGAGCAGTGGGCTTCGCGGGTGATCATCGCGGTGCCGCCGATGCTCGCCGGGCGCATCCAGTACGACCCGCCGTTGCCGGGGCTGCACGAAGGCGTGTTCCAGCGGATGCCCGCCGGGACCGCGATGAAGGTCCACGCCGTCTACCCGGAACCGTTCTGGTGCGCCGACGGCCTGTCCGGGGTCTCCCGGTCCACCTCGGGCGTGCTCACCGAAACCGTGGACAACACGCCGCCGAACGCACCCAGGGGAGTGCTGACCGGGTTCGTCTACGGCGACGAGGCCATCCTGCTGCGCCGCCACGATCCGGCCGAGCGTCGGCGAATCGTGTTGGCGCAGCTCGGCGATCTGTTCGGCAGCCGGGCGTTGGAACCGGACGAGTTCGTCGAGTTCGACTGGCTGGCCGAGGAGTGGACGCGCGGTTGCTTCTCCGGGCACTTCATCCCGGGCGGCTGGACCGCGTTCGGTGCGACGCTGCGCCAACCGGTCGGGGCGTTGCACTGGGCCTGCACCGAGACGGCGATGCGGTGGAACGGCTACTTCGACGGCGCGGTGGAGTCCGGTCGACGGGCGGCAGGGGAGGTCCGCGCGGCCTTGTCGAGCTAGGGGATCTCGCGGGAATCCGGTTGGCGCCACCGAGTTCCCGCGAGATCGGTCCGTCAGCCGACGTCGAGGTCGACGCAGGCGTAGAAGGCGTTCTTGGTGTCGGCGATGTTCCACACCGCCAGCAGCTTCTGCTTGCCGCTGACGCCGCCGAGGTCGACGGTGTGGGACAGCTCGTGCGGGGGCTGCTCGCCGCCTTCGTCGAAGACCGCCACGCGGTTGCCGCCGATGAAGTACTCCCAGGTGGTGGTGGCGTGGTTGGCTTCGATCGTCCAGTGGAAGTTCACCGAGTTGCCGACCTTGGTGGCCGTCCAGCCCTTGCTGTCGTCGTCGAGGTCGGCGAAGCGCTCGTTGCCGCCGCTGCAGCTGGTCAGGCCCTTGGGGCCCTCCACGCTCTGCGGCTCCCACTTGATCTGCCCGCACGGGACGGTGCCCTCGGCGCACTGCGCCTGGCGGCTCGGCGGTGCGTCGATGTAGCCGTGCGCGCTGGCCGTCGAGGTGGGGATGGCCACCAGGACAGGGGCGATCGCTGCGCCGACCGCCATCGCGGCGAGCTTGCGCTTCGATTCCATGTCGACTCCCTTGTCGATCCGGCCGGGTTGTTCCCGGCCGAGCGAGCCCCCCGGGGCTCCGGTCGACCCGAAGTATGGTCTGGACCATACTGAGCGAGTCGGAAGCCGGTCAACGCTCGCGAAACCGCCTCACCGCAACGGACCAGGACCACTCGGCGAAGTGGTCAACGGAAAACCGCTGCGGTGTTGGGAGAATCGGGTGATGCGCGCGGAAAGCGCCTCCTGCGATCAGGAATCGGCGACTGGTGGGGTGCTGCAGCGCAGTTCGGGAACCGGGCCGGTGTGGAGTTCGACCTCGACGTACGCGTGCTGTCCGGAACAGCCCTGGGAAAGGCGTGAAGACGGCACATCAGCGGTGAGCACGTTGGGATTGCCGTGCGCGCAGAGGATTTCGCCCGGTCGCTCCGGATCGGGCTGCGGGTCGAACCACGCGCCTGTGGGCAGCACCACCACGCCGGGCCGGATTTCCTCGGTCACGCGTGCTCCGGCGAGGCAGGCGCCGAGGTGGTTGAACACCCGGACCACGTCACCGTCGGAAATGCTCCGCGCGGCGGCGTCCTGCGGGTGGATGCGGATCGCTTCCCGTCCTGCGACCTTGGCCTTCTGGCTGACCGCGCCCACATCGCCCTGACCATGCATCCGGGTCGCGGGCTGGTTGGCGATCAGGTGCAGCGGTCCGCCGCGCCGCTGCTGAGCGGGCAACCAGACCGGATGGCCGGGGCAGTCCGGGTAGTCGAAGGACTCGATCGTCTTGGAGAACAGCTCGATCCGACCGCTCGGCGTGCGCAGCGGGTTCTGCTGCGGGTCCGAGCGAAACGCTGCGAGCGGCGACTGCTGCCGCACGTTCGGCATCTGCAGGTCCCCGGCTTCCCAGAACTCGGCGAACGGCGGGATGTCGTGGCCCTTCGCGACGAGGCTGTCGCGCCACTTGTCGTAGATGTGCACCAGCCAATCGCGGGGCGTACGGCCTTGCGTGAACTCCTCGTGCACGCCCAGTCGCTGGGCGAGTCCGGCGAGGATGTCGTAGTCGTTGCGGGCCTGGCCGATCGGGTCCAGCACCTGGTGCATCGCGATCAGGTGGCTGTCGCGGTATCCGGCGCCGACGTCCTCCCGCTCCAGCGCGACGGTCGCCGGCAGCACCACGTCGGCGTGCCGCGCAGTCGCCGTCCAGTGCGTTTCCTGCACGACGACGGTGTCCGGGCGGCCGAAAGCCCGGCGCAGCCGGTTGAGGTCCTGGTGGTGGTGGAACGGGTTGCCGCCGGCCCAGTGCACCAGCCGGATGTCGGGGTAAGTCAGGCGCTGCCCGTCGTAGTCGTACTGCTGGCACGGGTTGAGCAGCAGATCGGCGATGCGGGCAACCGGGATGAACGTCGACACCGGATTGCGCCCCATCGGTAGCGTTGGCAGCCACAGTGCCGGGGCATCGTCGCCGACGTCGGCCATCGAACCGTAGCCGTGGCCGAAGCCGCCGCCGGGAAGACCGATCTGGCCGAGCATCGCGGCCAGCGCGAGCCCCGCCCACACCGGCTGCTCGCCGTGCTCGGTGCGCTGCAACGACCACGAGACCGTGATCAGCGTGCGCCCGGCTGCCATCCGAGCGGCCAGGGCCCGGATGTCGGCGGCGTCGATCCCGCAGATCCCGGCCGCCCAGTCGGCGGACTTCGCGGTCCCGTCATGTTTGCCGAGCAGGTATTCGGCGAACGCGTCGAACCCGGTGCAGTAGCGCTCCAGGAAGTCCTGGGCGTGGTGTCCGCCGGTGAGCAGGGTGTGCGCCAGACCGAGCTGGAGCGCGACGTCGGTGCCGGGTGCGATCGGGTGCCAGACCGCGCCGGAGCCGGTCGGGATGTCGTCGGCGAGCGGGCTGATCACCACCAGGTCGGTGCCCAGGTCGCGCAGCGCGGCGGAGCTGGTGTGCCGGGTGATGCCGCCGGAGGCGATCGAGAGGTTCTTGCTGGGCAGACCGCCGAAGGCGACCACGAGATCGGTGTGCTCGCGAATGGTGCGCCAACTGTCGGCGTAGCCCAGCAGCCCGGCCGTGCTGCCGATGACGTGCGGCAACAGCGCCTGGGAGGTGCCGAAGCTGTAGTTGTTGCGCGATGCGGTGTACCCACCGATGGTGTTGTGGAACCGGTGCAGCTGGCTCTGCGCGTGGTGGAACCGCCCGGCGCTGGACCAGCCGTAGGAGCCGCCGAAGATCGCCTCGTTACCGTGCTCGCGCCTGGTGCGGTCCAGCTCCTCGGCGACCAGGTCCAGCGCGGTGTCCCAGGCGACTTCCACGAACTCCTCGTCACCGCGCGCGTCGCTCGGGCCGGGGCCGTTCTCCAGCCAGCCGCGTCGGATCGCCGGTCGCTGGACGCGGGTGCGGTGCCGAACGGTGCCCGGCATGTTGCCCAGCAGCGGCGACGGCGCGGGGTCCGCGGGGTGCGGCTTGATGTGGAGGGTGCCGTCGGCGTCGGTCGCGGCGCGGAACGCGCCCCAGTGCGAGCTGCTCGGCAGCCACGTCCGTTCGGAAGTCATGCATTCCTCCTTCGGCGGCGTCCACCGACCTGCTCCGCGGCCGTCCACCGCACCATAACCTGATGCCCGGGCGGCCGGGTTCCTCCGTGTACCCGGGAACCACAGTTTCAATTGAAAATGTAGTTCCCCGGGCAGCTGTGGAACACTCCATTTTGAGTCCTTTGTGGAGTGTGGTGACTTCTTCTAGATCGTCGTGCAACGAGTTGTCCACAACGGACTCAGAAGTGCTTGACCAGCATTTGGAACGGGCTTGGCGGGGCTTGGTCGCGGGTAGTGTCCAGGCTCGGAAATGTTGGTGCACTTGGTGTTTCGGCGGATGGTCGAGGGGTTCGATGGCGACGTCGTCTACAAGCCGCACCCGGCACCGAACTGCTGCTGGCGGCAGCCGACGAGCTCCAGGCTGCCGGCAAGCGGATCCTGGTCGGTCTGCATCCCCGGGAAGACCCGTCGCTGTGGAGCCGCTTCGAGATCAGCGACGTTCCGTCGTTGCAGGCTTCGGCCCGGGCCGAAGCGGCGATCGGGATTCCCGGCACGGTGTTCCCGCTGATCGCTGCCGTGGGTACGCCGCTGGTGGGATGCGTCGCTCCGGCGCTGACCGTCCCGGAGCACCTCCTGGCGGTCTGCTCCAGCACCATCGCCGACGACGGGTCCGCAGTGTCCGCTATGGACAGTGCCGGACTGCCCGATCCCGAAGTGCTCGCGGACGCGGTTGGTCCCATCTGATCAGCTGAAGGTGACCTGCGCCGTCGCCATGACGTTGTCCGGTGCTGTTCGCACCGCCATGTCCCCGGCTGGTGATCCGATGATCAGCACCGGGTCGCCGGCGAAGACCGGTCGGCGCAGTCGGTAGTCGACGCCGGTCAGCTGGCGGTCGGGTGCTTGGTGGCGGGCGAGTTCGGTCATCAGCAGCACCAGGATCGGGCCGTGCACGACGAGCCCCGGGTAGGACTCGACCTCGCGGGTGTAGGGCTCGTCGTAGTGGATGCGATGTGCGTTGGCGGTCAGCGCGCTGAACCGGAACAGCCGAACCGGGTCGCCGGTGAACGCTTGCTGCCACGGCGCGTCGGAGGTCGGGAGCGCGGTGGCGCGGGAGGCGTTCGGGCTCTTGGCCGAGCTCTCCCCGCTGCGGTAGACGTAGTCCTGCTCCTCGACGAACCTCGGCTCGCCGTTCTGGCGGTACTCCGCGCGAGTCGTCACGAATGCCATCTCACCCGATCGGCCCTGCTTGACCACGACGTCGGCCAGCGATGTCGTGCGTTCGGCTGGTGTGTCCAGGAGCAGGGGAGTGGTGACGGTCAGACGGCCGCCGGCGAACATCCGTCGCCGGTCGGGGATCGGCGGGAGGAAGTGCCCGTGCGTCGGGTGCCCGTCCGCGCCGAGCTCGCTGTGCTGCGGCCAGTTCAGGAAGTGCACCCAGTGCCACAGCGGGGGCAGGTCGTCGGCGGGCGCGGTCGTCTCCAGCACTGCGGCCAGCGCACGCGACGGTTCGGAGCTCAGGGCGTCGGTCTCGACCAACGGCTCCGGCCGCCACCCCTGCAGGAAAGTGTCCAGACCCGGCACTGCTCCTCCTCGCGAATTGGGCCGTACAAACTCGCTGCCAGTCTCGACCCCGCGTCTTCCGGCGTCAACGATCAGCTGCGATGATCCTGCACGGACAGCGGGTTTTCAGTCGGTAGGCGGTCTTGACCGCACGATGTATTTGGCCGTACAAATACGGCGTAGGGTTCACCGACGCGCTGGCGGAAAGGTTCCCATGGCATCCATCGCCGAAGCACTCGCGAACTGGGCGGCCGAGCTCGAACCGAGCACCGAAGACCTGGCGCTGGCCCAGCGCTCCCTGCTCGACACCGCCGCGGTCACCCTCGCCGCGCGTGAAGACCCGCTGACCGCGATCGCCGCCGGGCTGCCGGACGCCGCCCGCTGGGCAGCCGTCGGGCACGTGCTGGACTTCGACGACTTGCACGTCGACTCCACCACCCACATCAGCGTGGTGACCGTGCCGGTGGTGCTGGCCACCGGCGGTGACGCGCGGGCGTACCTGGCCGGAGCCGGGGTGATGGCCCGCCTGGGCAACGCACTCGGCTGGTCGCACTACTCCGCGGGCTGGCATGCGACCTGCACCGCCGGAGCCCCGGCAGCGGCCGTCGCGGCCGGCACCGCACTTGGGTTGTCCGCCGAGCAGCTGGCCACTGCGATGGCGCTTGCGGTACCAGCAGCGGGTGGCGTGCAGAACGCCTTCGGCACGCACGGCAAGTCCCTGCAGGTCGGTTTCACGGCTCAGGCCGGGGTGCGCGCCGCGCAGCTGGCGCAAGCTGGAGCCACCGCCGACCCCGGCGCACTGGACGCTTGGCTGGAACTGGTCGGAGGCAGGGGAGAACTGGATCTGTCCGGACCAGCGGTCCCGGGCGGCTTGGCGATCAAGGTCTATCCCTGCTGCTACGCCATGCAGCGCCCGATCGCTGCGCTGCGCGACATCCGCGACCAGGTTCGCGGTGAAGTGCGCGGGGTTCGGGTGCGGACTCCGCTGGCCACCGTCAAACCGCTGATCCACGACCGGCCCACCACCGGCCTGGAAGGCAAGTTCAGCCTGCCGTACGCGGTCGCCACGGCACTGCTGGACGACTACCCGGACTTCGCCGCCTTCACCGGTGAAGCCGTCAACCGGAACGCGGCGCAGGAACTGCTCCGCAAGGTCGAACTCGAGCACACACCGGGCGCGGACGGCCTGCTGACCGGTGAAGTGGACATCGAGGTGGAGCACGACGATCCGACTCTGCACGTGCGGCTGGCGCACCCGCCGGGCGCCCCATCCCGGCCACCGACTTCCGCTGAACTGGGCGAGAAGTTCAAGGCCTGCGGCCCGGACGTGCCCGCCCTGCTGGCCGACGCCGACTGGACGACGGTCCGGGACCTGCTGCGCAAGACCTTCCCGCGCGCGGCCTGAGCACGACGTGCGATTTCCGTTGAAATCGCACGTCCAATTTCCATTGAATGTGCGCGGCACCGAGAGAAGGGCACTGCGGAGTGAGCACATTGGACATCCTTGGTGAGGACGAGAAGCTTGCCGTGGCAACGGTTCGGGACTTCGTCGACAAGTCCGTCAAGCCGGTGGTGCAGGAACTCGAGCACACCAACACCTACCCGGAAGCCCTCATCGAGCAGATGAAGGAGTTGGGCATCTTCGGGCTGGCCATCCCGGAGGAGCACGGCGGCACCCCGGTCTCCACCCCCTGCTACGTGCTCATCGTCGAGGAACTGGCCCGCGGCTGGATGAGCCTGGCCGGCGCGATGGGCGGGCACAGCGTGGTGTCCAAACTGCTGCTGAACTTCGGCACCGAGGAGCAGAAGCGCCGGTACCTGCCGAAGATGGCCACCGGTGAGATCCGCGCGACGATGGCGCTCACCGAACCGGGCGGCGGCTCGGACCTGCAAGCGATGACCACGACCGCTCGCCGAGATGAAGGGGGCACCTCCCGCTCGAGCGAAGCCGAGAGTGGGGGAGGGTACGTGATCAACGGTGCCAAGACCTGGATCACCAACTCCCGCCGCTCCCAGCTGATCGCGCTGCTGTGCAAGACCGACCCGGACGCGCAGCCCGCGCACAAGGGCATCTCGATCATCCTGGTCGAGCACGGACCAGGCCTGACGGTCTCCCGAGACCTGCCCAAACTCGGCTACAAGGGAGTCGAGAGCTGCGAGCTGTCCTTCAACGACTACCGCGCGCCGGTGACCGCCGTGCTCGGTGGAACGGAGGGCAAGGGCTTCGCGCAGATGATGAAAGGCCTGGAAACCGGCCGGATCCAGGTCGCCTCCCGCGCGCTCGGCGTGGGCAAGGCCGCGCTGGACGACGCGCTGCGCTACGCCCAGGAACGGGAGAGCTTCGGCCAGCCGATCTGGCAGCACCAGTCGGTGGGCAACTACCTGGCGGACATGGCCACCAAGCTCACCGCCGCCCGCCAGCTGACCTTGCACGCGGCGCGCGAGTACGACGCGGGACGCCGGGTGGACATGGAAGCGGGCATGGCCAAGCTGTTCGCCTCCGAGGTCGCCATGGAGATCGCGCTCAACGCGGTGCGCATCCACGGCGGCTACGGCTACTCCACGGAGTTCGACGTGGAACGCTACTTCCGCGACGCACCGCTGATGATCGTCGGCGAGGGCACCAACGAGATCCAGCGCAACGTGATCGCCGCTCAACTCGTCAAACGCGGTGGCCTCGACGGCTGAAGATCGGGCTCCGAGCGGTTCCGCTACGGTCGGAGGCGAAAAGTCGGGAGGTGATGACGTGGCGGACGGCCGGGAGAGCGCGTACCTGCGCCTGGCGCGCGAGTTGCGGTCGGCGATCCTGCAGCACGACTACCCGGAGGGCAAGCGGCTGCCCACCGAGGCCGAGCTCGCCGAGAGCAACCGCGTCAGCCGCCAGACGGTGCGCCGCGCTTTCCAGGACCTCGTCGCGGAGGGCATGGTCTACCGGATCCCGGGCCGCGGTACCTTCGCTGCGCCCCGCGAGGAGCAGTACCTGCGCCAGTTCGGCTCCATTGACGACCTGATGGGGCTGTCCATCGACACCACGATGCAGCTGCTCACCCCGTTGCACCGCAAGGTCGACCTCGACGCCGCCGGGCGGCTCCGGCTGGCCGCCGACCGGGTGCACGTGCTGGAGTTCCTGCGCCTGCACGACGACGTGCCGTTCTGCCTGACCACCGTGTTCCTGCCGCCCGAGGTGGGCAAGCTGGTCGAGTCGGTGCCCGAGCTGACCGAGGTCGGCGCCCGCAGCCGGCTGACCATCATCGGACTGCTCGACGACCGGCTGACCGACCCCATCGCGGAGGCGGAGCAGAGCATCACCGTCGGTACCGCGACGCCCGAGATCGCCGAGCAGCTCGGCTGCGAACCGGACCGGTCCCTGCTGCGCATCGACCGCATGTACCAATCCACGACAGGGCGGCCCGTCGAACTGGCGGTCAGCCATTTCCTGCCCGAGCACTACTCCTACCGAGTCCGCCTGCGCCGCAACGTCCGCTGAGCTCAGCTGGCGTCGGTGGCGGGGATCTCGGTCGGTTCAGGAGGGCGGTCCGGCGAGCGCACCGGCAGCATCGCGATCAGCCCGACCAGCAGGATGATGACGATGCCGCCCATCCCAGCGCGCTGGCTGCCGAAGATGGCGATGAAACCGCTGAAGGCCAGCGGACCCAGGAAGCTCACCGCGCGTCCAGTGGTGGCGTAGAGGCCGAACACCTCGCCCTCCTTGCCCGGTGTGGCGATGCGCGCCAGGAACGTACGGCTGGCCGACTGCGTTGGGCCGAGGAAGATCGCCAGCGTCAGCCCGCACACCCAGAACGCGGCCTTGCCGGATGGCAGCACCAGCAGCAGACCACCGACCAGCACCAGGCCGAACAGCGCCGCGACGATGACCGTCTTCGGCCCGAACCGGTCGTCGGCCCGGCCGCCCAGGAAAGCGCCGAGCCCGGCCACCAGGTTCGCCGAGATCGCGAAGACCACCACCTCGCTGGGGCTGAACCCGAAGGTGCCCGCGGCGATCACCCCGCCGAAGGTGAAGATCGCCGCCAGCCCGTCCCGGTAGATCGCGCTGGCCACCAGGAACCCCAGCGTGCGCCGCTCCTCGCGCCACATCCACGCCAGCCGCTTGCCGAGCACGACGTAGCTGCTCAGCAGGGCGTGGCGCACCTGCTCGCCGGAGGACGGGGCCTCGGGCACGAAGGCGAACAGCGGCAGCGCGAACACCGCGAACCACACCGCGGCGAACAGCGCGACGACGCGGATGTTGAGCCCGTCGTCCGCGGTCACCCCGAACAGGCCGATGGCGGGCTGCACGAACCCGATCAGCACGATCACCAGTGCGATGAGCCCGCCGAAGTAGCCCATGCCCCAGCCGAACCCGGAGATGCGCCCGATCGTCGCCGGGGTCGAGACCTGCAGCAGCATCGCGTTGTAGTTCACCGTGGCGAACTCGGAGAACACGCTGGCCGTGGCCAACAGCACCAGGCCCAGCATCAGGAACGACGGCTCCTTCTGGACGAAGAACAACCCTGCAGTGCAAACGATCACTAGGCCGGTGTGCACCGCCAGCCACAGCTTGCGCCGCCCGCCGGCATCGCTGCGCTGACCGGTCACCGGCGCCACCAGCGCGATGCACACCCCGGCGATGGTCAGCGCCACGCCGAGCGCCTTCGATCCGCTCTCCGGATCGACGGCGACGCCCTCGGTCAAGTACACGGTGAATACGAACGTCAAGATGACGGTGTTGAACGCTGCGGAGCCCCAGTCCCACAGCGCCCAGCTGAACACCGCTCGCCCTCGCCGATGGACCGTCGACGGGGCACCCGTAGCCACACCCACGTCAGGATCACACCAGCCCGCTACCGGGACAGCCAGTTGAAACTGCCCGTCCGAGCGGTTCGGGACCCCGCTGGGGCGACGCGGACGCGTGCGCCCCGCGCGCCACCACGCGGCGCTCCGGCAAGAGTCCGCACAGCTGCGCCACGCTCCCCACCGACCTCACCGGACACCACCCGGAGGAGCGGCGGTCCTACCCTGGATCCGCACTCTCACCTGGGCCGGAACGCCGCGGCGCGTCCGGTCCGATGCGGAATCCGAGGGGGGTCGGATCATGCAGGTCGAGAAGAAAGCGAACAGGTTTTCCACAGTTCGGCGGTGCTTCGGGATTCTGTCCGGAGTGATCGCCCTGATGGCCGCGCTGTGCGCCGGTGCGACCACGGCAGCCGCTGCGCAGCCGGCGCAGACCGGCTTTGGGCCGCCGCGGGTGGTGCCGGTCGGGATGGTCGAGTTCGCGCTGCTGCAGCCCGCCTGGTTCCCGCCGGGCCGCTACACGTTCCACGCGATCAACGAGGGACGCGCCGTGCACGTCCTGGAGATCAACGGGCCTGGCGTCAACAACGCGAAGACACCGGTGGTCCAGCCCGGCAACGCCGCTGACCTGACGGTGACCCTGGTGCCGGGCGTGTACGACTTCTGGTGCCCGGTCGGCGACCACCGGCAGGAGGGGATGCAGCTCTACGTCAGGGTCGGCTGACCCCGCTGCCACGACTCACCGCGCCGCCGCGCGCGCAACCACCGCAACCCGAGATCGAAGATCCGTAAAGTGTTGCGGACCAACGGTTTCTGCGTCAACCGATGCATCTGGTAGCGCCACGGTGGTTGCAGTCCGCAGCGCGAGGACATCGCGAAGCAGAAGTCGATCGCGTCTCGGTCGGCGTAGCGGTCGATGCTCTCGAACCAAGCCATGCTGGAGCGCGCGGCGGCCTGCGCCATGCGCATCGCGGCGTGCCCCTCGCCGTCGAACTCCTTGAGCGCGTTGCCGGTCTGCTCGTTCTCCTGCAGCTTCTCGGCGAGCACCACCGCGTCGATCATGGCCAGCCTGGTGCCCGAACCGATGGTGAAGTGCGTGGTGTGCGCGGCGTCGCCGATCAGCACCGCGTTGCCGTGCCGCCAGGTCTGGTTGTAGACCTGCGTGAAGCGCTGCCAGGTCGCGGGTTTGCCGCGCGCCGCGCTGATCAGCGCGTGCCCGGCCAGGTGCTCGTCGAAGATCTCCTCCAGCAACCGGGTGGTGGCCTTGTCGTCGAGCTGGTCGAAGCCGAGCGCCCGCCAGGTCTCCTCCTGGCACTCGACGATGAAGGTGCTGATCCCGGAGCTGGAGGGGTAGGCGTGGAACCAGATCCAGCCGTGCGGGGTTTGCTCGTAGCCGAAGGTGAACTTGTCGAACACCCGGTCGGTGCCCAGCCAGAGGTAGGGGTTGTTCCCCTGGTGCAGCTCGGTGCCGAACTGGTCGGCGTAGCGCTGCCGGTTGCGGCTGTTTGCGCCGTCGGCGATCACCACCAGGTCGGCGTCGGCGAACTCGGCGATGTCGTCCACCGCCCGTTCGAACTGCACGTCCACTCCGACGTCGACGGCGCGCTGGACGAGGACGTCCAGCAGCACTGCCCGGTTCACGCTGAACCCGTACCCGGTGAGGTAGGCGCGCCCGCCCCGCATGGCCACGACCTGGTCCTGCCACACCGTCGACGCGGCGCGGATCCGCTGCGCGCTCTCCCGGTCGTTGATGTAGAGGGTGTCGAGCAGGTCGTCCCAGTACACGACGCCCCAGCCGTAGGTGGCGCCCGGCGGATCGCGTTCGATGACAGCGATCTCGTGCCCGGCGTCGCGCAGCTTCGCGGAGATGGCGAAGTAGAGACCGGCGGGTCCGGCCCCGATGCACACGATCTTCATGGAGTCCCCCGGTAGCGGGTGCATGACTCCTTGCGTTGTACCCCGTACGGCTGCCCGCCGAACCTGCCTGAATGCTCTTGCACAAAGCCCGGAGATCCGTTCCGCCTCACCCTGCGCTGCGGGCCCGCACCGTGCCGAGCTGGGTCAGGTGCAGGTTAAAGCGCTTGCTGTGGTCGCGGATGTCGGTCTTCGCCGGTGGCGTGGACCTCGCTGCGGTCGAGCACGTCTGCAGCGGAACCGGGCTCGGCCGGGAGCGCGTCCTGGAGCTGATGGCGGCGCTGGTGGACAAGTCGATCCTCACCCGCGAGCACGTGCCCGCCGGAACCACCCGCTACCGGCTGCTGGCGACGGTCCGCGAGTACGGCCTCAGCCTGCTGGCGGAGGACGAGCGGACGCGGTTGCGCCAGCTGAACCAGGCCTGCTACCTCGACCTGGCGGAGCGGGGTGCGCGCGACTGGTTCGGGCCGGACCAGCTCCAGTGGCGCGCCCGGATCGCCGCCGAGCACGACAACCTGCGGTCCGCCCTGGAGTTCTGCGCGACGCGGCCGGGCCAGGTGCAGGTAGGTCTCCGCCTCGCAGGTGCGCTGTGGTTCTACTGGACGGCCTGCGGGCTGATCGCGGAGGGCAGGCAGTGGCTAGACCGCCTGCTGGCTTGGCGGCGGCGGTTCGGGAAAAGCCCCGACCGGCGCCGAGTCCCGCCCGGGAACCGCGCCGGGGTCCGCTGACACGCCGGGAGCTCCAGGTCGCCGAAGCCGTCGCGCAGGGGTTGTCGAACAAGGAGATCGCGGCTCAGTTGGTGATCAGCCAGCGAACTGCGGAAGCGCATGTCGAGCACATCCTGACCAAGCTCGACTTCGGTTCGCGCACGCAGATCGCCACGTGGGTCGCCGCCGGGCAGGACGCGACCGCCTAGCGGTTCACCTCGGTGCCAAACCGATCCCGGCCGGGGCGTTCTCCTCCTCGCGCATCTGGCGCAGCACGGTCTCGTTGTCGAAGTAGATGCGCTCCGCCAGCAGCTTCCCGGGCTTCTCCGGCCGGAAGATGTACACGGCGGCCAGCTCGAATGACACCCGTCGCCCCGCCGGTTGCGCGTCGCAGTACTCGCCCTGGTGCGTCCCGTCGATGGTCACCTCCCGCACGGAGGCGCCGAGGGAGTCGTACTCGGCGTTCACCGTGATCGGGAAGTCCGGGATGGCGCTGTCCAGGAGCTGGTAGAAGTCCTGCACCCCCGCGTACCGGGTGCTCAGCGGGACGACGTCGTAGAACGCGTGCTCGTGCTGGATGAAGGTGCCGAACACGCGCGGCCAGTTGTGCGCGTTCTCCGCTTCGATGTGCTCGGTGATCGTGCTGCGCTGGGCCTCGATCCGCTGCGCTTCGCGCATCGCCGTGGCAGCCCCCCTGCTTTGCCCGGCTGCAGCTCGCCTTCCGCGTCCGAGATTGCTCGCCGAGCCCGATCCCGGACGGCTACGACGGGGAACCGCGACGCTCCAGAGGCTAAAGTCCCTAAATACGTATGTCCGTACGTAGTCCTCCCGTGGTCGCCGGGGAAGCTGGGGACCAGTCTGGAACGGCACAGACGACCAGACGACCCCAGGACCCGACCAGCGATGCACCCCTCCCGACAGCCCGAAACCCGCTCCCCCCACTCCGCTCCCCGCCCACCGCACGTGTACCGGAACCTGTTCATGGGCACGTGGATCTGCGATCAGCACGGCACCAGGGCCAACCCCGGCCCGGACAGCGCCCGCACAGTGCACCGGACCCACTTCGACGCGGTGCGAGCCGCAGTCGGCGTGATCCCCGCGCAGCGGTTCGCCGCGTGAGACCCGGAGGAGAGCCGTGCTTCTGAACCGCTGCACCACCGAGGAACTAGACGACCGCGCTCGGCGCGCCGAACACCAGCTCAACCTCGCCCGCCAAGCGCGGCAGTGGCACCTCGCCGAGCGCTACCGCCACGAAATGCGCGCGGTGGCGGCGGAATGCGAACGACGCGCCACCGACCCCACCGACCCCGCTGAACCGGCCGGAACCCGCAGGACCAGGGCGATGCTTCGCACCGAAGTCGGCCTGTCCGCTGCGTGACCGCTCGCTGCCGAGGTCGACGTGTCCGGGCCCGGGGGGCCTGCATGAATTCGCGTGGACGGGTTGACCTCCAGTGAAGTGGAGAGTGGAAGCTCGTCGCATGCGAGTTGTGCGAGTGAGCGACTTCGGTGGTCCGGAGGTCTTGGTGCCCGCGCAGGCGCCGGAGCCGGTGGCCGGTCCGGGGCAAGTCGTGATCGACGTGGTGGTGGCCGCCATCGACTTCGTGCAGACCCAGTTGCGGCGCGGCTTCACGCCGGGGCCGCCGCTTCCGGAACTGCCGTACGTGCCGGGCGCGACGGTTGCGGGCACGGTGCGCTCGGTCGGGGCAGACGTCGAGCAGAGTTGGGTGGGACGTCGAGTGGTCACCCACACCGCGGACGGTCTTGGCGGCAACGCCGAGCGGGCGGTGGCCGAGGCAGCAGCGCTGATCCCCGTTCCGGATGGGCTCGGGCTGCCGGTGGCGGCGGCGTTGCAGGACGACGGCGCGACCGCGCTGGGGCTGATGGACCGAGCCGGGATCAAGCCGGGGGAGTGGGTTCTGGTCGAGGCGGCCGGCGGTGGGCTCGGCAGTCTGCTGGTGCAGCTGGCACGGGCGGCCGGCGCACACGTCATCGGCGCCGCGCGAGGTGAGCGCAAGGGTGAGCTGGTGAGGTCGCTCGGCGCGGAGCTGGTCGTGGACTACTCGGTGCCCGGCTGGACGGACCAGGTGCTGGCGGCCACCGGCGGCCGGGGAGTCGATCTGGTCTTCGACGGCGTCGGCGGCGCGCTCGGCCAGGAGGCCTTCGAGACAGTGGCCCGCGGTGGCCGCTTCTCGATCCACGGCGCTTCCAGCGGGTCCGTCAGCCAGATCGATGCCGCGCAGGCGCAGCAGCGCGACGTCGAGGTGATCGGGGCCGACCAGCTCTTCGCGCTCCACTCGGGCACGCGGGAGCGAGTTGAGCGGGCGCTTTCCCTCGCCGCGCGGGAAGAACTGGCCCCGACCATCGGTCAGACGTTCCCGCTGGAACGGGCTGCTGACGCGCACGCGGCGATGGAAACCCGTTCCGTCACCGGGAAAACACTCTTGACCACGTAACAGTCCCGCGTCAGCGCAGGTAGACCCGATCCGGGTCGACGTCGTCGCGCAGCAGGCGGAGTTCGGCTTCGGTGGGCGGTTCGACGATGATCAGGTCGTCGGCGACCGCGAGGTCCCAGCCAGTGGCCTCGCGGACCTGCTCGACCGTCACCCCGGGGTGGGTGGCGACCAGGCGCAGCTCCTCGCCGAGGCCGTCGCGGGCCAGGATGCCGAGGTCGGTGATCACCCGCGTGACTCCCGCGCCGCGTGGCCGGATTCCGTCGCGCAGCGCGCGGTCCGGTCCGGGGGAGGTGCAGAAGTCCAGTTCGGACAGGAACGAGCGCGGGTCGTGGCGGCGCATCACCACGAACACCTCGCGGGAGTTGGCCATCACCTCCATCGCACCGCCCGAACCGGGCAGCCGCACCTTCGGCGCGTGCCAGTCGCCGATCACCGAGGAGTTCAGGTTGCCCCAGCGGTCGATCTGGGCCGCCCCGAGGAAACCGACGTCGATGCGCCCGCCCTGCAGCACGTACCCGAACAGCGCGGGCATCGACAGCACCGCCTCGGAGTCGGTGATCAGCACCGAGTCCGCGATGGTCTCCGGCAGGTGCGAGGGGTGCGCGCCGCAGACCCCCGATTCGTAGACGATCTCGATGTCGGGTGCGACGGTCAGCTGTGCCAGCGACACCGCCAGCGTGGGCAGGCCGATCCCGGCGAACACGGTGTTCTTCCCGGCCAGCTCGCGCGAGGCGACCGCGGCGAGCAGTTCGGAGGACGTGGTGGTTGTCTCGGGCATCTCGATTCCTCCTGCGGGCTTCACAGCCGACGTCCGTAGTTGACCGGCTCGCTCCACGCCTCTCCGACCGACAGCCGTTCCCGGGCCTCGGATCCCAGTTTGGCCAGGTACTCGGCGTGGTCGGCGGTGCCGCGGATCCACTCGTCGAGCCACTGCTGCAGCCGCTCGGGATCCTTGCTGATGCGCGACCAGCTGCGGTAGAAGTCGCCGTCGCGGTCGTAGTAGCCCTGCGCGAAGGCCGGGTGCGCGCCGCGCGGGCACTCGACTACCGCGTCCACCGCGTGCGCCGGGATGACCGTGCGGTTCGGGTCGGAGCGGATCACCTCGTCGGCCACGACTTCCTCGACGACCACGATCGCCTTGTGCGCGGCGTAAACGGCCTCGGCCTGGATGCCGGTAAGGCCCCAGATCTGGGTGTTGCCCGCCCGGTCCGCGCGCTGCGCGTGGACGATCGTGACGTCCGGGTTCAGCGGCGGCACCACGTAGATCTGCTCCTCGCCGCCGTCCGGGCCGGGGTAGGGCGAGGTGACCTTGCGGATGTCGGGGTTGATCGTCGGCACGTCGCTGCCGGCGTAGGAGCGCAGCGGGTAGAACGGCAGTCGCTGGGCACCGGCCAGGTAGCGGCAGATCATGCCGTAGTGGCTGTACTCCTCGTACTCCAGCGGCTCGGGCTGCCCGGTCTCGATGCGACGGCGCAGCTCACCGAGCGAGCCGGCGGTGGAGTTGCCGACGAACGACGACACCAGCCTGCGCACGCAGCCACCGGCGATCAGCTGGTCGGTGACGATGTCAGCGGTCATCCGCGCCACCGTGAGGTTCCGGATCCCCTGCCGGATGATCTCGTGCCCCGCGGCAGTCGGGATCAGGTGCGTGAAGCCCTCCATCGACACGGTGGCCCCGTCGGTGACGTGAGCGGCGATCGCCTCCCGCATCGTCGCGGTCTTGTCCGGCCTGCGGACCGGCGGTTTCGACTCGTCGACCGGGTTGTGCATCGGCGGGGCTCCTCGGTGTTCGATTCGGCTCGAACTCACGCTGCCAGCCCTCATTGATAGCTGTCCAATACTGAATTAGTGTCGGATCAAGAGCATTAGTCAATGAATTCGCCGGACAATCGAGGGTCACCGTGGAGCTTCGTTACCTGACCGCGTTCGTCGCCGTCGCCGAGGAACTGCACTTCGGGCGAGCGGCCAAGCGGTTGCAGATGGCGCAGCCGCCGTTGAGCCAGCAGATCCGGCAGCTGGAACGCGAACTCGGCGTGCAGCTCTTCGACCGCAACACCAGATCGGTCCGGCTGACCAGCGCGGGTGAGTCGTTTCTGGAACCCGCCCGCGCGGTTCTCGACGACGTCGACACCGCGGTGCGAGCGGCCAAAGCGGCCGGGCGCGGCGAGTACGGCCGGGTCACCGTCGGTTTTGCCGGGGCCTCCAGCCACGAATCACTACCGCTGCTGACCCGCGCGGTGCGCGCCGCGCATCCAGGCCTGGACCTGGTGATGCTCGGGCAGACCTACGCCAACGTCGCGCTGGCCAAGGTCGCCGACGGCTCGCTCGACCTCGGCTTCGTCCGGCTCCCGGTCAACCAGCCCGGTGTCCAGACCAGGGTGATCGAGGTGGAGGAGCTGATCTGCGCGCTGCCCACCGACCACCCGCTGGCCCAGCAGGACCGCATCCGCATCGAGCAGCTCGCCGACGAACCGTTCGTCAGCTTCCCGGCCAACGCCGGATCCACCTTGCGCGACGCGCTGGTCAAGGCGTGCGTGTCAGCGGGGTTCAACCCGCGAGTCGTCCAGGAAGCACCGGACTCCTACACGATCCTCGCCCTGGTGGCGGCGGGCGTCGGCGTCACGCTGACCCTGACTTCCTGCCAGCACATACAGCAAACCGGTTTGGTGTACCGACCGCTGGTGGGCGAGCCGATCCGGATGCACGCGGCGCTCGCCTGGCGCACCGACAACAGCTCGGCGGCCCTGCGCACGGTTCTGGACATCGCCGAGGAAGCCCTCCCCACCCCGGCTCAGCCCTGAGCGGTTCGGCGCGGAGTGTCAGTTGTGCCTAGAACTGACCGGACATTCCGCGCGAGTCGGGTGCCAGTTTTAGGCAAAGCTGTCGCCTCTGGTGACCAGGGACGACTCCGCTGATTGATAAGAACTGCGTCTCACTGTCGCACTGATTCTGTATTGGACAGTCTTGGTGCGAGGTGACACGGTTGCCCCCATCACATCTCGGGGACGTGAGCGCCTGCTGAGCGCTCACCGGCACCGAAGCTTCAAGGGAGAATGCATGGGTGCGATCAGCGCGCGCGAGCAGAGCCGCACGGCCAACCGCGCCGGGATCGGAGCCTTCATCGGCTCGACCATCGAGTGGTTCGACTTCTACATCTACGGCACGGCGTCGGCCTTGGTCTTCGACAAGGTCTTCTTCCCGGAGCTCGACGGTGCGGTCGGCACCCTGGTGGCGTTCGCGACGTTCTGGGTCGGGTTCCTGGCCCGCCCGCTCGGCGGCATCATCTTCGGCCACATCGGTGACCGGTTGGGGCGGAAGAAGACCCTGGTCATCACGCTGCTGATGATGGGCATCGCGACCACCCTGATCGGCCTGCTGCCGGGCTACGCCCAGATCGGCGTGTGGGCGCCGATCCTGCTGGTGGTCATCCGCATGGTCCAGGGCATCGGCCTCGGCGGCGAGTGGGGCGGCTCGGTGCTGATCGCCTCCGAGCACGCGCCCAAGGGCAAGTCGATCCTCTACGGCGCTTTCGCCCAGCAGGGCTCGCCGGTCGGCAACACCTTGAGCACGCTGAGCTTCCTGGCCATCAGCCAACTTCCGGACGAAGCGTTCCTGGGCTGGGGCTGGCGCGTCCCGTTCCTGGCTTCCGCGCTGCTGGTACTGGTGGGCCTGTTCATTCGGCTGCGGGTCACCGAGTCGCCGGCGATGGCCAACCTGATCGAGAGCAAGAAGGTCGCCAAGTTGCCGGTCTGGGAGGTCGTGCGCTCGCACCCGACGCTGCTCCTGCTGGGCATCGGCGCCTGCACGATCGGCCTGTCGGCCACCTACTTCAAGTCGACGTTCGCGCTGTCCTGGGCCACCAGCACCCTGGAGTTCGACAAGAGCTCGTTCCTGACGATCATCCTCGTCGCCAACATCGTGCAGATCATCGCCCAGCCCTTCGGCGCGGTCATCGCCACCAGAATGCGCAGCTGGTCCCGCGCGGTGACGATCATGCTGCTGCCCGAGGTGGTGCTGCTGCCGGTGATGTTCCTGCTGATCGGCACCAACGACTACGGTCTGGCGATGTTCGGCGTGGCCATCGCGACCATCCCGCACTGCCTGTACTACGCGGCGCTGGCGGGCATGCTTGCCAGCCGCTTCCCGGCGCACGTCCGCTACACCGGCATCTCGCTGTGCTACCAGCTCTGCGGCACGATCCTCGGCGGCACGACACCGATCGTGGGCCAGTTCCTGCTGAACCTGTCGGGTTCGATCACGACGGTGATCGTCTACGCGATCTTCCAGGTCCTGCTGACCCTGGGCTGCATGCTGCTGTTCCTGCGCCGCCCGAACTACGACGACCGCGCGACCACCGAGGACTCCCGCACCGAAGCCGTGCCGGCCTGACCCGAACCGGCGCGGCTCCCTGAGCAGGGGAGCCGCGCCGTTCCTGGAGGTTTCGATGGAGAACCCGCGTTGGGTGCGTCGCCCGGAGAGATCCAACTGGCGTGACTTCGGTCCGGACGACAACCTCGGACGGCTCAACCTGATCACCCCAGAGAAGGTTCGCGAAGGCGTCGCCGAGGTCGTCGAAGGCCGGAGCTTCTGCCTGAGCCTGCCGCTGGACCTGCCCGGTGGAACTGCGTTGAACCCCAACAGGTTTCCGCCGGTGTTGCGCCCGAACCTGCGTGCTGGGCAGGTCAACTTCAACTTCGCGATGGATCGCCATCCGGGCATGCCGGGATGCCTATGAAGCGGGGGAGAAAATCCCTTCTGCGGCGGAGTTGTCGAAGCGGTTGATCACCGAGGCGAAGAACACCGCGGACCGTGGATGGTTGAGCGGGGTGTCGGCGGTGGTGTTGCAGCAGGCGCTTCGGGACGCTGATCGGGCACACAAAAATTTCTTCGACTCGCTGAGCGGGAAACGTGCGGGTCGCAAGGTGGGTGTCCCCCGGTTCAAGAGCAAGCGTGACCGGCGTCAAGCGGTGCGTTTCACCGCTAACGCCAGGTGGTCGGTTACCTCGGGCGGCAAACTGCGGCTGCCGAAGATCGGTGATGTGCCGGTGCGGTGGTCCCGTGCTCTGCCGTCGACGCCATCGAGTGTGACCGTGGTCAAGGATGCCGCGGGGCGGTACTTCGCGTCGTTCGTCGTCGACACCAATCCCGAACCCATCGACACCGATGCTCCAGAGCTCGGTGTCGATCTGGGCCTAGGTCAATTCGCGGTGCTGTCGGACGGTACGAAGATCAGCGCTCCGAAGTTCCTTCGTAACGCTGAAAAGAAGGTCAAACGGGCACAGCGAGACCTCGCTCGTAAGGAGAGGGGCAGTAAGAACAAGGACAAGGCCAAGATCAAGGTGGCCCGCGGTCACGCGCGAGTCGCCGATGCGCGCTGCGATTTCCACCACCAGCTTTCCACTCGGCTGATTCGCGAGAACCAAGCGATCGCGGTGGAAGACCTGGCGGTCTCGGGACTAGCGCGCACTCGCTTGGCCAAGTCCGTGCACGATTCCGGGTGGTCGGCGTTTGTGGGGATGTTGGAGTACAAAGCGGCGCTGTACGGGCGGAAGGTGGTTCGGATCGGCCGGTTCGAACCGACTTCTCAGGTGTGCTCGAACTGCGGCAGCAAAGACGGACCCAAACCGCTGCACATCCGCACTTGGCAATGCTCAGCGTGTGGGGCGCACTTGGATCGGGACGTGAATGCGGCGGTGAACGTCGCCAAGGCCGCCGGACTGGCGGTGACAGCCTGTGGAGCGCATGTAAGACCCGAACCAGTTCGGGCTGAGCGCGGCGAAGCAGGAACCCACCGAGGCGACCTGGCGGTGCGAAGCCCGTGCCGCCAGGCGTGGTAGGAGTCAGCGGCGTTCAGGCCGGTGAGGAAGTCAAACGGTGATCATGATGTTCTGGGCAGCCTGATCTGCGTCGCCGCGGTCCTGCTGTGCGGATTGCGCGGCCGACCAACTGAACAGGAGCGGAAATGCCTTATTTCATCGAAACGTTCGACAAGCCGGACCACCAGCAGGTGCGGCAGGACAACCGGCCGGCGCACCTGGCGTTCCTCGAGGAGCACAAGGAGCTGCTGCTGGCCTGCGGAGCCAAGCTCCCCGACGACGGCGACGCACCCACGGGCGGGGTCTACCTGGTCGACGTCGAAACCCGCGCCGAAGCCGAGGACTTCATCGCCCGGGACCCGTTCACCCGGGCCGATCTGTTCACCGAGGTCACAATCCTCCGCTGGCGAAAGGCCTACCTGTCCGGCCAGGGTTACCAGTAGTGGTCGTGAGTGCCTAGCCGTGCTCCAGCACGGCTAGGCACTCACGACATCGGGCCGGGCGCGGATCGCGAGGAAGCCGGTCGGCTCGCGGTTAAGGCGTTCGTAGCGCTCCGGCGAGATCTCCGCGGCGGCCGCGGTCGGCCGGGGTTCCCGCAGTCGTTCGATGACGAACCCGGCCTGGAACAGCTCCTCGCAGGTCACCTCCAGCGGTGCGGTCCAGTACCGCACCTGCCAGCCCTTGCTCCAGACCTCCTCGACGACGCGCGGCTCGAAGTAGTTGCCGCCGAGGCGGAGCCAGTCGCCGGTCGGATGCATCCGCGAGAGCACCAGTGCCCCACCGGGCCGCAGCACGCGGCGAAACTCGCGCATTGCGGCCACCCGGTCGTCCAGGTATTCCACGGCCAGCGCGAACAGCACCAGATCGACCGAGGCGTCCGGCAGCCAGACCAGGGGATCGGACAGGTCGTGCACTCGGAAGTCCCCTGCGGTGACCCGGTTCGAGGCCAGTTCGACCATCCGCTCACTGATGTCGCAGCCGATCACCTGCGCCCCACGCGCGACCAGCTCGGCGGCGTAGAGGCCGGGGCCGCACGCGGCGTCGAGCACCCTTCTCCCCGCGACGTCGCCGAGCAGGTCGAGGCAGGCCGGACGGTCGTAGTGGGCGTTGTAGAACCCGTCCTCGGCGTGTTCGGCGAATTCTTCGGCGAACACGTCGTACTGCGCGTCGCGCCCTACTGCTTCTCCCATACCGCCGATCTTGGCAGAGCTCAGCTCAGCACGTCTCGGACAGGATTTCGACGTAGCCGATCGTTGCGTTCACGCGGATTCGCTGCCCGTCCTTGATCAGGCGGGTGGCGTGCTCCACCCCGACGACGGCTGGCAAGCCGTACTCCCGGGCGATCACCGCGCCGTGGGTCATCAGGCCGCCCACCTCCGTCACCAGGCCTTGGGCCGTGACGAACACGGGCGACCAGCTGGGATCGGTGTAGGCGGTGACCAGGATGTCGCCCGCCTCGAGATCGGCCTCGGTCATGTCCAGGACGACGCGGGCGCGCCCCTCGACGATCCCGCTGGAAACCGGCAGGCCGACAAGTGCATCGGCTGGCACGTCCTCGCGTCGGTAGGACCCGGTGATGGTCTCGCCGTCCGATGTGAGGACTCGGGGAGGCGTGAGCGCCTGATATCCGCTGAACGCCTCCTTGCGCTGGCGGATGAGCTGGTGGTCGACCTGCCCGGTGCGCACGACGTCGTGGAGTTCCTGGAACCGGAGGTAGAAGATGTCCTCCCCGTCGCGAAGCACTCCGGTCTGCACCAGGCGCTCGGCCTCTTCCAGCAGCGCCTGCTTGTAGACGAAGTAGCGGCTGATCATGCCGTACTTCGGATACTCCCGGTACCCGACGAAGGTTCGCAGGCGGTCGATCATCGACTTGGTCTCTTCGGCTTTCCGCTCTCCGCCCGGCAGGGCCTGCAAGCGCTCCAGCAGCTCCTGCTCCTTCTTCCAGACCTCCTGCCGCCCCTGTTCGAAGCGCTGCCGGCTGGCGCCGGGCTCGAAGTTCTCGATGTTGCCGAGAATCACGGGCACGAGGGCGCTGGGGCGCTCGCTCCAGCGCGGTCTCGTGATGTCGATCTCGCCGACGCAGCGCATGCCGTACTGGTCGAGGTAGGCGCGGATCGCGTCCTGCGCCTCGCGCCCGCCCGCGAGATCGGGCAGTTCGTCCAGGAAGTCTTCGTCCTCGACGTCCTTCAGGAAGGCCACCACCTCCGGATGCGGGCGGATCGCATCTGCGACGTCCAGGAGCGCGAGCCCCATCTCCGAAGTGACGTTGTTGGGGGCGGACTGCGTGAGCACGTCGGCTGCGTTCTCCTCGCCCAGCCACACGTGCATCTCCTTGTTGAGCCACCACGTCGCCCCCATCCCAGCCATGATCACCTGAAGGCTGTGCGGGGCGAACAAGACGCGCTTGAGCTCCTGGAGGTCCTCCAGGATAAAGTCGAACAGCTCCGATCCGCGTTTCTCCCGGATGTCGTGCTTGAGCGCAGCGAGGGACGCCTGGCTCTGCGCGATCAGCTCGTCGACGATGGCAGGATCGGTTTCGATCGGATCCGGCGCGCCACCAGCGGGCGGCCCGTCCGGGGCATCCCCCGACGGCGCCGGGACGAAGTCGCCGCGGTCGAGAACGGTCTGCAGCGCATCCCTCATCAGCGGATCCGACGTCCCCATGGCTTCCAGGAGCCCGGCGCGGGTGGCCGGTGATGCCAAGCGCTTGGTGACGTCGACGAACAACCGCCCACCAGCCTCGGACATGGGCCGTGGCGTGGTCAACTGCCAGAAGGACAGGTCCAGGGGCTTCATCGGGTCGGTCATCATCTGCTGATGGCCGACGGAGAGGTACACGTGGTTCTCCTGGTCCTCGACCGGTGGGACGGGGAACAGCGTGGTGATCGGCCGGCTCTGGACGATCTGGAAGTCACCGTCGACCAGGCACCACTCGATGTCCTGGGGACGGCCGAGGTGCGCTTCGATTCGCCTGCCCAGCTGCGCGAGCTGCACCACCTGCGCATCGGTCAGCGCTGGTTGCTGCTGCAACTCCGGCTCGATCGCCTGCTGCTGCGTCCCGCCTCCTGGCACGGCGAGGATGGCCAACTGCTTGGCGGCGACCGTCTTGTCGGCGACTTCGCCGTCCCGCACCTCGTAGACGTCCGCGTTCACCAGACCGGAGACCAGGGCCTCGCCGAGGCCGAAGCTGGCCTCCACGCTGGTGACCTTCCGGTTCGACGTGACGGGGTCGGCCGTGAACAGGACGCCGGACGCGTCCGGCGAGACCATCCGCTGCACGACCACGGCCATGTGGACCTTGCGGTGGTCGAAACCATTGCGCAGGCGGTAGGTCACGGCCCGTTCGGTGAAGAGCGAGGCCCAGCACGACCGGATGTGCTCGAGGATCGCCGCAGGTCCCACGACGTTCAAGTACGTGTCCTGCTGGCCTGCGAAGGACGCCGTTGGCAGGTCTTCGGCCGTCGCGCTGGATCGGACGGCGTAGGCCCCTTTCTCGTCCAGGCTGGAGAGTGGGCGAGTGATCGCTGCCGCCAGATCGTCGGGGATGGGGATCCCCGCGACAGCGCTGCGGATCTCCGCGCTGAGCGCGGCGATCGCGCCCCGGTCGTCCGGGCTCAGGTGCGACAGCTGGTCGAGCTGATCTTCGAGCGATGGTGCGCTTGCCATGAGCCGCCGGAATGCGTCCGTCGTCACGCAGTAGCCAGCAGGCACGCGAATGCCTTCGATCCGCGAGAGCTCGCCCAGGTGTGCGCCCTTGCCCCCGACGAGCGCGATCTGGCTCTGGTCGATCTCCTGGAAACCCAGCACGTAGCGGCCAGGTGAGGAGGACATCGCCGTACTGCTGCCGGTATCAACCACTGCTTCTCCCCATGTCCGTCGGTTGGCGCGCCCGGCAGGCGCACGCATCCGCGAGTCCCTGATTTTCGCAGGTCCTGGCTTCGGACGGAGATTCTGCGGCACGACCCGGGCCTTGCCGCAAGCCCCCTGGTGCGCTATAAGTTGAAAGAGGCAGGGAGAGACGTACTTCTTCCTGCCGTTCGCGTCCGGTTCGGACGGACAATCACTTCTCAAAGCCACAGCGCTCCCGCATGGACGTGGCGCTTTGATCTGGCTGCGATGCGCGAGTTGTTCCGTCGAGCGGGTTGCGTCGCACAACCCGCTCGACAGAACCGCGGATCAGAGGTGGGCGAGCAGGGAGGCGGTCAGGGCTGCTCGTTCGGGCAGGGTCGCCGTGATGATCTGCTCGTCCAGGGCGTGTGCACCTCGGCCGACCGGGCCGAGGCCGTCGAGGCTCGGCACACCCAGGGATCCGGTCAGGTTGGTGTCGGCCGCTCCGGCCGCCGGGCGTCCCGAGACTTCCTGACCGACGGCTTGCCCAGCGCGGGCCAGCGCGTCGGTCAGTTCCCCGGTTTCCGGTTCCGTCCACACTGGACGGCTGGTGAGGATCTCCGCGGTGACGGTCGTTCCGGGGCGGACCGGCGCCAGGTCCTGCAGCGCCGCCAGCACGGAGCGTTCGGTCTCGGTGTCGGTGAAGCGCATGCCGATCTCGCACGACGCCTCGCCGGGCACCACGTTGGTCCGGCCACCGCCGGCGATCGTGCCGACGTTGCACAGCATGTCCGGATGATCGGCGGCGATCTGCCGCACGACGAGGAGCTGGTCGATCAGTTCCTCGATGGCTGACGCGCCGTCCTCGGGGGCCAGCGCGGCGTGCGATTCCCGGCCGGTCACGTGGATGCGAGCGCGGGTGCTGCCCCAGCGGGCGGTCTTCACCGCGCCGTCGGGGTGCGGGGGCTCGAAGCCCAGCGCGGCGATCGCGTCGCGGCAGTGCTCGGCGACGAGTTCCCGCGCCGAGGGCGAGCCGACTTCCTCGTCCGCGACCAGGATCATCGTGACCGGCGGGTGCGCGATCCCGTGCTGGGCGAGGAGTTCCACGGCGGTTTCGAAGACGACGAGCCCGCCCTTCATGTCGTACACGCCCGGCCCGTGGATCCGGCCGTCCCGCTCCAGCCACGGCACGGAGCCGTCGAGCGTGCCGGTGGGCCACACCGTGTCGTGGTGGCCGAGGCACAGGACCGGTCGCTCGCGGTGTTTGTCGCCGGTGCCGGGGAAGTGCGCGACCAGGTTGGCGCCGGTGGCGCTGGCGTGCAGTCCGGTGCGGGCGCCGAGTTCGTCGTAGCGCCGCTGCAGCAGATCGAGCAGGGCGTTGAGCGCGTCGGCGTCCCCGCTCGGCGTTTCCAGGTGGACGTAGCGGTGCAGCCGGTCGCGCATCCGCGCCGCGTCGACAGCTTCGCTTTCGATCAGACTCACAGATATGAAACGTATCTTTTCGAAGTGCTTCAGGCAAGACCATTGACAAACGGTGTTTCGAAACGCATCTTGTTGCAAGTTACGTTTCGTAAGATGACTGCATAGGGCGATTGTTCCGATGCAGTGCGTGAGGAGGGGCCGTGGGACGCGGACCTACATCGGAGGTCCGGGCGGCCGGTTTCGTCGTCCAGAACCTGAACACCGCCGAGCTGCAGCGGCAGGCTGCCGCGCTGTACCGGCGCGTGTTCGGCTACCGCGATTCCGACGTCGGGCTGAGCCCGCCGCTGCTGACAGCGCTGCTGCGCAACGGCGGTTCGGTCGTCGGAGCGGTGGGGGAGGACGGTGCGCTGCTCGGCTTCGCCTACGGCATGCGCGGCGGTGACGGCACGCGGATGTACCACTACTCGCAGGCCGCGGTCGTCGCGCCGGAGAGCCAGGGCATCGGGCTGGGCCGGAAGCTGAAGCAGGCGCAGGCCGAGGTCGCCCGCGACACCGGGATGCGCTTCATGCGCTGGAGCTACGACCCGCTGATCTCCCGCAACGCGCACTTCAACCTCGACGTGCTGGGTGCGGTCGGCCGCTGGTACGTCGACGACTTCTACTTGCACGAGCAGTCGGACCGGGTCGTCGTCGAATGGGACCTGGAGCAGACTCCCGAACCTTTCGCGCCAGCTGAGCCAACACCGCACTTCACGAGCGCGGATTGGGGAACCAAGCAGGACTTCGGCGACCACGGCCGGCTCGTGGTGCCTTCGGACCCGGCGCTGCTCGAACCAGCCCAGGCGGCCGAGGTGAGGTCCGCCGTGCGCGCCGGATTCCACGAGTTCCTCGCCTCCGGCCTCGCCGCCCGCTCCTGCCAGAAGGTCTCGGCGGAGACCTCGGTTTACTGGTTCACCCGTGTTCCGATCATCGGAGGTGACCATGACCGCCCATGACGTAAACCGCGACCTCAGCAGCCCGCGCCAGCGCTACGAAGCGCGCGTGCAGCGCAGCTCGGCGGCCGTCCTGCAGCAGCGGGTCGTCGAGCAGGAGATCCGGTCGCTGGACGCGGCGATGGAATCGATCGCCGGCGACGGTTCGGTCGAGCGAGCCGCCGCGCTGGTGGTGGGGGCGCGTCGCCGGTTCATCCTCGGCTCCGGCAAATCTTTCGCCTACGCGTGCCTGCTGGCCGCCGACCTAGGCGCGTCGCTGTCGAACGTGACCACCATCGACGGCCGCATCGTGCAGGCCGTCGACGTGCTGACCGAAGTGCGCTCCAGCGACGTGCTGATCGTCTTCTCGCTGCGCCGCTACCGCCGCGAGAGCATCGAGGTCGCCCGCCAGTTCACCGCCTCCGGCGGCACGCTGGTCGTGGTGACCGACTCCGAAGACGCCCCACTGGCTGCGGTCGCGGACGCGGTCATCGTCGTGCAGACCGAGAGCGCGTCCTATTCGGACTCGCCGACCGCCGTCGCCGCCGTCGCGCACGTGCTGGCCACCCTGACCACCGCTAGCGCCAAGGGGGCACAACGCCGCCTCGGCGAGCGGGACCGCTTCTCCCGCGCTCTGGGGATTTACGCGGACGAAGCAGAAAACCTCTGATCGGAGACATGATGAAGATCGCCAGCGCTACGCTGCACCGCGTCCGCCTGCCGCTGAAGCACAGCTTCCAGACCAGCTCGCACCGCAAGAACCACCTCGAGCACATCCTGGTGCAGCTGGTCGACGAGTCCGGAGCCGTGGGCTGGGGCGAGATCGCCTCGCCGAGCGACCCGTACTACGCGTCGGACACGGTCGAGACGAGCTGGTCGATCGCCACCGGATACCTGCTGCCGGCCATCCTCGGCCGCGAGGTCGAGCACCCGAGCCAGCTCGGCGAGCTCTACGGCAAGGTGCGCGGGCACCGCTTCGCCGCCGCCGGGATCGACGCCGCCGGCTGGGCGCTGTGGACCACGCAGCAGGGCGTTCCGCTGGCCCAAGCGCTCGGCGGCGAGCGGGAAACCGTGGTGGCCGGGGTGTCGCTGGGCATCGAGCCCACCATCGACGAACTGCTGGTACAGGTGCAGCGCCAGGTCGATGCCGGCTACCCGCGGGTGAAGCTGAAGATCGCCCCGGGCTGGGACGTCGAGCCGGTCAAGCAGGTCCGGGCCGCCTTCCCGAAGCTGAACCTGCACGTCGACGCCAACGGCGCCTACCTGGACATCGCCGAGCACCGCTCCGTGCTGCGCGAACTGGACCACTTCGAGCTGGCCATGATCGAGCAGCCGTTCGCGCCGCGCGCGCTGCTGCCCTCCGCTGAGCTGCAGGCGTCCCTCGAAACCCCGGTCTGCCTGGACGAATCCGTGGACACCCTGGACGATCTGCGCACCGCGATCGCGCTGAAGGCGGCGCGGATCCTCAACATCAAGGCTTCCCGCATGGGCGGGCTGACCACCGCCGTCGCCGCGCACGACCTGGCCCGCGACGCGGGCTGGCCGGTGTGGTGCGGCGGGATGCACGAGTTCGGCGTCGGCCGCATCGCCAACGTGGCGCTGTCCAGCCTGCCCGGATTCAGCTTGCCCTCCGATGTCTCGGCATCGGAGAAGTACTACGCCCGCGATGTGGTGAACCCACCGCTGGTTGCGCACGAGGGGGTCGTTGCCGTGCCCACCACCCCGGGGCTCGGTGTCGAGGTCGACGAGGACTTCATCGCCCAGCACAGCCACCAGACCCACAGAAAGCAGTCCTCATGAGCAATGTGGACAGTGCGGGTGCGCCGCCGAGAGCGGACACCCCGACCGGGCCTTTGAAGGCCCGAAGATCGATCATCACGATTACCGCCGTAGCCGGCCTGGTCCTGTCCGCGGCCCTCGGCCCGTTCGTCGAGGTCCCCACGCTGTGGGGACTCGTGCCGATCGTGCTCTACGCAGCGCTCGCGCTGCTCGGCATGGACATCATGGTGGCCACCGTCGTCGCGGTGGTCTCCGCACTGCTGATCATGATGCCCACCCCGGCCGCGATCGGGGAGATGCTTGGCGAATCGCTCGGTGACCAGGTCACCATCATCGGCCTGGTCATCATGCTCGGCGCCGGGGTCGGCGAGATCCTGCGCAGCACCGGCATCGCGGCGACCATCGTGCGCGGCGTGATGCGCGTGGTCGGAGAGCGCAACCGCTCCGCAGCCACGCTGGGCGTGATGATCTCCTGCCTGGTGCTGGTCGCCAGCCTGGGCACCCTGGCCGGTGCGCTGGCGATCGCCGCACCGCTGCTGCTGCCGATCGTCGCCCGGCTCGGCTTCACCCGCTCGGCGACGGCGGCGATGATGTTCACCGGCGGCTGCGCTGGCCTGGCGTTGGCACCTTTCGCCGGTTCCAACGTCGCGATCATGAGCGCTGCCGAGGTCGGCTACCTGCAGTACCTGCTCTACGGCGCCGGGCCGCTGGCGGTGTTGTCGCTGATCGCGGGCCTGATGATCGTGCCGTGGATGCAGCGGCGGACCGAAGGAACCGGGGACGACTACAACGCCGAAGACCTCGGCGCCGTCGACGAGGAGCCGGTGCGCGGCAGCGGGCGGGCGACCGCGGCGTTCGCCATCGTCCTGGTCGCCAGCGTCGCCTACGCGATCGTCTCCGGAGCCGGCACCACGTTCCCGCTGCTGGCTCTGCCGGTGCTCGGGATCGTCGCCGGTCTGGTCGGCGGGCTGAGCCCGACCGAGATCGCGGTCCAGATGTACCGGGGCGCGGCGCGGTTGGTGAACGTGTTCCTGCTGTTCTGGCTGTTGGCGGTGCTGTTCGCCGAGATCGACGAGCTGCAGCCGTTCCAGGTCATCCTCGACACCTACGGCACCAGCATGCAGGGCCTGTCGCCGTTCGTGTTCGCGCTGCTCATCGCCGGGCTCGGTTGGGTCGGGGTGCCGGGTGCGACTGCTGCGCAGGTGGTGCTGCTGAACAAGGTGTTTGGTGGCCTCGCGATGAGCCTCGGGATCAGCTCGGGTGCCTGGGTCGTGGTGCTGCTGTTCGCGTCCAAGGCCGACACCTACGGTCCGTTCCCCAACGCCAACATGGTCAGCGCGATGAGCTTGGCCCGCTCGACCAACTTGAAGAACATCTTGCTGACCGGCTTCGCACTCCTGGTGCCGTGCTGCCTGATGTACGCGGTGATCCTTTTCTTCGAAACCAGCTGAAGTCGGGGCCGTGCGGCGTTGCGACGTCGCACGGCCCCGCCGAGTCCGAGGAAGTGCCCGTGTTCGACATCGTGATCAACGGCGGCGAGGTGGTCGACGGGACCGGCGCGCCGCGACGACGCTGCAACGTCGGCATTGCAGGCGACCGGATCGCCGAGTTCAGCACCGAAAAGCTCTCCGGGCGGCGGGAAATCGACGCCACCGGGCAGATCGTCGCCCCTGGCTTCATCGACCTGCACTCCCACGCCGACTACACCCTGGAAGGCGATCCGGCGGCCGTCACCCAGATCCATCAGGGCGTGACGACGCTGGTGACCGGCAACTGCGGGCATTCCCCGTTCCCGTTCACCGACCTGGACCTGATCCGCCGCGCCAGCATCATCGACGACCGGGCGATGAGCTGGAAGTGGCGCGATGCGGCGGGATTCCAAGACGCGGTCGGGGGAGCGGCGGTCAACGTCGCGCTGCAGGTCGGCCACAACGCGGTGCGCCTGGCGGTGCTCGGCGACGCCGACCGAGCGCCGACCGCAGCCGAGCTGGACCGGATGTGCGAGCTGGTGAAAACCGCCGCACAGCAAGGAGTTGTCGGCTTCTCCACCGGACTGATCTACGCCCCGGGCGTGTTCGCCGACGCCGCGGAAGTGCGTGCGCTGGTGGCCGCAGCTGCATCGGCCGGACTGCTGTACTCCACGCACATGCGCAATGAAGCGGCGACGATGCTCGACGCGGTGCGCGAGGCGATCGAAGCCGCCGAACTCGCTGGCGCCCGCTTGGAGATCTCGCACCTCAAGGCGATGGGCCCGGAGAACCACGGCAAGGTCGTGGAAGCCCTCGCACTCATCGACACCGCCCGCGAACGCGGCGTGGACGTCACCGCCGACGTCTACCCCTACACCGCATCCAGCACGTCGCTGGTCTCGCGCCTGAGCCCGTGGGCTGTTGACGGCGGCAAGGACGCACTCCTGAAGCGCCTGGCGGACCCCGCCACCCGTGAGCGGATCGCCGCCGAGCTGCGCGCCAGGTTCGGCCGGGACATCGACCCGGAAGGCCTGGTCATCGCCGATCTGCCGATCGGTGCTGAAAGCGCGGACATCGGGCTGTCGGTCGCCGAGATCGGCCGCCGCGATGGCGTCGACCCGGCAGAAGCGGCGCTGCGCGTGCTGGACGAGCACTCGGCGAACGTGACGATCGTGAACCACGCGATGAGCGAAGCCGACGTCGACGCCGTGCTCCAGCACCCGTGGGTGTCGGTGGCCAGCGACGGCTGGATCATGACCGAGCAGGGCGAAGGCCGACCGCACCCGCGCAGCTTTGGCACCTTTGCCCGAGTCCTCGGCCGTTACGTGCGGGAACGCGGCGTCGTGTCCCTCGAGGACGCGGTGCGCAAGATGACCGCACTGCCCGCGGCCAGGATCAGACTGACCGACCGCGGCGTGCTGGCCGAGGGCAAAGCCGCCGATGTCGCCGTGTTCGACCCCGCCACGATCATCGACAACTCGACCTTCGAACAACCGTGGCAGTTGGCGACGGGCTGCTCAACGGTCCTGGTCAATGGCGTGCCAGTACTGCTCGACGGCAACCCCACCGGCCGCACCAGCGGAACGGTACTGACCCCGGCGGCTGGCCATACATAAGTCTGGGCACCCGCAGTCCAGGGAACGTCTGAGGTTCCGCTACCCGCACCGCCACGCAAAACGAGCTCGTCAGACAGGTTCTCAGGTCCAGCCGCTCAGCGTCCGGCGGGATTCGAAGCGTCGCTGCTCGCCGGTGATCGGGTCGGTGAGTTCCAGGACCTTGGCCAGTAGCTGCAGCGGCTGGCTGAAGTCGTCGGCGGCGCGCTCCCGCACCACCGGGTAGAGTTCGTCGCCGACGATCGGGACACCCAGGCTGTTCAAGTGCACCCGCAGCTGGTGGGTGCGCCCGGTGCGGGGGAGCAGTCGGTAGCGGCCGAGGTCGCCGCGCTGTTCGACGAGCTCCACGCGGGTCTCGCTGTTCGGCTCGCCCGGCACTTCTTCAGCGGCCAGCACACCGCGCTGCTTGTGGATCCGGCTGCGCACCGTGCGGGGAAACTCCAGGTCCGGGGTGAAACCGGCGACGGCCTCGTATTCCTTGTGCACCAAACGGTCGTGGAACAACGTCTGATACGCGCCGCGATGCTGCGGGGTGATCACGAACATGACCAACCCCGCGGTCAGTCGATCCAAGCGGTGCGCCGGGCTGAGCTGCGGGAGGTCGAGCTCGCGGCGCAACCGGACCAGCGCGGTCTCCAGGACGTGCCCGCCGCGCGGGGTGGTGGCCAGGAAGTGCGGCTTGTCCACCACCAGCAGGTGTTCGTCGCGGTGCAGAACGTCGATCGCGAACGGCACGGGTGTCTCCACCGGCAGGTCGCGGTGGAACCAGATGAACGCGCCCGGGGTGAACGGGGTGTCCAAGCCGAGCGGGCCGTCGACGCCGACGATCAGGCCCTCCCGCAGCATCGCCTCGATGCGTTCGGGCGGGAGCTTCGGGATCCGGTCGACGAGGTGGTCCCGAACGGTGCGCCACTGCCCGTCGAGGGGCAGCCGCATCCGGACCGGGTCCACGCCGTGCCGCTGCGGCAGCGGCGAAGTGAGCTTGCGTCGCATCGCGACACCAGCGTAGCCGGTGGTCACAGGGCCATTTTGAAGCCCTCGTGGGACGCGGTGAAGCCGAGCCGCTGGTAGAAGCGGTGCGCAGCAGCCCGCTGCTTGTCGGTGGTCAACTGCACCAAGGCGCAGCCGCGACGACGCGCTTCGTCGATGGCCCACTTGAACATCTCGCCGCCGAGGCCGTGGCTGCGGTGCTGCTCGTGAACGCGCACTGCTTCGATCTGAGCGCGCAGCGCACCGCGCCGGGCCAGGCCGGGGATGAACGTCAGCTGCATGGTGCCCACGACCTCGTCACCGGTGGTCACCACCAGCAGCAGTTGCGCTGGATCGGCGTCGATGGCGGCGAAAGCTGTCTGGTAGGGCGCGAGATCGTCGGCGGACTCGCGGGTGGCCCCGAGCTGATCAGCGGCCAGCAGCTCGATGACAGCGGCGAGGTCGTCCTCGGTCGCCCGGCGAAGTTGGTAGGTGACGGGTCCGACGGGCAACGTCGCGAGCATGCTCACCGAACTCTCCACAGTGGATTCCAGAGCTGATGTCCAGGCACGACGGTAGTCGATGCGCAGCCTTCACCGGAAGCGCTGGAGAGGGCTCAGCCGAGCAGTTTGGCGAAGAACCAGCCGACTCGGCTGACCTTGCGGATCCGCGGGTTGTCGGCGACTCCGTGGATCTCCCACTGCTGCCCGCACACCTCGCAGGTCCACAAGCCGATCTGGCTGGTGTCGGGTTCGCACGGGTGCCCTCGACGCCCTTTTCGCATGGCTTGATCACACCACAGCAATCCGCTGCCGTGGGGTGCTCCGCTGCGGGCGGATCGGGTGAAACCGTGACTTTTGGCCTTACCCAGCGTGCACGCTCTGGCCGTAGCGTCGTGCACGGTTGCTCATTCGGGGAGAGGAAGAGGGGCCGCAAGTGACCGTGCGAGAAATGGTGGACCAGATGGAGCGGCGCTGGGACGAGCTGATGACCCTGCGCGCGAGCCCGGACATGTACGGCAGCGAGAGCCTCGACGGCCAGCTCGCCGAATTGGAACTCTGGCTCCTCCGCATGCAGCGACTGACCACTCCAACCGCATGACCGGAGTCCGAATCAGCAGGTGAGCACCCGCCAGGGTGATCGGGGCGCAGAGGAGCTGTCCTATGCCGTTCATCGACATCAAGGTGATCGCAGGTGTGTACACCGACGAGGAGAAGCGGCGGCTGGTGGAGAACGTCTCCGAAGCCGTCATCGCCGTCGAAGGCGAAGCACTGCGACCGGCGACGCACGTGGTGATCACCGAGACGCCCAGCGGCGGGTGGGCGATCGGGGGTAAGCCCCTGACCGCCGAAGACGTCCGGGCGAAGCGGGCCTCCGGATGATCGGCAGCCCGTCACCGGGTCTGGTGGCAGGTGCAGGGGTCCTGGCAGGCGTGGTTGAGGCCCGGCAGGGGGTAGGTGTCCACGCGTTCCGAGCGGCCGATGGTGAGCCAGGACAGGACTCCGCCGGCCGCGCACAGGATCGCTGAGATCAGGAGGGCTCGGCCGAAGCCGGGACCGAGCGGGGCACCGGCCGCGGTGTGCGACAGGCCCGCGACCACGGGCAGCACCGCTACCGCGAGCAGGCCGGCCAGGCGGGACACCGCGTTGTTCACCCCGGAGGCGACTCCGGCGTTGTACTCGCTCACCGAGGCGAGCACAGCCGAGGTCAGCGGTGCCACGGTGATCGACAGGCCGAGACCGAACACCAGCACTCCGGGCAGTACCCCGGACGCGTAGGTGCTGCCGGGGACTGCCCAGGTCAGCAACGTGAGACCGGTCGCGCAGATGAGCGGGCCGAACGTCATCGGCAGCCGTGGGCCGGTGCGCTGCGCGACTGCTCCCACCCGGCCGGAGAGCAGCAGCATGATGATCGTGATCGGCAATGTCGCGATACCCGCCTGGAGCGCGCTGTAGCCCATGGACTGCTGCAACTGCAGCGACAGCAGGAACAACGCCCCGCTCAGCGCCGCGTACACGGTCAGCGTCGTGAGGTTGGCTCCGGTGAACTGCGCGGAGCGGAACAGCGACAGCGGCAGCAGCGGGCTGGGGTGGTGCAGCTCGATCAGTGGGAAGGACACCAAACCCGTTGCTCCGGCGACGGCCGCCGTGATGGTCAGCGGTGTCCAGCCCACCGTCGGGATCTCGATCAGTGCGAACACCGTCCCGGCCAGCCCGACGGTCACCGCGAGAGCGCCGAAGACGTCCAGCCGGCCCGCTGCCTGCGGGTTGCGGGTCTCCGGGACGTGTCGGAGCGCCAGCAGCGCAGCCGCGGCGATCGGCACGTTGATGAAGAACACCGCGCGCCAGGACACCGCGTCCACCAGCCAGCCACCGACGAACGGTCCGATCGCCGAGGCCACGCCGGTCAGGCCCGCCCACCGGCCCACGGCCTCACCGCGGTCCTGCTGCCGGATCGTCGAGTTGATCAGCGCCAGGCTGCCGGGCACCAGCAGCGCCCCGCCGACGCCCTGCAACAGCCGCGCCACGACGAGCGCTTCGCCGGTCGGCGCGAACCCGCATCCCAACGACGCGATGGTGAACAGCACCAGCCCGATCACGTACACGCGTCGGCGGCCGTAGCGGTCGCCGAGCGCTCCGCCGAGCAGCAGCAACGCGCTGAGGGTGAGCAGGTAGGCGTCGAGCACCCACTGCAGGACGCTGAGACCGCCGCCGACCTCGCGGCCGATCGCCGGCAGTGCGACGTTGACGACCGAACCGTCCAGGAACGCCACGCCGGAGCCCAGGATCGTGGCGAGGAGGATCCAGCGACCCGACCGCGATCGCAGCGCTGCGGCATTGCTCATCAGCTGACCATAGGCCGAGATCGGGGTGGGCTCAGCGCGGACCGAGGGTGAAGGACATCGGCAGGTGCTTGATGCCGTTGATGAAGTTCGACACCAGGTGCTGCACCGGCCCGGTCACCTGCAGGTCGCGCATCCGCCACAGCGCCTCGCGGTAGAAGGCGCGCAGCTGCAACCGCGCGAAGTGCGCGCCCAGGCAGACGTGCGGGCCATCGCCGAAGGCGACGTGGTCGTTGGGGGAGCGGCGGATGTCGAAGCGGTGCGGTTCGGGGAACCGCTCCTCGTCGAAGTGCGCCGAGCAGTGGAACACCACGACCTTGTCCCCGGCCCGGATCTGCTGCCCGCCGAGCTCGGTGTCGGTGATGGCGGTGCGGCGGAAGCTGAGCACCGGCGGGTGGAAGCGCAGCGTCTCCTCGATCGCGGAGTCGAGCAGCTCCGGTTCCGTCAGCAGCAGTCGGTGCTGGTCGGGATGCTGGGCGAAGGCGAGCACACCACCCGGCAGGGCGCTGCGCACCGTGTCGTTGCCCGCCACGGACAGCAGGAAGAAGAACATCTCCAGCTCGGCGTCGGCCAGTCCGCGCCCGTCGAGCTCGGCGTTGGCCAGCGCGGTCATCACGTCGTCCGCCGGATTGCGGCGCTTGAACGCCGCGAGGTCCTGGGCGAAGGCGAACATGTCCGCCAGCATGGCCGGGGCACGTGGGTTCACCGGTTTTCCATCGGTGTCCAGGGCGACCTCGGAGTGCTCGGGATCCTGGTAGCCGATCACCCTGTTGGTCCACTCCAGCAGCATCCCGCGATCGGTCTCCGGCACGCCGAGCAGGTCCGCGAGGTTGCGCAGCGGGTAGTCATCGGTCACCTCGACCGGCAGATCGCAGCCGCCGCGCTCGATCACCTCGTCGACCAGCAGTCGCGCCCGCTCGGCCACGGCATCGCGGAACCGGCCGACGCGCCGCGGCGTGAACGCCCGGCTGACCAGCCGCCGCAGCCGCCCGTGCTCCGGCGGGTCGAGGTTGAGCATCATGCGCCGGATGAACGGCAGGTCCTCCGGCGCGGGATCGCGGATCTGGGTGGCGCCCAACCAGGACGAGTAGAGGTCAGCGGACTTCAACACCGAGACGACATCGGAATGCCGGGTCACCGCCCAGAAACCGGGGCCCGCAGGCCAGTCGCCGACCTCGCGCTCCTGCTGCCAGCTCACCGGGGCGTGCTCGCGCAGCCACGCGAAGTCCTCGTGCGGCACGCCTGCGGCGTACTTGCGCGGGTCGAACACGTCCGGGACTTGGGTGGGCGCTGCCATCGCGACTCCTTCTCCGGTGCCGGTCCAGGCATACTCTGGCCGCCGCGCGGGCAAGCGTCAACGTCCAACCCGGTCGTCCACAGTGGATCGATGCTGCGGGACGGCGAGACCGTCCGCCGCGAGCTTCGAGGTCCGGGCGTCTGGCGCGTAGCGGCGCAGCAGGTCCAGTCCGATCTGGGCGCGGCGCACCCGCTCCCGTCCCAGTGCCACCGCGGTGGGGGTCAGGTGCGTTCCGCTGGGGTAGATGTTCGGGGCGTTGCGCAGGCCGAACTTGACGTGCACCGGTGCCGCGACGCGCACGATCTCGGCGATCTCGAAGTGCCGGACGAAACCGCCCATATCGTCGGGCGCTTCGACGTAGACGTCCAGCGGCAGGTCGGTGGCGGCGCGGATCGCGGCTAGCTGTCCGATGCTCAGATCGGTGGGCACGTTGTAGGTGTCAGCGCCCAGATCCTCGGCGATGCGCACCGAAGCCGGGTTCGCCAGTCCCATTTGGACGCTGATCTTGAACTGCAGGTCAGGCGGCAGATCGCCGGCCGCGCGCATCGCGGACGCGGTCTTGAGCACGCCGAGATCGGTGATCAGGACGCTGCGGATGCCCGCCTCGGCAGTCCGTTTGATGTCTTCGAGCGCGTGCACGAGCTGTTCGGTGCCGCGCGCTTGCGCCGCTACTGACCCGCCGCCTGAGGCGGTGGCCATCGGGCTGGTGTCCCACCCGGCGACCGGCCGGGCGAACAGGCTCAGCTCGATCGAACGCGCGGCAGCGGTATCGGCCATGGCGCGCAGTTCCGCGTCGGTGAGCAGCATTCCGCCGCTGCCTTGCGAGATGCGGTGCACCGCGACCTGGCGCGCCTCGGCCTCAGCGAGCACGGCGTCGAGGACTTCGGGACCTTCCGTGCTCGGGATCTCCACCCGGTACTGCGCACCGTCCGGAAACCGTTTTGTGCTGGTGACAGGGGCGTCCTCGCCGGGCAAGCCCTGGGAACGCAGGAACTCTCGGGTCTGGCGCACGCATCCGCTCCGTTCGAGATTCCAAACTACGTTCGGAAAATCGTATGAACTGGCGGGATGCATGGTCAAGCAGGACACCCGCTCGGCGGCCGGTATCGGATACGATGTTCGAAATATCGGTCACGCGCCGGAGATCGTCGGCGGGGAGGAGCACCAGCGGTGGCACGAGCGGTACCAGCGGTGGAGCGGGCATTCGACGTACTGGAGTTGTTCCTGGACGCCCACGAGCTCAGCGCGCCGGAGATCACCGCGCAGCTCGGCCTGCCGCGCACCACGGTGCACGAGCTGGTCGGCACGCTCAGCGAACGCGGCTACTTGATGCCCGCGGGGCGCGGCAGCAACAAGTTCCGGCTGGGGGTGCGCGGATTCCAGCTCGGCTCGGCCTACGCCGAACGCCTCGACCTGGCCAGGGAGGGGCAGCTGGTCGCGGAGGAAATCGCCGAACGCTGCCAGGAGACGGTGCACGTCGGCGTCCGCGAGGGCACCGAGGTACTCTACGTGGCCAAGGTCGACAGCAGCCACCCGGTCCGCATGGTCTCGGCGGTGGGCCGGCGACTGCCCGCGCACTGCACCGCGGTCGGCAAGGCGCTGCTGGCGCCGCTGTCGCGAGCCGAGGTCGACGAGCTCTACGGCAACCGCCGCCTCAATGCGATGACCGAGCACAGCATCACCACCCGCAAGGCACTGCGCGCCGAGCTCGACCAGATCGCCGAGGACGGGGTGGCGCGCGAGTACTGCGAATCCAACGAAGCGGCGGCGTGCGTGGCCGCACCCGTGCGCGACCACACCGGTGAGGTCGTGGCCGCCATCAGCATCGCGGTCCCGATTCTGCGCTGGAACGAGGAAACCGAAGCCGCCCTGCGCGACCTGATCCGAGAGGGCGCGGCCACCCTCTCCGAACACCTCGGCCACGCAGAACGCGACTGATCAAGGCCTGTCTGACGAACTCGTTTTGCGCGGCGGTGCGGGTAGTGGAACCTCAGCGTCCGCCTGAGCTGCGGGATCCCGGACTTATGTATGTCCGAATACACGGCGTGCGGGCTGTCCTCGTCAGGCGAACGCTGAGAACCCGCGGCGGTGCCAGCGCCGGGAGTGAGCTAAACGCCTCCGGCGATTCAAAGACAAAGACCAAGAACAGGGTTAAGACAAGCACTCTGCTCCGAACCGCTGCAGTTCAGTAGCGGACGATGACCACCGGGCACTTGGCGTGCACGGCGCAGCGTTGACTGACTGAGCCGAGCAGGGCGCCGTAGAAGCTGCCGTGCCCTCGGCTGCCGACCACCAGCAGCTCGGCACCGTCGGCGGCGTCCAGCAGCGCTTGGGCGGCGTGCCCGTGGGTGAGCGTGCGCTCGATCGGCACCTTCGGGAGGTCCTCGTCCTGGATCTGGTCGACGGCGTCGTCGAGGGCCTTGCGCGCCGCGTCCTCGAAGTCGTCCGGCGGCATCGGGCCGCCCTCCCAGCTGTAGAACGCCGGGAACTCCCAGGCCCCGACGGCGTGCACGGACCCGTCGAGCAGCGCTGCCTGCTTCACCGCCCACCGCAGCGCGCACTTCGACGGGTCCGAACCGTCCACTCCGACGACGATCTTGCGTTCGGTCATGGCACCAGCCCTCCGTCAGCTTTAGGCCTGCTCGAGCGCACGACACGCGCGTGTTCCATGGAAGTACGAACCGGTGACCTCGTCCAGTCCTGGATCCGCGATCAGGACCTGCTCCGCCGATTACCCCCAGTGTGCGGACCGGAAGTCCCCGCTGACATACCGCGCCTGCGCCCGGTACCTGAACTGACCCCATCCGGTTAAGCCCGAAAGCGTTGTGCTCTGCGGAAACCAGTGTGAATATTCGGTACCCGCGGTACGGAAAGTGCAGACCTTACCCGGCTGGGTGCTTGTGACTCAACGTAGTGCGCGATACACCTGGGAATGCTGTGGCGAAATCTGGGAACGCTGTGGCGAGCCACCGACCACATCTGAGGTGAGCAACCATGACCACCGAGGGGAACACCACCGGACGCTATCTGGTGCTACTGGAAGACAACGCGACCATCATCGGAACCCGGGAGCTGTCCCGGCTGACCGGCATCCGCTGCGCCAACACCGCCGATGCCGCTGGCGCGGCGCCCGGTGAGCTGTTCCGCAGCGCGGGCGGGATCGTGCTGCACGACCTGGGCGTCGCGCTGATCGGCGCCGACGACGACCAGTTCACGTCGCTGCAGCGGGCGGCGGGCGATCGCGGGCCGATCGCGGGAATCGAGGCCGAACGCCGCGTGTTCGCGATCGGCGACCCGTCGACCTCCGCCGAGGACGGCGAGTTCACCTGGGGGCTGCAGTCGGTGCGTGCGGATCGCACCCAGCCCACCGGCAAGGACGTCCGGGTCGCGGTGCTCGACACCGGCCTGGACCTCAAGCACCCCGACTTCGCCGACCGGGACATCGTCACCGGTTCCTTCGTCGAGGGCCAGGACGTCCAGGACGGGCACGGACATGGCACGCACGTGACTGGAACCTCCTGCGGACCGCGGGCCTCCTCGGAAGGGCCGGGCTACGGCATCGCTTCGGAAGCCAGCATCTACGCGGGCAAGGTCCTCGGCGACGACGGTTCGGGCAGTGACGGCGGCATCCTGTCCGGGATCCAGTGGGCCATCTCCAACGGCTGCGCGGTGGTGTCGATGTCGCTGGGTGCGCCCGCGCAGGCTGGCACGCCCTACTCCGATGCGTTCGAGAAGGTCGCGCAGCGGGCGATGGAGCGCGGCACGCTGATCATCGCCGCCGCGGGCAACGAGAGCGATCGTTCGGCGGGCACGATCGCACCGGTCGGACACCCGGCGAACTGCCCGTCGATCATGGCCATCGGCGCGATCGATTCGCAGCTGCAGATCGCCGACTTCTCCTCCGGCACGGTCGACGAGATCGGGCAGGTGGACCTGGTGGGTCCCGGTGTCGACGTCTACTCCAGCTGGCCGGGCGCGGAACGCTACCGCAAGCTCAGCGGAACCAGCATGGCCACCCCGCACGTCTCCGGCGTGGCCGCGCTGTACGCCCAGCAGTACGCGGAGCGGGCGTGGGGCCTGTGGGCGCGGCTGTCGCAGACGGCTCGCCGCATGCCGCTGGCCGCCACCGACGTAGGTGCCGGACTGATTCAAGCACCGTGAGCACGTGAGGACGCCTCCGGGCGAGCCGAATCACCCGGAGGCGCCCTCCGCAACGTCGGCGCGCAGGTCATTCTCCGTCGTAAATGGCCTGCGCGGCGACCTTGGTGCTGTTGCCGAGGTCCTCGGCCGCCGCGGCCGCTTGGTCGAGCGCGACGTGCACGGCCGAAGGCTCAGCAGTGTTGGGTTGCTTGAACGTGGAGGCCAGACCGTCCAGCTGCCGGGCGAGCCGCGCACTGGTCGCGGTGATGACGAGCAACGCCTCCCGCGCCTCGGCGATCGCCTCCGGCGACCTGACGAGGTCTCGGGCGCTGTGATCCAACCGGCGACCGGCCTGCTCGATCAACTCGGCGGTCGTGTCGACGTTCCGCCAGCGCGGAGTACCGCTGCTCATCTGGTCGCTCCCCACAGCATCCGATAGCTCCGCACGGGTGCCCCCGAACCGGAGAAGGCCTCATGCCATTCGGATTACCCGAGTGACCCGATCGACATGCTTCACAGGCGCGTGCGGAGGCTAACTGCGGCCACCGCGCTCACCGCCGCCGCTGCCACGCCGAACCGTCGCGGCCCGGACACCGCCACCCGGCGGCGGAACACGTCGTAGCCGGACTCCACGATGCAGTCGAGGATCTCGCCGTAGAGCGTGAACGCGGTGCGCACGCAGGGTCGCGAGCGAGGCGTGAGCAGCGCGATGCCGGGCTCCGCGCCCCGGTACAGCGCGCGAGTGCGCGCCACCTGGTCGGCGAAGGCCTGGCGCACCCGCCGGTCGGGGCGACCGGTGCGGTGGCACCACGCCAGTCGCTCGCGGTCCACGCCGAACGCGGCCAGCTCGTCCAACGGCAGGTAGACCCGACCGCGGTCGAGGTCCTCGGCGACATCGCGCAGGAAGTTCGTCAGCTGGAAGGCCTCGCCGAGCGCAGCGGCGTAAGGAGCGGCGTCCGCGGTGGGGGACACCGTGCCGAACACGGGGAGCAGCTGGAGGCCGATCACGGCAGCCGAACCGTGCACGTAGGCGTCCAGTGCGGCGCGGGTGGGGTAGTCGCGGACGGTCAGATCCATCCGCATCGAGGCCATGAAATCGGTGAACAGAGCCGGATCGATCTCGTGCCGCGACGTGGTGTCGATGAGCGCGGCGAGGATCGGGTGCTCGCTGGACCCGGTGCGCAGTCCGGCGCGCAGCTCACCGTCCAGCTCGTCGACCGCCTCCTGGCGCTCGTGCACCGTCTGCGGCCCGGTTTCGTCGACGATGTCGTCCACCCACCGCGCGAAGCCGTACAGCGCGTGCACGGACGGTCGCTGCGCTGCCGGCAGCAGGCGCGTGGCGAGGAAGTAGGTGCGGCCGTGCTGGGCGTTGAGCGTCCGGCACCGCTGGTAGGCGGGGCGCAGGTGCGGCTGGATGCGGGCGACGTCGAGCTCGCGGCGTGCCGCCGCCGACGACCTGATACCCGTGTCCATACCGGAAATCACAGCACACGGAGTGCGCCGACGTGCTCACGGTGCCGCTCGCGGTGAACCCCGTCACTATGGAATGTCCGATTAGGACAGTCGTTTGCGCTGAGGGACAGCGATACCCGCCCCGTCCGCGTTTGAAACCCCGCTAGCCGAGCCCGCTTTCGGCCAGGGCTTCGTCCAAGCCGTCGAGCAGCACCACTCCAAGGGTGTTCGCGACCGAGCCGGTCGCCAGGTCGGTGCGCAACCGCTGCGCCAGCAGTGTGACCCGCCCCGCGTCCGGCTGCTCCTGCTTGGTGGCCTCGCACAGCCGCTGAGCGGTCAACTCGATCTCGACGGTGTCGCCGTAGCGCGCGTGCACCGTCGGCAAGGCCAGCAGGACCACCTTGGCGACCCGGGTCAACCCGGAGTAGTCGATGCGACGCGGCGTGTCCTCCAGCGCCGACCGGGCCTGCGGTACGACGGACTCGGGCGGATCGTCGAGCACCGCCAACGACTGCGACCTGGCCCAGGACGTGATGTCGCCACCGTGTCGACCAGCGCAGATGAGGCCGGAACCGGTGAGCCCGGCCCTCGTCGGGGTGCCCAACTGCCCAACGCCGCTGGTGGCGATCAGCTCGCGCTCGCGCAGCGCCTCCAGCACGGCCGCGAGCTCGGTCCACGACGGCTGCACCGCGGCGGCCTCGGCCGCGGGGCTGCCGAAGAAGTCCGCGACATCCGGCCGGAACCGGTGGTCCTCGTAGAGGTACCGGAGGAAGGCGCGAGCGATCGACTCAAGCCGTGACAAAATCGCCTCCAAGTGCGTCCACGTCCGCCTGGGCGAGAGGGAGGGCGGGCCGCGGGGCTGTCGAACCAGCGGTCGGCGTGCACCACGTCGTCCCAGAAGTGCTTTCGCTGTCCCCAGTTCAGCGATCCACCTCGGCGACCGCCGGGCCCCGAACGGCCACGACGCAGGAAGCCTAAGCGGCCCGACGGCTAGATCGCAGGGGTCTTTTGTCACTCACAAGCTGATTTCCGGTGATTCGCCGGGATATCCACATTGCTCCCCAGCGGTGGGGCAGTTACCCGCGTGAGACGCGCGGGGGCCGCCGGTCGCAACTCACATCCACCCTTGCCGCGACCGGCGGCCTTTGCGCGCGGAATCCCCTCTGCGTCCCGCGCGCACGCGGGCGCTCCAGAACGCCCGCATGATCGAGACCAGCTAGGCCTTCGGGTGTGACGTGAGTTCGCGAAAATTTTTGAATCCGTCTTCGGCGGTTGATTCGCTCATCGGTGCGGGTGGGGGAACCTCAGCGCCCGCCTGATCTTATGCATGCCGATACACGGCGGTTGGGCCGTCCTGACCAGGACGAACGCTGAGAACCCGCGGCGGCGCGGGCTGCAAGGGCGGACTAAGCGGCTGCGCCGCTTCAAAGACGAAGAACCCACCGCGCAAACCGGCTGAAACCACTCCTTATGCGGGTTTTGGCGGCTCAGTGCGGAGGCCGTCGAAGGCGATCTTGGTGACCGCGTCCGCGATCTGCTCAGCGCGCATTCCACGGGTCGGCTTGTACCACTCGATGATCGAGTTGACCATGCCGAACAGGAGCTTGGTGGTCAGCGCCGGGTCGACGTCCGGGCGGATGCTGCCCTCGGCCTCGGCCTGCTTGACCAGATCGCTGACCACCAGGTCGAACTCGCGGCGGCGGGCCAGCGCCTGCCGCTCGACCCGGGTGTTGCCGCGCACCCGCAGCAGCAGCGTGACGAACGGCAGCTCGGCCACCAGCACCTCGATGCTGCGGCGCACGACGTGCTCGAGCCGGTCTATGGCCCGGCCGGTCGTGGAGGCTTCCTCCTCGGTGACCGCGAACAGCGCGTCCAGTGCCCGGTCGACGCTCAGCCGAAGCAGCTCGTCCTTGCCGGAGACGTGGTAGTAGATCGCCGACTTGGTGATGCCCAGCCGCTGCGCGAGGACCTCCATGCTGGTGCCCTCGTAGCCGCGCTCGTTGAACACGCGCACGGAGACGTCCAGCAGCCTGCCGAGGTCGTAACCAGGTCGACCTCGACGGTTCGTCCGCCCAGCGTTGTCAGCCATGGCCTCGAGTATCCCAGTCGCGTCGACCGGACGTTCGGTCAGGATTCGCGGCGGTCGACGATCCGACGCAGCTTGCCCACCGAGCGTTCCAGAGTGTCCGGATCCACCACGGTGACCTCGGTGCTGATGCCGACGCCATCCTTGATCGCGCGCGCCAGCTCAGCGCTGGCTGCCTCCCGCTGCTGCCCGGGACAGTCGGTCCGGGCCTCCACCCGCACCGTCATCCGGTCCATCCGTCCCTCCCTGGTCAGCATCAGCTGGAAGTGCGGGGAGAGCCCGTCGGTGCGCAGCACCAGTTCCTCGATCTGGGTGGGGTAGACGTTGACCCCGCGCAGGATGATCATGTCGTCGCTGCGCCCGGTGATCTTGGCCATCCGCCGCATCGGCCGCGCGGTGCCCGGCAGCAGGCGAGTCAGGTCGCGGGTGCGGTAGCGGATGATCGGCATCGCCTCCTTGGTCAGCGAGGTGAACACCAACTCGCCCTCGCTGCCATCGGGCAGCGCCTCCTCGGTGAACGGGTCGATCACCTCGGGGTAGAAGTGGTCCTCCCAGATGTGCGGACCGTCCTTGGTCTCCACGCACTCGTTGGCCACCCCGGGGCCCATCACCTCGGACAGCCCGTAGATGTCGACCGCGTTGAGGTCCAGCCGCTCCTCGATCTCCTGGCGCATCTGCTCGGTCCACGGTTCGGCGCCGAGGATCGCGACCCGCAGCGACGTGCTGCGCGGATCGATGCCCCGCCGCTCGAACTCGTCGATCAGGCTGAGCAGGTAGGACGGCGTGACCATGATGATCTCGGGCTGGAAGTCCTGGATGATCTGCACCTGCCGGGCGGTCATGCCGCCGGAGGCGGGGATGACGGTGCAGCCCAGGCGCTCGGCGCCGTAGTGCGCTCCGAGACCACCGGTGAACAGCCCGTAGCCGTAAGCGACGTGCACCCGGTGGCCGGGCCGACCGCCGGCCGCGCGGATCGAACGCGCGACCATGTTCGCCCAGTTGTTCAGGTCGCCATCGGTGTAGCCGACCACGGTCGGCTTGCCGGTGGTGCCGCTGGAGGCGTGCAACCGGCGGACCTGGTCAAGCGGGACCGCGAACATGCCGTACGGGTAGTTGTCCCGCAGGTCCTGCTTCGTGGTGTGCGGGAACTTCGCCAGGTCGGCCAGGCTGCGGCAGTCCTCCGGCCGCACCCCGGCGCGGTCGAACTTCTCCCGGTACAGCGGCACGTTCTCGTAGGCGTGCCGCAGCGTCCACTGCAGTCGCTCAAGCTGCACCGCGGCCAACTCGTCGGCCGTGTACCGCTCCGCGGGGTCGAGGTCGGCCGGGGCCGGTGCGGTGCCGATCCTGCGCGGTGCGGAGTGCGCTTCGGTGGTGGCGGTCATCGCGTGGCTCCCTCGGACTGGCTGGTCGGCGCTGCGCCGATCGTTCGGCTGTGCCCGCGGAACTCGGCGATCAGCTCCTCGCCGCGGTGCACGGAGACGTCGTAGATCCCGCTGCGCCCGAACTGGGTGCGCTCCACCGCACGGGCCACGAGCTCGTCGCCGAGCCGTGCCGGGCGGATGAAGGTGACGTCCGCGCGGGCCGCGACGGTCGTCGGTCCGTGGCTGTTGCAGGCGCAGGCGAAGGTCGTGTCGGCCAGCAGGAAGAGGTAGCCGCCGTGGGCGATCCCGTGCCCGTTGACCATCGTCTCGGTGATCGTCATCCGGGCGCGGGCGGTGCCGCTGCCGACGTCGACCAGTTCGATGCCCAGCGCCTGGGAGGCGCGGTCGTCGTCGAACATCACCTGGGCCGGATTGCGCTCCGTCGCGCTGGGTTCCTGCACTGTGCACCGCCTCGAAACCGAACGAACAGTCAGTAATTAATCCCGGTACTCGGGGAGCTGTCAAGAGCATTCGACCGAAGTGGTCTTCCTGGCTCGGTCAAGGTGGATTCACCCGCTTCGGGTGCTGTCGCGGGATGAACACCCGTGCTACTTTTTCGAATGAACGGTCAGTAAAGAAATCCGATCCAGCGGAGTTCGAGGCTTGAGGAGGTCGGGGTGCATGGCTGCCCTGCGGAGCTACGTCAACGGTGACTGGTACGCGCCGGTGGAGGACGGCGTGCCGTTGCACGACGCGGTCACCGGCGAAGAGGTCGCGCGGGTCTCCTCGGCCGGGGTCGACATGGCCGCGGCGCTGGCGCATGGCCGCGCTCGCGGCGGCCCAGCGCTGGCCGAGCTGACCTTCCACCAGCGGGCCGCGCTGCTGAAGAGCCTGGCCTCCTACCTGTTGGAGCACCGGGAGGAGCTGTACGCGCTGTCGGCGCGCACCGGTGCGACGCTCGGCGACTCGAAGTTCGACATCGACGGCGGCATCGGGGTGCTGTTCGGTTACTCCAGCAAGGGCCGGCGGGAGATGCCGAACGACACCGTCTACGTCGACGGTGCGGTGGAGCCGCTGGGCAAGGGCGGCACGTTCCTCGGCCAGCACATCTGCACCCCGCTGCGCGGTGTCGCGGTGCAGATCAACGCCTTCAACTTCCCGGTGTGGGGCCCGCTGGAGAAGTTCGCCCCAGCGTTCCTGGCGGGCGTGCCCAGCCTGATCAAGCCGGCCAGCCAGACCGCTTACCTCACCCACCGGCTGGTGGAGCTGATGATCGGTTCCGGGCTGCTGCCGGAGGGGTCGCTGCAGCTGATCTGCGGCAGCGTGGGCGACCTGTTCGAGCACCTCACCGACCAGGACCTGGTCTCGTTCACCGGATCGGCGGCGACCGGTCAGCGGTTGCGCGCGCATCCGGTGGTGGCGGCGAACTCGGTTCGCTTCAACGTCGAGGCGGACTCGCTGAACTGCTCGATCCTGGGGCCGGACGCAGAGCCCGGCAGCGCCGAGTTCGACCTGTTCGTCAAGCAGCTGGTCACCGAGATGACGGTCAAGGCGGGGCAGAAGTGCACCGCGATCCGCCGCGCCCTGGTGCCCGCCGGACGCATGGACGACGTGGTGGCCGCGGCCAAGGCCCGACTGGAGAAGGTCGTCGTCGGCAACCCGTCCTCGTCGGGAGTGCGAATGGGTGCGCTGGCCAGCCTCGAGCAACGCGAGGAGGTCCGGCGGTCGCTGAAGGCGTTGTTGGAAGCCGGAACTCTCGTGCACGGCGACCCCGAGCACGTCGAGGTCGTCGACGCGGACGCAGAGCGCGGCGCGTTCCTCTCGCCGATGCTGGTCCGCTGCGACGACCCGGACCAGCCCCAACCGCACGAGGTTGAGGCGTTCGGTCCGGTCAGCACGCTGATGCCTTACGAGAGCGCCGCGCAGGCGGTCGACCTCGCGCGGCGGGGCAAGGGCAGCTTGGTCGGATCCGTGGTGACCGCTGATCCGGACTTCGCCCGAGAAGTGGTGCTGGGCGCGGCTTCCCGACACGGTCGGATGGTGGTGCTCAACAGCGACAACGCCAAGGAGAACACCGGGCACGGTTCGCCGCTGCCGGCGCTGGTCCACGGTGGACCGGGACGGGCCGGTGGCGGTGAGGAGATGGGCGGCATTCGCGGCGTCCTGCACCACATGCAGCGCACTGCGGTGCAGGCCGATCCGGCGACGCTGACCGCGATCACCGGCCAGTGGGTGACTGGCAGCCCGCGGAACACCACCGACGTGCACCCGTTCCGCAAGCACCTGGAGGACCTGCGCGTCGGCGACACGGTGGTCGCCGGTCCGCGCCGGGTGACGTTGGAGGACGTGGAGCACTTCGCCGAGTTCACCGGCGACACGTTCTACGCCCACACCGACGAGGAAGCGGCCAGCGCCAACCCGTTCTTCGACGGCCGGGTCGCGCACGGCTACCTGGTGGTCTCCTTCGCCGCCGGCATGTTTGTGGACCCGGATCCGGGCCCGGTGCTGGCCAACTACGGGCTGGAGAACCTCCGGTTCCTCACGCCCACCTACCCCGGCGACGAGATCACCGTGACCATGACCGCCAAGCGGATCACGCCGCGGATCGGGGCCGCGCACGGCGAGGTCCGCTGGGACGTGGACGTGACCAACCAGGACCGCGATTCGGTGGCCAAGTACGACGTGCTGACCCTGGTCGCCAAGCGGCCGGAGACGCAGGGGTGACCATGACGACCACGGTGCGAGCCGACCAGCTCGACGACGACGAGCTGCAGCGGCACTTCGACGAGCGGATCTCCCACGACCAGCGCATCGAGCCGCGGGACTGGATGCCGGAGGGCTACCGCAAGACCCTGGTGCGCCAGATCGCGCAGCACGCGCACTCCGAGATCATCGGCATGCAGCCGGAGGGCAACTGGCTGACCAGGGCGCCGAGCCTGCGGCGCAAGGCGATCCTGCTGGCCAAGGTGCAGGACGAGGCCGGGCACGGGCTCTACCTGTACTCCGCAGCCGAGACACTGGGCGTCGACCGCTCGGAGCTGACCGAGAAGCTCATCGACCGGCGGCAGAAGTACTCGTCGATCTTCAACTACCCGACGCTGACCTTTGCCGACATCGGCGTGATCGGCTGGCTGGTCGACGGCGCGGCGATTTGCAACCAGGTGCCGCTGTGCCGCAGCTCGTTCGGCCCGTACGCGCGGGCGATGGTGCGCATCTGCAAGGAGGAGTCGTTCCACCAGCGGCAGGGCTACGAGCTGCTGATGACGATGATGCGCGGCACCGCCGAGCAGCAGCAGATGGTGCAGGACGCCACCGACCGGTGGTGGTGGCCATCGCTGATGATGTTCGGCCCGCCCGATGTGGATTCGCCCAACACCCAGCAGTCCATGGCGTGGCGGATCAAGCGGCACACCAACGACGAGCTCCGGCAGAAGTTCGTCGACATGACCGTCCCGCAGGCTGAAGCGCTCGGAGTCACGCTGCCGGACCCAGAGCTGCGCTGGAACGCCGAGCGTCAGCACTACGACTTCGGTGAGCCCGACTGGTCGGAGCTCAAGCGCGTCATCAGCGGTGGTGGGGTGTGCAGCGAGCAGCGGGTGGCTCGGCGCCGCGCCGCGCACGAGGAAGGGCAGTGGGTGCGCGAAGCGGCAGCCGCTCACGCCGCCAAACAAGCCGCACGCGAGGAGGTCGCGCGATGAGTTCGGACGCCGAGGTGGGCGCACCGCGTCCTTCGTGGCCGCTGTTCGAGGTCTTCGTCCGGGGCAAGCGGGGGCTCAACCACGTGCACGTGGGTTCGCTGCACGCCGCGGACGAGCAGATGGCGCTGCACAACGCGCGGAACCTGTACACCCGCCGCAACGAGGGCGTGAGCATCTGGGTGGTGCGGGCGGACGCGATCACCGCGTCCAGCCCGGACGAGAAGGACCCGTTCTTCGCGCCCAGCGGCGACAAGGTGTACCGGCACCCCACCTTCTACCGGATCCCCGACAACGTTCCGCACATGTGAGGTCGGCTCAATGTCGTTCGACAACGCCTACGAGGCGCTGACCGCCGCCGAACCGGACGGCGAGTCCCGCTGGGCATTCGGCACCGGATTCGACGATCCGCTGTCCGGTGTGGACACTGCGCTGCCCGCCGACGTCGACGGCGCCGCGTTCAGCCGCTACCTGCTGATGCTCGGCGACGACGCCTTGATCGCCGCGCACCGGCTGACCGAGTGGGTCACCCGCGCTCCGGAGCTGGAGGACGAGCTGGCGCTGGCCAACATCGCGCTGGACCTGCTCGGGCAAGCCCGGTTGTTGCTGGCCCGCGCTGGCCAGGCCGACGGCACCGGGCGCGGTGAGGACGAGCTGGCGTACTTCCGCGACGAGCGGGAGTTCCGCAACGTGCGGCTGGTCGAGCCGCCGAACGGTGATTTCGCCCAGAGCATCGCGCGGCTGCTGGTGTTCTCGACCTGGCGGCTGGCGCTGTTCAGCAGGGTCGCGGAGTCCCGCGACCCGGTGCTGGCGGCGATCGCGGCCAAGGGGCTCAAGGAGCTGGCCTACCACCGCGAGTACGCGGCGCAGTGGACGGTGCGCCTCGGTGACGGCACCGAGGTGTCGCGCGACCGGATGCAGCAGGGCCTCGACGACGTGTGGCCGCTGGTCGGAGAACTGTTCGTCCCGCACGAGACCGAGCTGCGGATGGCAGAAGCCGGAGTCGGCGTTGACCCCGCGGACGTGCGCGCCGAGTTCGACGACGTGATCGACCAGGTCTGCGCAGCGGCGACGTTGCAGCGCCCCGACGGTCAAGCGCTGGCCGGAGTGGGTGGGCGCGTCGGCCGCGACGGCATCCACACCGAGCACCTGGGCTACCTGCTGGCGGAGATGCAGAGCTTGGCCCGAGCACATCCGGAGGCGACGTGGTGACCAGCACGCAGCCGGACCTCCAGCATGCCCGGGCAGTCGCCGAGTCGGTCACTGACCCGGAGCTGCCGGTGCTGACGCTGGCCGATCTCGGTGTCCTGCGCGAAGTCCAGATGACCGACGAGGGCGCGGTGATCGTGTCCATCACCCCGACCTACTCGGGATGCCCGGCGATGCGCGAGATGCGCAGCGACCTGAGCAGTCGTCTGCGCGAAGCCGGATTCCCCGAGGTCGAGGTGCGGACGGTGCTGGATCCACCGTGGACCACGGACTGGATCAGCGAGGCCGGCCGGCGCAAGCTAGCCGACTACGGCATCGCCCCGCCCGGCGTCGCTCCGAGCCGCCCCGCCGGTCCGGTGCCGTTGATGCTGACCCCGCCGCGTTCGCAGGTCCGCTGCCCGCAGTGCGGTTCGTCGGACACTGAGCAGGTTTCGCAGTTCAGCTCGACCGCGTGCAAAGCGTTGCGCCGGTGCCGCGCGTGCCACGAGCCTTTCGAGCACATCAAGGAGATCTGACGTGGTCACTCCAGCCCCCGTCGACGCCCCCGCTCCGTCCGCGGGCCGCCGTCGCACCGCGTTCCACCTGCTGCGCGTAAGCCGGGTGGAAAGGCTGTGCGACGACGCGGTCGCGGTGAGCTTCGAGGTCCCGCCGGAGCTCACCGAGGAGTTCGCCTTCCGTCCCGGGCAGTCCTTGACGTTGCGGCGCAGCGTCGACGGCCGGGAGGAACGCCGGTCCTACTCGATCTGCGCGCCACGCGGCGCCGAGCTGCGGATCGGGGTCCGCCATGTCTCCGGCGGGCTGTTCTCGACCTGGCTGGTTCGTGAGGTCCAGCCCGGCGACGAGGTCGAGGTGCTGCCGCCCACCGGTAGCTTCACACCGGACCTGACCGCGCACGAACGGCACGTGTGCATCGCCGCCGGATCGGGGATCACCCCGGTGCTGTCCATCGTGGCCACGGTGCTGCGCGAAACCAATGCGACGGTCACCCTGCTGTACGGCAACCGCCGCAGCGACACCGTCATGTTCTCCGACGAGCTGGCCGACCTGAAAGACCGCTATCCGACCCGACTGGAACTGGTCCACGTGCTCTCCCGGGAGCCGCGCGAGTCCGAGCTGTTCACCGGCCGGTTGGACGAGGCCAAGATCCGCGCCCTGCTGTCCACAGTGCTCGATGCCGATGCGGTGGATCAGTGGTGGCTGTGCGGGCCGTTCGGCATGGTCACCGACGCCCAGGGCGTGCTGCGCGACAGCGGAGTGGTCACCGAGCGGATCCACCAGGAGCTGTTCTACGTCGAGGACGTGCCGCCAGAACCGGTGCACCACGAGGAACCGACCATCGAGGGTCCCACCAGCGACGTCACCGTGGTCCTCGACGGCCGCTCGACCTCGATGGCCCTGCCTCGCGACGTCCCGGTCCTGGACGCCGCCCAGCGAGTCCGCCCCGACCTGCCATTCGCCTGCAAGGGCGGAGTCTGCGGAACCTGCCGAGCGAAGGTGACCTGCGGCGAGGTCCGCATGCGCCGCAACTTCGCCCTGGAAGAGTCCGAAGTGGACCAGGGCTTCGTCCTCACCTGCCAGTCGCTCCCAACAACCGACGAAGTGACGGTCGACTTCGACGCCTGAAGTACCAATGAGCTTTCCATCCTCATTTTGCGTGGCGGTGCGGGTATCGGAACCTCAGCGTCCGCCTGGTCGCAGGTGCCCTGATTCATGTATGACCAATACATGGCGTCAGGGCTGTCCTCGCCAGGCGAACGCTGAGAACCTGCTGCGGTGCCAGTGCCGTAGGTGGGTTATGCGCCTGCGGCGCATGCGACCTCTCACCGGACGGCGCTGGCTGTGCTGCGAGGTCATGGACCGGACAGGATGAAGGTGCTCCGTTGGACTCGTGCGTCTGATTTCAGTGGGGATTGCTGCGTTGGGCGGTCGCTCGGTCAGGACGCTTTTCGAGTGCGGCGGCCTGCGGTGGGTTTTTCGGTGGAGGCTTCGGCGACGGCTTGTTCCAGTTCGGCGCGCTTCATCTTGGACCGGCCCTTGATGCCCAGGTCCTTCGCACGGTCTTCGAGTTCGGCCTTGGTCAGCTCGGAGAGGTCTTCCGCGCGGCGGGGTTTGCGGCCCTTGCGGGCTTCGTCGACGCTGCGGCGCAGTGCTTCGGTGAGGTCGATGACGTCGGTCGGCTGCGGTGGGGCCTCGGCAGCTGCCACTTCTCCACCGTGGGCCTTCTCCGCGAGCAGCTCCTCGACCTTCGACGTGTAGGTGTCCTCGTACTCCTCGGGCTCCCACGAACCGCTCATCGACTCGATGATGGTGGAAGCCATCTGCAGTTCCTTCGCCGACGGGCCGGCCTGCTCGGGCTGGTCGCCGACGAGGTCGGCGGGGTCGCGGATCTCGTCGGCGAAGTACAGCGTGTTCAGCGCCAGCACGTCGGTGTCGGCGCGCACCGCGGTCAGGTACTGCTTGCCGCGCAGCACGAACGTCGCGATGCCCGCCTGCCCGGTGTCCTGCATGGCCCGCCGCAGCAGGTTGTACGGGCGGAAGTGCTCCTTGCTGTTGGGGGCCAGCCAGTAGGTCTTCTGGAAGTGCACTGGATCGATCTCGGTGAGGTCGACGAACGTGGTGATGTCGATGGTGCGTGAGCGGCCGGGAGCGATCTCGTCCAGCTCGGACTGCTCGACGGTGATGACCCCGCCGTCGTAATCGCGTCCCTTGACGATGTCGTTGTAGCCGACTTCCTCACCGGTGCGCTCGTTGACGCGCTTGTAGCGGATGCGGTCGGTGGTGCCGCGTTCGTACTGGTGGAACTGCACGGTGTGGTCCTCGGTCGCGGCGTAGAGACCGACCGGGATGGTCACCAGGCCGAAGTTGATCGACCCGGTCCAGATCTTGCGCGGCATGGCAGCCTCCCATCGCCCGGCGCCCCGCCGTCCACGATGCGGTGGCGCTGGCAAGATCGCAGAACTCGCCCTGGGCTGCCCTCGGTGTTCCCGGGCCGGTCACCGGGAAACAACGCGGTGCGTGCCGTCGGGAAGCCGCCGCGTCCGACCCCGGCGGGCGAGCCGCTCAAGCAAAGGAACCGCAACGCGCCGAGAAGTGTCTAGGGCTTGTCTTGCCTGGCTGAGCGTGAACGGCGAGGGCAGTGCGGCGAGCCGTTCCAGAGCGGTCTGCTCGGCGTCGGGCAGTAGCACCAGGCCGGGAGCCACTCGCAGAAGCTCGCCGAAGCGCGCAGCCGCCGCCAATTCCCGGTCGCTGAGCCCCAAAGCGGCGAGCTCGTCAGCGGTCGGTGCGTGGAACGGGTGGTCGATCAGCGCACCGCGAACGGCCGCCACCGCGCGACGGACGCGGTCGGGCAACCGGGGTCGTCCGAGGTGCAGCCGGCCAGCGTTCAGCGTGATCCCAGCGGCTTCGGCGACCTCCGCCACCAATCCGGGATCGGGCAGGTCCAGGGCATGACGAGCAGCTTCCACAGGCATTCCGTCGGCCAGCGGGTCGTCCTCGCTCTGCTGGGTGAGCACGTCAGTCAGCCGGGCTGCGAGTTCGATGCGGTGGGACTCGGAGATCAGCCACGGACCAGCGGCCGGCGGTGTCGCGCCCATCGCGCGCAGCTCGTCCGCTTTGATCACGCGGCGCCGACGCAATTCGGCGCGACCATCGGGAATTGCTTCCATGGCAGCCAGTTCGACAGCACGCGCTCGGGCTGCTCCGCGCCTGGTCAGCTGCGGCGGCCGCACGTCGAGTACGTCCAGTCCGCCGTGGATGTGGTGGCTGCCGGGATCGCGCAGCAGAGCACGGTCGCCGATGCGCAGCGGTAGTGGGACGCGCGTGGTGAGCCGCGCATGTTCGGGGCCGAGCGGTCGAACCCGCACCGGCACGGCCGCTGCACCGATGTGCAGCATCAGCTCCGCGGGCCAAGCCGTCGGTGCCGGGTGGACGCGGACGTCGAAGACTTCGGTGGTCAGCCAGTGGTCAGGTGCGAGCAGTGCGTCGCCGCGCCGAACTTGCCCGCAGTCGACTCCCCGGAGGTTCACTGCAACCCGGGACACGGCGCTGACCTGCGGTTCGGGGGAGCCGAGGGAGTGAAGCCCGCGAACAGTGCAGGTGACACCGGCGGGGTGCAAGAGGAGGTGGTCGCCGACGCGGAGCGTGCCTGCGGTGAGCGTCCCGGTCACCACCGTGCCTGCACCGCGAACGGTGAACACCCGGTCGATCCACAACCGCACGTCGGCGTCCTGGTCCGCAGCGGGCATCCGATGGATCAGCGCGTCGAGCTCGCACCGCAGGTCGTCGAGCCCAGCCCCGGTCACGCTGCTGACCTGTACCGAAGGGATACCAGCGAGCGCGGTTTCGGACAGCCGCTCTGCGGCCAGCTCAGTTGCCGCCTGCGGATCGGTCAGGTCGCAGCGGGTCACCGCGAGCACGCCGTGCCGCACCCCAAGCGCATCGAGCGCGTCCAGGTGCTCGTCGGACTGCGGCATCCAGCCCTCGTCGGCTGCGACGACGAACAGGACTGCGGGCACCGGCCCGATCCCGGCCAGCATGTTCGGCACGAAGCGCTCGTGCCCGGGAACGTCGACGAACGCGGCGGTGCAGCCGTCGGCGAGCCGGGTCCAGGCGAAACCCAGGTCGATGGTCAACCCGCGGCGGCGTTCCTCCGCCCACCGGTCCGGTTCCATACCGGTGAGCCCGCGGACGAGCGTGGACTTGCCGTGATCGACGTGCCCGGCGGTAGCGATGACGTGCATCGCATGTCTCCGAACTCTCGGCTGCTGCGACTTGCACGACCAATACGCCACGCCAGGAGCCTCCCCGCAACGCGTCCGCGCAGAAGTCAGGCCGCGGCCAGCACCGCACGGCGCAACTCGTCGTCGTGTTCGGGTGGGACCGCGGCGAGATCGAGCAGGCACTGGTCGCGTGCGATGCAGGCAAGTACCGGTGGATTTCCGCGCCGCAACAGCTCCGCGAAGCGTTCAGGCAGCACGACCGCCGCACTGGGCAGCGTGACACCAGGTGCGCCACCACCACCCACCGTCGCTTCGCTGCCTTGGACGGAAGCAGGGATCCCCGCCGCGCTGAACCCGGCGGCCAACCGCTCGGCTCGGCGCAACAAGCTCGGCTGGCCACACCGCAGAGCCTGCTCGGTCGGTGTGCGGGGACCGAGCAGTGTTGCCTCCAGCGCGGCGAGGGTGAGCTTGTCGACGCGCATCGCCCGCGCGAGCGGGTGGCGCCGCAACTGCTGCACGATCTCCGCCCGGCCCAGCAGCAGCCCGGCCTGCGGCCCTCCGAGGAGCTTGTCTCCGCTGGCCAGGACCAGGTCAGCGCCGTCGGCCAGGGTGGTGGTGGCGTCGGGCTCCTGGGGCAGCACCGGGTGCGGGTGCAGCAGACCGGAGCCGATGTCGACCACCACCGGCACGCCGAGATCGCGCAGCGCGGCGACCGGAACGGCCGAGGTGAAGCCGGCGATCACGAAGTTGGACGGGTGGACCTTGAGGACGAACCCGGTGTCCGGCCCCACGGCCGACCGGTAGTCGTCGAGCCGGGCCCGGTTGGTGGTGCCGACCTCGCGCAGCCGCGCGCCCGTCGCGGTGAGCAGCTCGGGGATCCGGAACCCGTCACCGATCTCGACCATTTCCCCGCGCGCCAGCACGATTTCGCGCCCCTGCGCCAGCGCTGTCGCGGCCAGCGACAGCGCGGCAGCACCGTTGTTGACCACATGGGCAGCCTCCGCGAGGGGCACGGCAGCACACAGCGCGGCCAGCGCTGCGGCACCACGCGGTCCACGCCGCCCCGTGTCGAGGTCGAGTTCGACGTCGGTGGTTCCGGCAGCTCGCTCAAGCGCGTCGATGGCCGCTCGCGACAGCGGAGCCCGGCCCAGGTTGGTGTGCAGCAGAACACCGGTCGCGTTGAGCACCGGACGGCTGCTCGACGCCGAATCAGGAAGCACGACAAGGGTTTCCGCGACGACATCCGACGCTGCGATCTCACCAGCACGGGCTCGCTGCTGCGCGGTGTGCACTGCCTGCTTGACCAGCCGGTGGCCGAGGCGCTCCGCTGCGGCGGCCACCTCCGGGTGGGCCAGCACCCGGTCGGTGCCGGGTACGTGCTGCCGCGGATCAGCCATGTGCCGAACTATAAGAGCCCGCATCCGAACTCGCGGTCAGGGCCGAGCTATTCAACAACGACAACTGTAACAATGAATATTGACAATGTCGGTACGCTGCGGAGCATGGCTCGCACCCGGGAAGCGGACTCCAGCAGATGGCTCGACACCAGCGATGGACTGCGGTTGGCCGTGCGCGAGCGCGGCGATCCGGCAGCACCGACCGTGCTGGCGGTGCACGGTTATCCCGATGACCAGTCGATCTGGGAAGGCGTGGCCGAGGCGCTCGCCGGGCGCTTCCGGGTGGTCACCTACGACGTGCGCGGTGCCGGGGCGTCCGACAAGCCCCGCCGCAGCGAGGCCTACCTGCTCGACCAGCTCGCCGACGACCTCGGTCGGGTCGTGGACCTGGTCAGCCCGGACCAGCCGGTGCACCTGCTGGCGCACGACTGGGGTTCGATCCAGGCGTGGCACGCGGCGACCGAGCCGCGGCTGGCCCACCGGTTCGCCTCGTTCACCTCGATCTCCGGACCTTGCCTGGACCACGCGGGCCAGTGGATGCGCTCGAAGTTGCGGCATCCGACGCCGTGTGAGCTGCGCAAACTGGTCAACCAGCTGATCTTCTCCGGCTACATCGGCTTCTTCCAGCTCCCGGTGCTGCCGGAGCTGGCCTGGCGGACCGGCGCGATGCGACGGTTGATCGGCACAGTCGAGCGCCTGGACCCGCACACGTCCGAGAACCCGACGAAGCCTGCGGTGTCCGATGGTGTGCGTGGGCTGGGGCTGTACCGGGCGAACATGCGCAAGCGGCTGGGCTGCCCGGGGGAGCGGCGCACCGACATCCCGGTCCAGGTGCTCGCGCCCACCGGTGATCCGTTCGTCTCCACCCCGATGCAGACCGAGATCGCACCGTGGGTGTCCAACCTCCGCGTGCGCCGGGTCCCGGGCGGGCACTGGCTGCCGCGCAGCCGCCCGGAGCTCGTCGCTCGTTGCGCGGTGGAACTCGTCGAGCACGTCGATGGCGGTGCCGAGTCGCGCGGTCTGCGGCGCGGACGCTGATCGAGCGAGGTGTGAAGGCGGCCGGACCGTCAACATCGCCTCGGCCGCTGCCTACCTGCCGTCCAAGGTGCTCCCTGCCTACGGCACCACGAAGGCCGCGGTGCTGGCCCTGAGCCAGTCCTTGCGCGCCGAGCTGGCCGGCGAAGGCATCGGGGTCACCGCGGTGTGCCCAGGGCTGGTCAACACCGGTATCACGACAAGCACCCGCTTCGTCGGCGTCGACGACGCCGAGCAGGCGAACCGCAGGCAGGCCGCCAAGCAGCTCTACCAGCGGCGGAACTTCACCCCGCAGCGCGCGGCGGCCGAGATCCTGCGCGCCACCCGCCGCAACGCCGCGATCGCATCCGTCACCGCCGAGGCCAAGGCCGGTCTGGTGCTCTCCCGCCTTTCCCCGGGGTTGCTGCGAGCAGTGGCCAGGGCCGAGCTGACACCGCGTTGAAGGAGGTCGGACCATGTCTCACATCGATCCGGGTGAGCCGGACCGCGTCGCCCTGCACGCCTGGCTGATGCAGCGGTTGGCGATGATCGCGGCCATCGAGCACTACACGGCGTTCCTCGGCCAGTGGGTGCTCGACGCGAAGGCACTCGACGAGTCTGGTGCGGACCCCCGATCGTCTACCTGGCCAAGTCCCCGGCTGCGCAGGCGGCGGAGCACTGATGGCCGGAGCTCGCGCGATTCCGCCGACGCTCAACGGTCCTGGCCCGGACCGGTTCCTGTGGGCGCTGGACAAGCTCGCCACCAGCATGGAGTGGCTGCAGCGCAACAGCCGCCGCAAGCCGGTCGAGGCCGCGGTCCGCGACATCCCGCTAAAGGTCTCCGAGGTCCGGGTCGAAGCCGATGACGTGGTCAGCCTGCGGCCTCCGAGGGAGGGGCTGCTCCCGGCCTGGCAGCCTGGCGCGCACCTCGACGTCGTGCTGCCGTCGGGGCGCAAGCGCCAGTACTCGTTGTGCGGCGATCCGGGCGACCGGCGGTACTACCGGATCGCGGTGCGGCGGATCGCCGACGGGCAGGGCGGATCCCGCGAGGTCCACGACGAACTGAGGCCGGGCAGCCGGATCATCGCCCGTGGACCCCGCAACGCCTTCCCGTTCGTCACTGCGGAGAAATACCTGTTCATCGCTGGCGGCATCGGCATCACGCCGGTCCTGCCGATGGTGCGCACGGCGGCGGCGCGCGGTGCGCACTGGCGGTTCGTCTACACCGGACGGTCGCGGGAGTCGTTGCCGTTCCTGGCCGAGCTGGACCAGGATCGGGTGTGGATCCGGCCGGACACCGAGTTCGGCATTCCGGCCTCCGGCGCGGAACTGCTCGAGCACGCCCCGACCGATGCCGCGGTGTACTGCTGCGGACCGATCCCGATGATCACCGGGGTGCGGATGGACATGACTGGCAGCGCGGCGGATTCGCTGCACTGGGAACGCTTCTCGGCGCCGCCGATCGTCGACAGGCAAGCCGTTCACCGTCGAACTCGCCCGCACCGGACGCACGGTGCAGGTCCCAGCGGACCGCTCGGCGCTGGCGGCGATTAGCGAGGTCCTGCCCCAGGTTTCGTTCTCGTGCGGCCGGGGCTTCTGCGGCACCTGCCACGTCCGCGTGCTGGACGGAGCGGTGGAACACCGGGGACGCCCCGCCGACGACCACATGGCGATCTGCGTGTCCAGAGCCCCCGAACACATGGTGCTGGACCTCTGATCCGGACAGTGGCGAAAAACAACTCGGGACCGTGCCGCGACCGGCGTAGAGTCGCGCGTGGTGTCGATCTCGGGAGGATGGATGGAACTCGCCGGACTTGTGGAGATCACCTCGGAGGCGGAGCTGCGGGACGCCATCGGCGAACCGCTGCAGAGGGTGCGGGACAAGGCGCGGCCCGCGCTGCACGAGGTCGACCGGCAGTGGCTGGCCGCTTCACCGTTCTGCCTGATCGCGACTTCCGATGCGGAAGGGTCCTGCGACGTCTCGCCCAAAGGTGACCCTGCCGGGTTCACAGTGGTGTTGGACGACACCACGATCGCGATCCCGGAACGCCCGGGTAACCGGCGCGCCGACGGCTTCCGCAACATCCTGACGAACCCGCACGTCGCGCTCGTCTACTTCATCCCCGGACGCGGTGACACCCTGCGCATCAACGGCCGTGCCCGGCTAGTGCGCGACGCGCCGTTCTTCGACGACATGGTGGTCAAGGGCCACCGCCCGGTGCTGGCGCTGGTGGTGGAGATCGAGGAGATCTTCCACCACTGCGCCAAGGCCTTCCTGCGTTCCGGGCTGTGGAAGCCCGAGACCTGGCAGCCGGATGCTGCTCCCACCCGACCGCAGATCGCCAAGCTCCTGGAACGGCCGAACGACTCCCTCGCCGAACTGGAGCGCTACTACGGCGCCCAGTACGCCGACCACCTCTACTGACGTTCGAACTCAGCTCGCGTGGCGGCGCGGGTGGCGGCTGAGCTTGCAGCTGATGGCCATCGGGTTTCTCCTGGTACCACGCGTGCAGGGAGGGGTCCGATGGCCGAGTGGCTCGGCTGGCCGGTGCTCCGGCAGCTGACCGGTGCGGATCCGCTGGGCAGGGGCCCGGCGGCCCGCTCGAGGTGCACCGACGCCCGGCGGGCGCGCACCGAGGACGCCGACGCGGTGGTCCGCTCGGTGTGTCCGTACTGCGCGGTCGGGTGCGGGCAGCGGGTCTTCGTCCAGGACGGTGCGGTCACCCAGATCGAGGGTGACCCCGATTCGCCGATCAGCCGCGGCCGGTTGTGCCCGAAGGGCTCGGCCAGCCGGGAACTGGTGGCCTCACCGCTGCGGCAGACCAAGATCCGCTACCGACGTCCGCACGGCACCGAGTGGGAAGACCTCGACCTGGACACCGCGCTGGACATGATCGCCGACCGGGTGCTGGCCACCCGGGCCGCCACCTGGCAGGACGCCGACGCCGACGGGCGTCCGCTGCGCCGCACGATGGGCATCGCGAGCCTCGGAGGAGCGACCCTCGACAACGAGGAGAACTACCTCATGAAGAAGCTCTACACCGCCCTCGGCGCGATCCAGGTGGAGAACCAGGCGCGCATTTGACACTCCTCCACGGTGCCCGGTCTGGGCACCTCCTTCGGGCGCGGTGGCGCCACCACCTTCCAGCAGGACCTCGTCAACGCCGACTGCATCCTCATCCAGGGGTCCAACATGGCCGAGGCACACCCGGTCGGTTTCCAGTGGGTGGTGGAGGCCAAGCGGCGCGGCGCCACGATCATCCACGTCGACCCGCGGTTCACCCGGACCTCGGCGTTGGCGCACCGGCACGTCCCGTTGCGCGCGGGCAGCGACATCGTGTTCCTCGGCGCGCTGATCAACCACGTGCTGACCAACGACGCGTACTTCCACGACTACGTCGTCGCCTACACCAATGCGGCGATGATCGTCGGCGAGGACTTCCGCGACACCGAGGATCTGGATGGTGTCTTCTCCGGGTTCGACGCCGACGTCGGCAGCTACGACACGACCACCTGGCAGTACGAGGGCACTGCCGCGGTGCCGTCGGTCGGCAGCCACGGCCCGGAGGTCCCGACGACAGCGCACGGTCGGGAGCGGGAAACCAGCCGCCCCGAACGCACCGGTTCCGGCGGGCCCGTGTACCACGGCCGAGCAGAAACCGATCCGACGCTGCAACACCCGCGCTGCGTGTTCCAGCTGCTCAAGCGGCATTACGCCCGCTACACGCCAGAACTGGTGGAAGAGGTCTGCGGCGTCCCGCGCGCGGACTTCCAGTGGGTCGCCGAGCAGCTGGTGGCCAACTCCGGCCGGGACCGCACCACGGCGGTGGCCTACTCGGTCGGCTGGACGCACCACACCGTCGGCGTGCAGTACATCCGCGCCGCGTCGATCCTGCAGCTGCTGCTGGGCAACATCGGTCGCCCCGGCGGGGGAATCCTGGCGCTGCGCGGCCACACCAGCATCCAGGGCTCCACCGACATCCCGACCCTGTTCAACCTGCTGCCCGGCTACATCCCGATGCCGCACGCGCACACCGACTTCGATGTCGATTCCTTCGTCGAGGCCGACGAAAGGGCTTGCGGCTACTGGGCGAACATGCGCGCCTACCTGGTCAGCCTGCTCAAGGCGTGGTGGGGCGAGCACGCCACGGCCGACAACGACTACTGCTTCGACCGCCTGCCGAGGCTGACCGGTGACCACGGCACCTTCCAGACCGTGATCGACCAGATCGAGGGCCGGTGCCGGGGCTACTTCGTGGTCGGGGAGAACCCGGCCGTGGGCACCGCCAACGCCCGACAGCAGCGGCTCGGTCTGGCCAACTTGGACTGGCTGGTGGTGCGCGACCTCAACATGATCGAGACGGCCACCTTCTGGAAGGACGGCCCGGAGATCGAGACCGGTGAGCTGCGCACTGAGGACATCGGCACCGAGGTCTTCTTCCTGCCCGCCGCCGCGCACACCGAGAAGGACGGCACCTTCACCAACACCCAGCGGCTGGTGCAGTGGCACCACAAGGCCGTCGAACCGACCGGCGACCAGCGCAGCGACCTGTGGTTCTTCTACCACCTGGGGCGACGGCTGAAGCAGAAGGCGCAGGACGACGAGCGCAACCGCCCGCTGCTGGAGCTGACCTGGGACTATCCGACAGAGGGCGAGATCGACGAGCCCAGCGCGGCGGCAGTGCTGCAGGAGATCAACGGCTTCGGTGCCGACGGAGCACCGCTGTCGTCCTACACCCAGCTGCGCGCGGACGGGTCCACCCGCTGCGGCTGCTGGATCTACTGCGGGATCTTCGCCGACGGTGTCAACCAGACCGCTCGCCGTCGACCAGGAGCGGAGCAGTCGTGGGTCGCCCCGGAGTGGGGCTGGGCCTGGCCGGCGAACCGGCGGATCCTCTACAACCGCGCGTCGGCGGACCCGGACGGCCGACCGTGGAGCGACCGCAAGGCCTACGTCTGGTGGGACGCGCAGAACGGGGAGTGGACCGGGCACGACATCCCCGACTTCGACCGGACCAAGCGCCCGGACTTCGTGCCCGCACCGGACGCCACCGGACCGGAGGGCATCGCGGGCACCGATCCGTTCATCATGCAGACCGACGGCCGTGGCTGGCTCTACGTCCCGGCCGGGCTGGTCGACGGCCCGCTGCCCGCCCACTACGAACCGCAGGAATCGCCGGTCACCAACCGCATCCACCCCGAACAGCAGCGCAACCCCGCGCGTCAGGTGTTCTCCCGGCCGGAGAACCGCTACCAGCCCAGCGGGGACGAGCCGGGCAGCGACGTTTTCCCGTACGTGTTCACCACGTTCCGGCTCACCGAACACCACACCGCGGGTGGCATGAGCCGGTGGCTGACGCACTTGTCCGAGCTCGCCCCGGCGATGTTCCTGGAGGTCTCGCCGGAGCTGGCCGCCGAACGCGGCCTGCAGCACGGGGACTGGGCCACCGTCGTCACCGCGCGCAACGCCATCGAGGGCCGGGTGCTGGTCACCGCCCGGATGCGGCCGTTGCAGCTCGGCGAACGCACCGTGCACCAGGTCGGCATCCCGTGGCACTGGGGCCCGAACGGGTTGACTGCGGGCGATGCCGCGAACGAGCTGATCAACGTGGCGCTGGACCCCAACGTGCACATCATGGAGACCAAGGCGGGCGCCTGCGACGTCCGGCCGGGGCGACGACCAAGGGGTCCGGCGCTGGTCCGCTACGTCGAGGACTACCGCAGGCGAGCGGGGATCACCGAGCACACCGGCGTGGAGCACGCCGACGACCCGAGACTAGGAGGGGAGTGAGCCGCGTGGATCGGAACCGGTTGAGCGGACCGCTCGCAGACCCGGCGGGGGAGGCCGGATACCCGGTCGATCACCCCGAGCGCGTCGGGTTCTTCACCGACACCAGCGTGTGCATCGGTTGCAAGGCGTGCGAGGTCGCCTGCAAGGAGTGGAACCTGCTGCCCGAGGACGGTCTCGACTTCACCGGGATGTCCTACGACAACACCGGCGCGCTGGGCGCCACGACCTGGCGGCACGTGGCCTTCGTGGAGCAGACGTCCACTGTGGACCTGGGGATGCCGGGCATGGGCGGCGACCAGGTGCGCTGGTTGATGTCCTCGGACGTCTGCAAGCACTGCACCCACGCCGCGTGCCTCGACGTCTGCCCGACCGGGGCGCTGATTCGCACCGAGTACGGCACAGTGCTGGTCCAGGACGACGTGTGCAACGGGTGCGGGTACTGCGTGCCGGCTTGCCCGTACGGCGTGATCGACGTTCGGCCGGACACCGGCGGCGCGGCCAAGTGCACGATGTGTCAGGACCGGTTGGGCGCTGGGCTGATGCCGGCTTGCGCGACGGCGTGCCCGACGGAGTCGATCCAGTACGGCCCGCTCGACGAACTGCGCGAACGTGCCGAGCGCCGTGTTTCCGAGCTGCACGAGCAGGGGGTCACCAGCGCCCGGCTCTACGGGCAGGACCCCGCCGATGGAGTGGGTGGAACCGGGGCCTTCTTCCTGCTGCTGGACGAGCCGGAGGTCTACGGGCTGCCGCCCGACCCGGTGGTGACCACGCGGGACCTGCCGTCGATGTGGCGGCACGCGGCCGGCGCGGCGCTGACCGCAGCGGCGATGATCGCCGGATGCTTCGCGGGGAGGAAGCGGTGACCTCCGCTGGGGAGTTCGAGTCCTATTACGGCCGCCCGGTGCTCAAACCGCCGGTGTGGAAGGTCCCGGACGTGCCGCTCTACCTCTATCTCGGCGGCGTGGCCGGGGCGTCGTCGACCATGGCGCTGCTGGCCGATATCACCGGTCGCCGCAACCTCGCCCGCGCCGGCCGACTGACCGCAGCGGTGGGAGCGACAGCCAGCGTGGGCGCGCTGGTCCACGACCTGGGTCGGCCGACGCGGTTCCTGAACATGCTCCGGGTGTTCAAGCCGACCTCGCCGCTGAGCGTTGGTTCCTGGATCCTGGCTCCGTTCTCAGCGTTGTCCGGCGCGGGCGCGGTCAGCGAGCTGACCGGCCTGCTGCCCCGGTCCGGACGCACCGCGAGCACTGCTGCCGCGGTGATCGCGCCCGCGATGACCACCTACACCGCGGTGCTGCTGGCCGACACGGCGGTGCCGGGCTGGCACGAGGCGTACCGAGAGCTGCCCTTCGTCTTCGCTGGAAGCGCGGTGTCCAGCGCCGGAGCGGTCGGCATGCTCGCCGCGCCGGAGGAGTCCGCGCCAGCGCGGCGGATGGCAGCCGCGGGCGCAGCGCTGGAGTTGGTGTCGTTTCGTCGGATGCACCGCAGCGCGGGAATGGTTGGCGAGGTCTACCGGCAGGGGAGAGCAGGCGCGGTGCTTCGCGCTGCTCGGGCGCTGGCCTGCATCGGACTGGGTGCCGCCGTTCTGTCCAGCCGGAGTCGCGCAGCGCGGATCACCTCGGGGCTCTGCCTGAACGCTGCTGCGGTGGCCACCCGCTACGGGATCTTCGAAGCCGGACGCGCATCGGCCCGCGACCCCCGCTACACCGTGCAGCCGCAACACGCCGACTGACCAGCGAATTCAACGGGATCGACGCGTCTATACACTCGATATATACTTCGAGTGTATAGTCCGTCGCATGTCGATCGGTCTCACCATGCTGGGGTTGCTGGAGAGGGGCCCCGGTTACGGATACGACCTCAAACGGGCTTACGACGCCGACTTCGGGCACGCCAAGTCGCTGGCCTACGGGCAGGTCTACTCGACGTTGTCCCGGCTGCTGCGCGACGGCCTGGTCGAGGTCGACGGAGTGGAGTCCGGCGACGGTCCCGACCGCAAGCGCTACTCGATCACCGAGTCCGGCCGGCTTCGGCTGGAGGAGTGGTTGAACACGCCGGAGAAGCCCGTCGCGGAGCTGCACAACACCCTCTACACCAAGATCGTCCTCGCGGTCCGCTCCGGCCGCGACGCCACCGCGGTGCTCGACGGCCAGCGCCGCGCGCACCTCGCCCGGATGCGCGAACTGACCCGCCGCAAGACCGCCGCCGAACCCGGTGAGCAGCTGGTGCACGACTACGCGCTGTTCCACCTGGAAGCCGACCTGCGCTGGCTGGAGCTGGCCGTGACCCGACTCGAACCACTCACCAAGGAGGTCGCCCCGTGACCGAACCGCTGCTGTCCGGTGCGGATCTGCACCTGTCCTTCGGCCCCACCCCCGCCCTGCGCGGCGCCGAGCTCTCGGTCGAGGCGGGGGAGGTCGTGGCGGTCATGGGCTCGTCCGGTTCCGGGAAGTCGACGCTGCTGCACTGCCTGGCCGGGATCCGGCGGCCGGACTCCGGGCAGATCCGGTACCGGGGCACCGAGCTGACCGAGCTCACCGATGACCAGCGCAGCACCCTGCGCCGCGACGAGTTCGGGTTCGTCTTCCAGTTCGGCCAGCTGGTGCCGGAGCTGACCGTGCGGAGAACGTGGCGCTGCCGCTGCGCCTGGGCGGTGCCAAGCGCCGTGCCGCCGAGGCGAAGGCCGCCACCTGGCTGGAGGAGCTCGGCATCGCCGGGATCGCGAACTCCCGGCCCGGCGACATCTCGGGCGGCCAGAGCCAGCGGGCCGCGCTGGCGCGAGCACTGGTGGCCGAGCCCGCGGTGGTCTTCGCCGACGAGCCCACCGGCGCGCTGGACTCGGTCGGCGGCGAGCAGGTGATGGGCCTGCTCACCCGCGCCGCGCGGGACACCGGAGCAGCGGTGCTGCTGGTGACCCACGAGCCGCGGGTGGCGGCCTACGCCGACCGGGAAGTCGTGCTCCGCGACGGCAGCACCGAACTCGTCGAGGTGTCCGGATGACGAACTGGCTGCAAGACCTGACCTTCGGCTTCCGGCTGGTGTTCACCGGACACCGCCCTTGGGGACGGCTCGTGGTGACCGCGCTGGGCATCGCGCTCGGTGTCGCGCTGCTGCTCGGCGCCGCGGCGGTGCCCAACATCCACTCCGCGCGGGTCGAGCGGGAGAACATGCGCGACCCGGTCGCCGCCGCGGACGCTCCCGGTGTCGGCGTGCTGGTCGCGAACACAGCGCCGCTGCAGTTCGGGGACCACTTCATCCAAGGGCTGCAACTGCAGGACGTGCGTCCGGACGCGCCGGTGGCGCCGGGAGTGGCGCGCAATCCCGCACCGGACGAGGTAGTGGTCTCCCCGGCTCTGCAGGAGTTCCTGCAGAGCCCGGAAGGTGAGCTGCTGCGGCCCCGGTTGCCCGCCGAGATAACCGGGGTCATCGGCCAGGACGGCCTGGTCGGTCCAGGAGAGCTGTTCTACTACGCGGGCACCGACGCGTTGTCACCGCACAGCGACCAGGTGAACGGCGTCTTCGACCACTTCGGGGAAACCGCGGCGGGCAGGACGGAACTGGACGGCGATCTCCAGCTCGTGCTGGCCCTGGCCATCGCGGTGCTGCTGGCGCCGATCGTGGTCTACGTCGCGGCCACCGCCCGGCTCGCCGAGGCGGCCCGGCAGCGGCGGCTGGCGGCGATGCGGCTGGTCGGCGCCACCGGAACCCAGGTGCGCCGGATGGCGGCGGGGGAGTCCCTGGCCGGGGCAGTGCTCGGCGTCGCGCTGGGCTGGGTGCTGTTCGAGCTGGCGAAACCGGCGGTTTACGGCATTTCGACGAGCGAGTTCTCGCTCTTCAGCTCCGACGTGCGACCGGTCTTGTGGCTGGCGTCGCTGGTCACCATCGGGATTCCCGCGCTGGCCGCGCTGGTCACGATCGCCGCCCTGCGCCGCGGTATCGCCGAGCCGCTGCAGGTCACGCGCCGGGGCGCGGCGCGGCCGCGGAAGCTGCTCTGGCGGGTGGCGCCGGTCGTGGTGGGCCTGGCGGGCCTGGTGTTCATCGGCCTGCACGGCATCGCCGGTCAGCCGGCGCTCCGGCTGTTCGTGGTGTCGGTCGTGCTGGTGCTCGCCGGTGTCCCGCTGGTGCTGCCGTGGTGCGTCGAGCGGTTCGCGGGCCGGCTGGGTGGTGATTCCACCGCGTGGCAGCTCGCGGTGCGGCGGCTCCAGCTGACCAGCGGGACCGCCGCGCGTTCGGTCAGCGCCATCGCAGTGGTGGTGACCGGCGTGATCGCGCTGCAGACGCTCCTCGCGAGCGTGATCGCCTCGGATGCGAACCACGCTTCGAGACCGAGCGTCAAAGCGGTCGACTCGATGACGATCGAGGGCGGCCTGCCGGAGGATCCGGCGGCCGTGACAGAAGCGGTGCGCGAACTGCAGGCGCTGCCCGGGGTTCTCGACGCGCGCGCGATGGGCTCGTCGGTCCAGGCCAGCGACGACGAGTACACCTCGTGGACCGTGCGCGTCGTGGACTGCGCGCAGATCCACGGGCTGGCCACGGTGCCGGACTGCGCGGACGGAGATGTCTTCGCCGTCACCTCGGACCAGCGCGTCGATCACCTGGCCGGTACGACGATGCACCTGATCGCCAGCCACTTCGGTGCGACCAGCAGGCCGACCCCGGACCGGCCGGTCACCTGGAGCGTTCCCAGCACGGTGCGCTTGGCCGAGAGCCGGTCGAACGTCGGACGGGAACTGCTGGTCACGCCTGCTGCGGCGGGTGGCCTGCTGGACATCGCCCGGCAGGTCAGCATCGAGGCCGAACTCGCCCCGGCGGCGTCGCCCGACGTCGTCGAGCGCGTCCGCAACATCGCCGCGGCGCACCTGGTCGAACCGACGACCAGCAACGGGATGGGCTCGCTCGGCGCGATACCGGATCTGAACCGAGATATGGCGATGGCCGCCGTCCAGGTGGTGCTGCTGACGGGAGCGCTGGTGCTGTTCGCACTGATCGGGTGCAGCCTCTTCGTCGCGGCCACCGAGCAGATCCAGGAGCGGCGCCGGCCGCTGGCCGTGCTCGGCGCGGTCGGGGCGCCGCGCCGGACGATGGCGTGGTCCCTGCTGCTGCAGAACGCGGTTCCGATGCTGGTGGCCACCGCGCTCGCCGTGGTCACCGGACTGCTCCTCGGGGTGCTGGTGGTGCTGGTCTCCAATGAGAGCGCGGTCGTTCTCGACGTGCCCGGGATGTTCGGCCTGTTCTCCTTCGCCGCCGTATCGGTGCTGGTGGTCACCGTGCTGATCCTGCCCGCGGCGGCCCGCGCCGCCCGGCCGGACGGGCTCCGCACGGAATGACCGAGCACGGGCGCGCCCGCGAGGTCGGTGTTGCTCATAACTTCAGTGCTGACAGAAATTAATCCGGACATCGGTACACGAACCGGAGGAAGCGAAAAGGCCGCGAGCCCTGGTGCTCGCGGCCTTTTCGGCTGTGCCGGGGACTGATCGGATGCGGGTGATTGCGCTCGGTATTCCCTCAATGGGGTGAGTCGTGGCTCATGTCTCACCCTGGGTGATCGGCTTTGGGTTTTTAGCCTGCCGCATGATCAGGCGTCGAACTGGGAAAACATCGACATCGCGCCGATCTTGTCGGCGTTTCTATGACGATGGCCACTCGCTGATGGTTTGGTCTGCGGAATCTCGCTACGTAGCGTGGCCCCTCGTCGGCGCCCCCGAAGCCGACGAGCACGACCGGAAGTCCGCAGCGCCGAACCCTGCTCCAGCGGGCTTCTCGACCCCCGACACGCATCAGGGGCAGGGACCTGACCACCGCGGCGGCAGCTACTCGCCGGGCCGACACCGATCGGATCCGACAGGCCGCCACCGGTGCCAGCGCAGGCGTTGCTGGAGACGAAACATGGCTTTCTCCCGAGGCAAGCACCGCAAGTCCGCCACCGGTCGCAACATCGCCCGCGTGGCGCTGGCCGGCGCGGTCGTCGCCGCCCCGTTCGCCCTCACCGCACCGGCCAACGCCGCGTCCGAGTCCACCTGGGACGCCGTCGCGAAGTGCGAGAGCGGTGGCAACTGGTCGATCAACACCGGCAACGGCTACTACGGCGGCCTGCAGTTCAGCGCCTCCACCTGGGCCTCCTACGGCGGCACCAGCTACGCCTCGAACGCCTCGCAGGCCACCAAGGCGCAGCAGATCGCGGTCGCCGAGCGCGTGCTCCAGGGGCAGGGCCCCGGCGCCTGGCCGGTGTGCTCGAAGAAGGCCGGCCTGACCAAGGGCGGCGGCGCCGAGCACCAGGAAGTCGCTTCGGGCAGCACCACCAAGAAGGTCACCCCGAAGACCGAGACCAAGACCCAGGTCAAGAAGACCGTGTCGGTCGTGGACACCTACACCGTTCAGTCCGGCGACACGCTGGGCAAGATCGCTGAGAAGTTCGGCGTCGACTGGAAGAAGCTCTTCGAGCTGAACAACGACGTGATCAAGGACGCGAACCTGATCTTCCCGGGTCAGCAGCTGACCCTGAAGTGACCCACCCGGTCCGCTCGGACCAGGTGATCCACGGGGAACCCCGCCTGCCTCTCTCCGGCGGGGTTCCCCGTGCTGCTGCGAGGGCCCGCGGCGAACTCCGCTCATTCAGCGGTGCGCGCTGCGGGCCCTCTCAGGATTGCTGGATTCAGTGCTCACAACTTGCGTCGGCGCAAGTCGGAGCGGATGTCCCAGGCGGTCCAACCGATCCCGCCCAGAGCGATCCCGCCCATTCCGATCAACAGCAGAATCTGACCCATTCCGCCTCCCTTCGCCCGCCGCGGCGGGCCTGCGGGTGCAGTCCGAGCCTGAACGATCGCCCCGAAGATCGCCGAACGTGTTCAGCGCACCGAACCTGTTCGGGTGAGCGCCATTTGGCAGGATCGCGGTGATCGCCCAGCCACGTCCGATTGCGGTGCGCACGGTCCGTCATCGCTGATCACCGAGCTGGTGAAACCCTCCTCGATGGGGCGATTCACCGGCATGTTGGCACCCACCTCGGCCTGGTTCCGGCTGGATCATGTGCGGCGACGAGTTCCGGCACCTGGCCGGACACGACCTGCTCGCGCGGAAGGAGGGACACCACGATGTCCACCGGTCAACAGGCCGCGCTGGTCGAGTTGACCAGCGCCTTGCACGGCTGGGTGGGACCAGCGGCGATCATCGCTGGTGTCCTGCTGCTGATCGTCGCGCTGTTTCGCCGATCTCGGTCCACACTGGCGAAGAAGTGACGGACGGCGCGACCAAGTGCGGCCGAATGGTGGTGACGTGCTCGTCCCGAGCTGACCCAGGAGGCCCGCCGGCTGCGGGCACCGAGGGGGAGGGGCGCATGGCCGAGACCACGCGGGAGACCGGTGCCGTCGAGCCGACCACCGGTCGGAGTTCACCGACCGGGCAGCAGTGGCGGGTGGTACCAGCACCGGTGCAGCCGCCACATCGCAGCGGACACCGGCTCGACCTGCGGACCACGATCGCGATCGACCTGGGCCGGTTGGCCTCCTCGATGTCGAGGCGGCTCGGCCTGGGCAGCGGCGCGATGATCGGTGGCCGCCTCGCGCTGAGCCTGCAACCGCAGGCACTGCGCAGGCTGGTGGCCGGGCGGCGCGTCGTCATGGTGACCGGGACCAACGGCAAGACCACCACCACCCGGATGGTGGCCGAGGCGCTGCGCTCGCGAGCCCCGGCGGTCAGCAACGCCACCGGCGCGAACATGCTCGACGGGCACGTCGCCGCGCTGATGACCCGGCCGAGCGCACCGTTCGCCGCGTTGGAGGTCGACGAGCTGCACCTGGCGCAGGTGACCGCGCAGTTCGAACCGGCCGTGATCCTGCTGCTCAACCTCAGCCGGGACCAGCTGGACCGGGTCGGTGAGATCCGCACGGTCGCCGAGAGCTTGCGGCGAGCCCTCGCTCGAGCTCCCGGTGCGCACGTGATCGCCAACCGCGACGACCCGAACATCGTGTTCGCCGCCGCCGACCATCCCAGCGTCACGTGGATCTCCGGTGGCGCGCGGTGGAAGGGCGATGCGCTGAACTGCCCGCGCTGCGGAGCTTTCCTCGGCGATGCGGATCAGGACTGGCGCTGCACCTGCGGCCTATCGCGTCCCGAAGCGGACTGGACCGCGACGACCGAGGCCGCGGTGGCCTCCGACGGCACTCGCTGCGCGCTCGACCTGGCGCTGCCCGGCCAGGTCAACCGGGTCAACGCGACGTTCGCCCTGGCAGCAGCGGAGCACTTGGGCTGCGACCAGGGCGCCGCGGTGCAGCGCATTCAGCAGATCACCGAAGCAGCGGGCCGTTACGGCACCGTTCAGCTGGCGGGGCGGGCGGTGCGGCTGCTGCTGGCGAAGAACCCGGCGAGCTGGCTGGAGATGCTGGACCTGGCCTCCACCGAGCAGCACCCGCTGGTGCTGATGGTCAACAGCCGGGAAGCCGACGGCTACGACGTGTCCTGGCTCTGGGACGTCGACTTCGAGCTGCTCGGCGACCGCCCGGTGCGCGTCGCCGGGGATCGCGCCCTCGACCTCGCGGTGCGCCTGCACTACGCCGGGGTACCGGCCACCGTCTCCACCTCGGTGGACGACGCCTTGGCCGGGACGGACGACGGGGTGCCGGACGTCATCGCCAACTACACGGCGTTCCGCGATCTCGTCGCCCGGAGCCGCTGATGATGCGCGACCGGATCCGCCTCGCCCTGGTGCTGCCCGACTTGCTGGGCACTTACGGCGACCGCGGCAACGTCATCGTGCTGGCACAGCGGCTGAAGTGGCGCAACATCGACAGCGAGACGGTCACGGTGCTGTCATCCGCGGACTCGGTGCCGGAGTCCTGCGACCTGTACCTGATCGGTGGGGGAGAGGACGTCGCGCAGGTCGCGGCCGTGCGATTCCTGCGCCGAGGCCGGGGCCTGCGCAGCGCGGTGGACCGGGGCGTTCCGGTACTCGGCGTGTGCGGCGGGTTGCAGGTGCTGGGGACCAGCTTCGTCACTGGGGACGGTGAGCGGCACGAGGGACTCGGCTTCGTCGATGCCGACACCGAACCCGGCGACGGGCGGGCGATCGGCGAGGTCACCACGCAGTCGACGCTGATGGGCGTTGGGATGCTGACCGGGTTCGAGAACCACCTCGGTCGGACCAGCGTGGGTGGCGACTCGCGCCCGCTGGGTCGAGTGGTGCGCGGCATCGGCAACGGCCACGACTCCGCCGAAGGCGCGGTCCGCGGACACGTCGTGTGCACCTACATGCACGGCCCGGTCCTGGCGCGCAATCCGCGGTTGGCGGATTTGCTGCTGGAGTGGGCGATCGGCGAACCGCTAGAACCGCTCCCGGACCCGCCCGAGCTGCGTGCGCTCCGCGCTGAGCGGAGCCGACCGCACGTGCGCAACCGCAAGTGACGGTCAGCGCCGGAAGACGCGGGCCAGCCGGTCCACCGCGGGTTTCAGCTCCGGGGCCTGGAACAGCGCCAGCGCGATGAAGCTGACTCCCAGCACCACGACCGTGTGGATGACCAGCGACGCCCAGGCATCCGCGGCGGTGGGGAGCGGCCCGAACACGCTGCGCACCGCCGCAACGACTGCGATGGAGCAGCCGCATCCGAGCGCGGTGGCGGCGATGCTGCGCCCGATCCCGGCGAGGGTGCTCTTCGTCCGCAGGCGTCCGACCCGGCAGCGCAGCCAGATCTGCCCGGCGATCGCGCCGACCGCGAAGCTCGCCGACATCGCCGCGGTCACCCCGACGACCAGGTCGCTGGGGTCCGCGGTGGCCAGCACGAGGTAGCACAGCGCGCTGCGCACCACGACCATGATCACGTTGATCCAGGTCGGGGTGCGGGCGTCGTGCATCGCGTAGAAAGCGCGCAGCTGCAGCATCGTGATGGCGAAGGGAACCACCCCGATCGCAGCCGCGGCCAAGGCGTATCCGAGCCGGTCGGCAGCGGCCACATCGCTGGCACCCAGCGAGAAGAACGCCACTGCGAGCGGGCCGCCCGCGACGATGAGCAGTGCGCTGATCGGCATCAGCAGCACCGAACTCATGCGCGTGCCCAGCGCCAGGTCGGAGACGAACGAGCGGGTGTCGTCGGCTGCGGCGGCCTTGCTGATCCGGGGCATCAGCGCGGTCAGCAGCGAGACGCCGAGGACCCCGTAGGGGACTTGCGACAGCAGCCAGGCGTAGTTGAACGTCGCGACGCTGCCGGGCGTGCCCTGCCCGGTCACGCGGGTGATCACGACCATGCCCGCCTGGCTGACCAGCGTGTAGAGCACGACCCAACCGGCCAGCCCGCCGAATTCCGACAGCCGCCGGTCCCAGCCCCAGCGCCACCGGTAGCGGAAGCCGCTGCGCCGCAGCGACACGACCATGATCAGCGTCTGCGCGGCGATGCCCAGCGCCGTGCCGATACCCAGGACCAGCAGTTTCGGCTCGCCCATCCGCACCGGGTGGGTGGAGATCTCACCGGGCATCAGCGCGTACACCACGACCGTGCTGATCACGACGAGGTTGTTGACCACCGGTGCCCACGCGGGCGTGCCGAAAAGCCCGCGCACGTTGAGGATCGCCTGCAGCAGCGCGGACAGGCCGTAGCAGACGATGCCCGGCAGCAGCAGGTAGGCGAAAGCGGTGGTCAGAGCGGCGTTGGCGTGGGTGTCCGGGCCGAGGTAGAGCTCGGTGAGCAGGGGAGCGGCGGCGACTGCGGCTGCCGTGGCCACGAGCAGCAGCACTCCGCCCATGGTGATCATCCAGCGGGCGTACTCGGTGCCCTCCCGTTGGCTCTGCTGCTGCGCGCGAACCAGGAGCGGGACGGCGATGCTGGTGAGCACTCCGCCGAGCAGGAGTTCGTTGACCACGGTCGGCAGCGTGTTGGCCACGGTGTAGGAGTCGTTGACCACGCCGAGTCCGAGCACCGCGACCAGCAGCACCTTCGCCAGCAGGCCGCTGATCCGGCTGGTGGCGGTAGCCACGGCCATCGTCGTGCTGGCGCGGGCCAGCGAGGTGTCGCGCGCCTGCGATTCGGCCTGGTCGACCACGGTCCTCCCCAGCGTCGGCGACTTCCGGCGGAAGTCGACCAGCTTTCGCCGACCGTGCCACGGAACACCCGGCTCCGCCGCTCGAACGCGGATCGTGGCAACCTGATCGCAGCGGCGCAGGAACGGGGGACTGGCGATGATCGTGGTCGGCGGGCTGCTGCTGGTGGCCGGAGTGGTCGTCGCGGTGGTGTTCGGAGGCGACGCGGCAGGCGGCTGCCGGTCGGCTTGATCGCAGCCGGACTGGGCATGCTCCTGGCCGGTGCGATGGCTGCTGTGCGCCGTCGAGTCCCGGTGCTCGCCGCAGTGCGTGCGCACCGGGCTGCGCCGGTGGGGAACCCCCTGCGCAGGGCGCGGGCGGTCCCCGGGATGATCGCGGCCACCGCTCGCGGCCGCAATCCGGTGCTGCCGCGCTACCAGCTGCTGCTGTGGCTGCTCGCGGTCTGCTACGTGATCTCGCCGATCGACTTCATCCCGGACTTCCTGCCGCTGCTGGGCATCGGCGACGACATCGGTGTTGGTGCCTGGCTGCTGACCAGCCTGTACGCCGAGTCGGGCAACTACCTGGCCGCCCAGCAGCGCAGAGAGGTAGAAGCGGAGTAGCCGTCAGGTCGCGCTCGGTTCCGGTTCGGCCGGGGTGCTGCGGCGGCGACCGAAGAGTCCGTGGTCGATCGACCAGCGCCCGCCGTTGAACCCCAGCGCGAGCGCGGCGACCCCGATGGCCAGCGGCAGCTCGAAACCTTCGGGCGAGAACAGGCCGTGCGGCAGGTGCACGAGGACGATCGCGCCGGCCATTTCGATGGCGACCAGGATGCCGACCAGCGGCAGCAGCAGTCCGATGACCAGGAAGATCCCGCCGATCAGCTCGACCAGTCCGGCGAACCAGGCGGACACCTGCGGCAGCGGGACGTGCATCTCGGCGAAGCTGCGACCGACCGCGTCGAGCCCGTAGCCGAAGACCTTCTGCCAGCCGTGCGCGATCAGGATGATGCCGATGCCGAGCCGGCCGATGAAGGCGACGAAGTCGCGTACCGCGTGCATGCCATGCCCCCTGTCCAGTGACTGGTGGCTACCAGTCTGCTGGCTGCCCGGCCAGCGGTCATCCCGACGGATCCCGACGTCGAGGACCAGGCAGAAGGCTGGGGGTTGGGACGCCACCGTCCCAACCCCCGACCAGCTCAGCCCTTCAGGAGGGCGCGGCCCATGACCATGCGCTGGACCTGGTTGGTGCCCTCGTAGATCTGGGTGATCTTGGCGTCGCGCATCATGCGCTCCACCGGGAAGTCGCGGGTGTAGCCCGCGCCGCCGAAGAGCTGCACCGCGTCGGTGGTGACCTCCATGGCCACGTCGGACGCGAGGCACTTCGCCGCAGCGGAGATGAAGCCCAGGTTGGGCTCGCCGCGCTCGGCGCGGGCCGCCGCGAGGTAGACCATGTTGCGGGCGGCTTCGACCTTCATCGCCATGTCGGCGAGCATGAACTGCACGCCCTGGAAGTCGGCGATCGCCTTGCCGAACTGCTTGCGCTCCTTGACGTAGGCCAGCGCGGCGTCCAGTGCGCCCTGGGCGATGCCCACGGCCTGCGCACCGATGGTGGGGCGCGTGTGGTCGAGGGTGCGCAGCGCCGTCTTGAAGCCGGTGCCAGGCTCGCCGATGATCCGGTCCGCCGGGATGGTGCAGTCCTCGAAGTACAGCTCAGCCGTCGGCGAACCCTTGATCCCGAGCTTCTTCTCCTTCGGCCCCACCACGAAGCCGGGGTCGTCGGCGTGCACGACGAAGGCGCTGATGCCGTTGGCGTGCTTCTCCGGGTCGGTCACCGCCATCACGGTGTACCACTTGGACTCACCGCCGTTGGTGATCCAGCACTTGCTGCCGTTGAGCACCCAGTGGTCGCCGTCGAGCCGAGCGCGGGTCTTCATCGCGGCAGCGTCCGAGCCCGCCTCGCGCTCCGAGAGGGCGTAGGAGGCCATCGCCTCGCCCGTCGCGATCGAGGGCAGCACCTTCTTCTTGAGGTCCTCGGAGCCGGACAGCAAGATCGGCATGGTGCCGAGCTTGTTCACCGCAGGGATCAGCGAGGACGAACCGCAGACGCGGGCGACCTCCTCGATCACGATGCAGGTGGCGACCGAGTCGGCGCCCTGACCGTCGTAGGCCTCCGGGATGTGCACCGCGGCGAACCCGGATTTGACCAGTGCGTCGTGAGCCTCGCGCGGGAAGCGCTCCTGCTCATCCACCTCGGCCGCGTGCGGGGCGATCTCCTTCTCTGCCAGGTCGCGAACCGCCTCGCGCAGCGCGTCGTGCTCCTCGGCCAGCTGGTAGATGCCGAAGTTCGGGTTCACCGGGTGCCTCCTCGCTCCCGCCGCCGTGCCCGGTGGGGGTAGTCCGTCGCGGGTCCGCACAGCTCGCGGACTCTGTTCGTGAGCGCCATCGTAACGGCACTGAGTGCCACTAGCAACGCGAAACGGTGCTATATTCCGGCCATGTCCGAGGCAGCGAAACTTGCGCCCAAGCCCCGCTCCGGCCGAACTGCGCACGGCCGCCGACGGGTGCGCAGCGCCCTGGCGCTGGCCGCGCTCGAGCTGTTCGCCGCGCAGGGCTTCGAAGCGACCACTGTGGACCAGATCGCCGATGCGGCCGGTGTCGGCCGGCGCACCTTCTTCCGCTACTTCCGTTCCAAGGAAGACGTCGTGTTCCCCGGGCACGACGAGCGCCTGGCCGAGGTGGTCGAGGTGCTCGACGGCGCCGACCCGGCGGCCGACCCCATGGTGGTGCTCGGGCGCACCGCTGAGGTGGTGCTGGAGATGTACCTGGTCGAACCCGAGGTCTCGCTCAAGCGGTTCGAGCTGACCCGCGAGGTGCCTGCCTTGCGGGACAAGGAGATCGCGAGCATCGACCGCTACCAGCGGGTGTTCGCGCGGTACCTGCGCCAGTGCTACGCGGGCGAGTCCGGCGGGGACCTGCGGGCCGCAGTGGCGGCGGCGGCCGTGGTCGCAGCGCACAACCACGTGCTCCGGCAGTGGCTGAAGAGCGGGGGAGCGCTGGACGCCAAGCGGCAGCTGCACGAGGCGATCCAGCAGGTCGCCGCCGCGTTGTCCGGCCAGCGATCCACAGTGGAGCCCACTGTGACCGAAGGGGAGAACGTGGTCGTGGGCGTCGTCCGGACCGCGGCTCCGACGGACGTGGTGCTCAAGCACCTCGAGGACGCGCTCCGCGAACTCCGGTAGTTCAACGGCACTCAGTGCCGATATTTGAATGGCGCTGATCACGTTGATAAATTCTACTCTTTCAGTGCTGACTGAATCTAATCTCCTTTCCGGCGCCGGAAAGGAGGAAGCGCGGCACCGATGTCAGGCCTCAGTCCTACGGTTTCCGGTGTGACGCTTGGACCTGCCGAAATCCGCACGGACCGACTCGTCCTGCGGCGCGTCCGCGCAGAGGATCGGCCTGCCGCCGCCCAATAGTGATCACGACCGACCTGACCAACGAGCCGTCCCAGCGCGTCACCGAGAAACCGGGGTTCGCCGTCGCGGGGGAGATCCAGCGCTCGGATGGTCCGATGCTCGCCTGGCGGCGATGACATCTGGGGTCTCAGTGAACAGCACGCGCCACTATGGTGGACCGATGGCGTCGGTCAAGCAGTTCCAAGTCACCTTCGACTGCGCAGAACCTGAGCGGGTCGCTCGTTTCTGGTGCGAAGTGTTGGGGTACGTCGTACCACCGCCACCGGAGGGGTTTGCCACTTGGGATGATTTCAAGCATTCGCAGCCACCTGAGCAGCGGGATTCATGGTTCGCCTGCAGTGATCCCTCAGGTACGGGCCCGCGACTGTACTTCCAGCGCGTTCCCGAAGGCAAGGTCGTCAAGAATCGGCTGCATCTTGATGTGCGGGTCGGCACCGGGCTCGTGGGTGAAGAGCGCCTCGCCGCACTCGAGGCCGAGTGCGCACGACTGGTCGGGATCGGCGCAGTACGCGTGCGACTACTGCTTGCCGATGACGACAACGAGTCGTGCATCGTGATGCAGGACATCGAGGGCAACGAGTTCTGTCTCGACTGAGGGGCCGCGAACGTGTTCTCGTTCTGTCCCCATGGGCCAGGACGAGAACCGCCCCGCCCTGTCAGGACGCTGTAGCGCAGATCGCCGGATCATGTGCCCGCGGCGGATGCGAGAGGACACACGCGCGCGGGGGAGCATCATGAGATGCCCAGTTTCTTCCAGCGTGTTCAGTGGGGCTGCGTCTGGGGAGATCGCTGCTGATCCGCAGTTCGTGGTCGTGGACCGCTCTGTCATCGAGCGCGTCTGACTGCGAGCTCGCGGCGGTCAACAACACATCTACCTGGGCATAGGGTTGGGCGGCATGGCGCTGCGGCTCGGGATGACTCGGCACTCGGCCGGTTTTGGGGCGTGAGTAGCAGCCGACAGGATCCTCCGGCAAGGGCTGGAGGGCTGGTCACTGCGCGTCGAGCTGATCTCGGTCGTGGTCTTCGGCCTCAAGGATTGCTTCGTAGGCGTCGGGGTCGGGTGTGCTGCGCATGTTCTCGGGCCGCGTCGAGCCGCAGCCGGATCTGGTCATGGGGCACGGTGACAGCGCGGTGTTGGACACGCTTCGCGACGCGCGAGTTGCCGTTCTGAGGCGTACCGGGCTAATAGTAGGTGCCGGCCAGTGGTGCGCCGATCTGGACGTCGAGGTACGTCGCGTAGTCGGCGCCGTCGCGGGGAGCCGGCCCCCAGCGCGCGTCGACGATCACGACGGTCCCGGCCACGATCCCGGCGAAGCTGGTTCCGGAGCGGCGGCAGTCCTCGATGCGGTCGGTGACCGCGCGGCGAACCTCCTCGGTCAGGAACGTCAGCCCGCGCGGGAATTCCTGGCTGAGCAGATGCCGTTGCCGACCGCCCTCGATCCTGCTGCCGATGCCGAACTGGGCCGAGACGATCTGGTCGCCGCGCAGCGTAACTCGGAAGTAGCCGTTGGACTGGACGCGGTTGCAGGCTGCTGCGGCGGGTGGTAGCAGTCGTATCCGCCGGCCCGCAGGTCGTCGACGGCGGAGCTCATCGTCGTCGCGTAGTGCTCGGCGCCGGAGGGCCAGCGCCGGACCGAGGTGTCCCGGGAGGTGACGACCAGCCCGTCCACGGCGGACAGGAGGTAGTCGGTGTGCCTGTCCCGCCACGCCGTCCGCTGTCCGCCGTCCCGGCGCTGCGCGCGGTCGCGCTCGAAGTCTTCGGCCTCTTGCCGGATCCGGTCACCGGCGCCGGGCCAGATCGCGGACAGCGCCGGTGCCCCGGCGGCGACGACCCGGTCGCGGCCGCCAGGGGGCGTGTCGGGCAGTCCGAACCATGCCCACGCGAGCCGGTCATCGCGGTCGAGGACGAACTGCGCCACCTTGCGGGACGACCGCGCCGGTGGCGTCGCGGTGACCGATCCGGCACCACAGGGCGCGCCCGTCCGCGTTGGCCCGGACCTGCGAGCAGAACCAGCCGGCGTCGATCAAAGGGCCGGTGACCGCTGCGGCGGTGCCGCCGGGCGGGATCGGTTCGGCCTGCGAGGTCTCCCCCGTCGCGTCGTGTTCGTACACCCCGGCCGGTGGTAACTCGGGCGGCTCGGCCTCCGCGGCGCAGCCGGTCAACGCGACCACGGTCAGAGTGAGGCCCAGCCAGGGCGCTGCGAGGGTGCGTGATCGGCGCATGTGCTCATCGAAGCAGGTGACCAGGCCAGGCTGCGGGGATGGTCGTGCTGCTGCGTGCAGCGGCTGGAGTGGTCGTCGTGCTTTGACGTGTTCGCGACGCCGTAGTCCGCGGTCTTCGAATACCCGGCGGTGTCAGAGGTGCCCAGCTCGGGGCGTCGGCCGTGGCCGGGATTGAGCATCACGTCCAGCTGGTAGAGCGAATCCCGTTGCGTACCCGGCACTACCGGCGCCGATCTCGGCGACCGGGTCGTTGATCGCGTTGAGCCAGGTTGCGCCTCTGCGGTGACCGAAATAGCGCGGATTGTGGGCGGCGTAGACGGTGTTCACAGGGACGACGAACCGCAGCCCGTCCACCGAGGCGACCATGCCGCCGCCCCAGAGCTGAGCCAGGGGAATGTCGGCCTGGGCCTCGATCAGCCCGACTAGTACCTTCGGCCGGATCCGGTCCCAGGCCGGGCCTTCCAGAAGCCGTGCCGCGTGTCAACCCAGCGTTTCGAGTCCCGCGCGAACACCTCGCGGTGCCGCAGCGCGTGATGCAGGGCCTCCAGCTCGTTCGCCGAACGACTGTCACTCGACGCCGGCCTCGTCGAACTCCCAACTTCATGTGGCCCGCGCCGAGTCCCACCTCCAGGCGGCCGCCAGTGAGAAGGTCGGTGGTGGCGATTTCGCGGGCCAACAGCGCGGGATTCCAGAAGGGCGCGTTGAGCACCAGGGTGCCGACCTCGAGCCGTTCCGTCGCCTGGGCCGCGGCGATGAGGGTGGGGAAGGCGGAGGGGATGCCGAGGTGGTCCGCGGCGAAGACGGTGTCGTAGCCGTGCTGCTCCGTGAACCGCACTTGAGTTCTGTTGCTTCGTTCTTTTCAGTGTTAATTGAAATAAATTCTGACGACCAGACCCGGTGAGCCGTTCCCGCAGCTTGCAAACAGCCCGGACGAGAGAGCGCAGTGCCCCGTTTTCGGGAGTGGTGTTCGTGTCCGGCCCAGATGAAACTGGGCGCGTCGGCAGGCGGGCTGGCTCCTGCAGTTCGCCGGGGAACACCGTGCGGGGCGGAGGGTTTCGATGGATTACGACGTGTTCGAGCTCGGGGACGTCCGGTTGCAGGGCGGCGCCACGCTCCGGGAGGCGAAGCTGGCGTACAAGACCTACGGCGAGCTCAACGACGATAAGTCCAACGCGATCGTCTACCCAACGTGGTATTCGAGGCAGCACTACGACAACGAGTGGTTGATCGGCGAGGGCATGGCGCTGGACCCGTCGCGGTACTTCATCATCGTCCCGAACATGCTCGGCAACGGGTTGTCGTCGTCGCCGAGCAACACACCGCCGCCGCACGACCGGGCGCGGTTCCCGCATGTGACGATCCACGACAACGTCCGGTTGCAGCACCGCCTGGTCACCGAGCAGTTCGGGATCGAGCGCCTGGAGCTGGTGACCGGGTGGTCGATGGGGGCGGCGCAGACCTACCAGTGGGCGCTGAGCTATCCGGACATGGTGCGGCGGATGCTGCCGTTCTGCGGTGCGGCGAAGACCAGCGTGCACAACATCGTGTTCCTGGAGGGCGTCAAGGCCGCGCTCACCGCTGACTCGGCGTGGAACGGCGGTTGGTACGACGCTCAGCCCACGACCGGGCTGCGTGCTTTGGCGCGCGTGTACGCGGGTTGGGGTTTCAGCCAGCAGTTCTACCGGGAGAAGTGCTACGAGTCGGAGCCCTTGGACTACGGGAGCCTGGAGGACTTCCTGGTGGGGTACTGGGAGGCGCTGTTCCTCAAGCGGGATGCGAACAACTTGCTGGCCATGCTGTGGACCTGGCAGAACGCCGATCTCGGAGCGACCCCGGGGTACGCAGGGATCGAGGAGGCGCTGGCCGGCATCAAGGCGGCGTCGATCATCATGCCCGGTCGGCAGGATCTGTACTTCCCACCGGAGGACAACGAGTGGGAGGTCGCCCGCGTCCCGGGCGCGGAGCTCCGCGTGATTCCCGGTGCGTGGGGCCACTTCGCTGGCGGCGGGATGAATCCGGTGGACACCGCCGTGATCGACGGAGCGCTCAAGGAACTGCTGGCGCGAGACGTGTGAGGACGGGGCTGCGGCTGGTCACCACGACCAGCCGCAGCGCGCGTCAGCGGTGGCGCTGGACTGCCCGGGTGTGGGCTTGAGTGATCAGACTCAGGGCCTGGTCGGCGGTCTGCTGGCCGGGGTTGAGGATCGAGATCCAGGCTTGGGCGGCGTAGGCGGGGTGGGGGAGGAGCCGGTCCAGCGCGGTGTAGTCGAACTCGTCGTGGTGGGTCGCGTGGGCAGCGGGGCTGTGGCCGACGAGTCGTTCGAACTCGGTTCGGCCGACGTTGATGTTGAGGCGGTAGACGCCGGGCCGGTCGACGTTCGATTCGGTGTCGAAGCCGGTGTAGTCCTTGGTGACGATCGTGGCGAAGGGAAACGTCCGGTCGGCGGGGGCTGAGCCTTCCCGGTCGTAGGAGAAGAAGGTGTCGCCCCAGGCGATCTCCGGGGCGCCGGTGGCCTCGCCTGCCGTTTCCGCCAGGACGCCGGGCAGGCCGCTGGCGTGCTCGATGATCTCGTCCTGGGTCAGCTCTCGGCGGGTGTTCTCGCTGGTATCCACCCCTTCAACAGTATCGTTGAAGGACCCTTTGAAACTTTTTCAGCGCTTGCGCGGTGATGTCCCTATTCGCTGGATCTCGGCCTTCAAACAACGTTTCAGTCGTAGCCGCGGATCAGGTGGCTCTCGTCCAGCTCGTCGAACTCGAGCTCGGTGCGGTGCTGGGCGGGGAGGAGCAGTTCGTCGCGATCCGGGTCGAAGGAGGCGAAGCGCTGCTGAGCGGTGAGGGGGTCGGAGAGAGTCATGACGGGCTCCTTTCGATGCGGAAGTGACTGTCCGATGGTCCTTCTCGTCACCGGGGATCGCATCGCGACGCACTCGAGCGCTGATCGGAATCGCTCGGTCGGGCAAGTGGAGATCGTTGAAGCCCTCGGGGAGTATCGGAACGGAAATGGTCCTCGTACGCGGCCAGCGCGTCGTTGAAATCCTGGGTCAGCGGCACCGCGTCGGCCACGGGGTAGGGCTGGCTGGACGCCGGGCGGGTTAAGGCTGAGCACCGCCATGTCCTGCCCGAGCGGGTCCATCTCCCGCAGTCGGGCATCGAGATCGGTGAGCCGGGCGCGAGAGTCGGGAGGGCTTTCCCCCCGTGCGCTTCAAAGGCACTCGGTCTTGTCGCCCGGCACAAAGTCCAGGCCGTGCGCGACGGGCAGGAACGCTTCGGTGGCCATGTGCTCCTCGACCGCGATGACCCTCATGTCCTACGTCACCGCCATCGCGATCCCGGTGACGTAGGACGCGGTGTCCGAGCAGCTCCAGACCGCCGCCGCCTCCTCCGGCATGGCCAGCCGGCCGAGCGGCGTGATCGCCGACTGCCGCGCGATCATGTCGGTGCCGGCCGCCACCTCCTCGAACCTGGGAGTGAGGATCGGGCCGGGGCACACGGCGTTGACCCCGATGCCGTCCGGCGCGTAGTCGACCGCGGCGACCTTGGTGAGCCCGACGATGCCGTGCTTGGCGGCCATGTAGGCGGGGGCGGCCGGAATCGCGTACAGGCCGCCGTGGACGCGATGTTGACGATCGCACCGCCTCCACGGCCCGCAGCGCGGGCAGCGTGCTGCGCACCGCGCTGCGGCGACGGGCGAACGGGAAGTCCGTCGAGCAGATCCAGCCCGACCTGATCATCCCCACCGGCAGGGACCATGGGCAGACCCTGCCCTCCGAGGGCCGTTGATCAGCAATAATATTGCTATTAATGATTTCAGTGTTGATAAAAATTAATGCTGACGCTCAAAGTCGTCACAGCACAACTCCAAAAGATCGCCTCGACGGCGATCAGGTTCGCGGGGTGAGGCGGATTCCGCTGCGGGAGCCGAGGTACTGGCCGTCGGCGACGACGGTGCGGCCGCTCTGGCTGACCCACGGGATGCCGGCGGGTTGCTGCATCGGGTCTTGGTAGTCGCCGCGGTCGTGGACGGTCCGCGGGTCGAAGGCGACAAGGTCGGCGATCTTGCCGGGGGCGATCAGGCCGCGGTCGGGGATGCCGAAGATCTGCGCGGGCAGCCAGGTCATCCGGTGCACGGCTTCGGGGAGGGTGAGCACGGCGCGTTCGCGGGTGTAGCGGCCGAGGACGCGGGGGAAGGTGCCGGTCAGGCGCGGGTGGGGTTTGCCGCCGGTGCCGGGTGGCAGGCCGTCGGAACCGATCGCGGTGCGCGGGTCTGCCAGGGCGAGTTCGAGGTCGTCCTCGTGCATGCTGAAGTGGATCATCGCGACGCGCAGGCGTTCGCCGACCAGGACGTCGATGAGTGCGTCGACCGGTTCGACGCCGTTGGTGTCAGCGATTTCGGCGAGGGTGCGGCCTTCGTGGCGGTGGCTGGCGGTGGTGGCGATGAGGATGCGGTCCCAGTGGGTGCTGTTGGTAACCGCGGTGGCGAGTTCGTCGCGGCTGGTGGGGTTGGTCAGGCGGGTGAGGATGTCGTCGGCGCTGCCGACGAGGTAGTGGGCGGGCAGCACGGCGGTGAGCATCGTGGAGGACGCGGTGTAGGGGTAGATGTCCTGGTGGACGTGCTGGCCGTGGTGTCGGGCGTTGTTGAGCCGGTCGAGGGCGGCCTGCATCGTGCCCCAGTTGCGGGGGCCGGTGACCTTGAGGTGGGAGATGTGGGTTCGTCCGGCGATGGCTCCGATGCGCAGGGCTTCGTCGATGGAGTCGACCAGGGCGTCGCCTTCGTTGCGCATGTGCGTGACGTAGTGGCCGTTGCCGCCGAGGACGGTGGCGAGGTCGGTGAGTTCGTCGGTGGTGGCGAAGACGGCGGGTGGGTAGATCAGGCCGCTGGAGAGGCCGAAGGCGCCGGCGGTCATGCCTTCTTCGAGGGCGGTGCGCATGGTGCGGCGGGCGTCGTCGTCGGGGGCTGCGTCTGTCATGCCGGTGGCAGCGATGCGGAGGGTGCCATGGCCGATGAGGGGGCAGTAGTTGGTGACGTAGCCGGCGGCGTCGGTGGTGGTGAACAGGTCGTGGAAGCCGGTCCAGGTCAGGTCCAGGGGTGGGAACAGGCGTTGTAGGAAGGTGGCGAGGGTGTCGTGGTGGGTGTGGCTGCGCGGGGCGAGGCTGAAGCCGCAGTTGCCGACGATTTCGGTGGTGATGCCTTGGTGGATCTTGGTGGTGTCGTCGGTGGGGAGCAGGGGTGCGTTGTCGGCGTGGGAGTGGACGTCGATGAAGCCGGGGGCCAGTACTAGGCCGGTGAGGTCGCGTCGGGGCGTGTCGGGTGGGAAGGTGCCGGGTGCTTCGACGGCGGCGATGCGGTCGTCGTGGAGGAGGACGTCGGCGGGGCGCAGCGGGGTGCCGGTGCCGTCGGCGAGTTGGGCGCCGGTAAGCAGCAGTTCGGTGCGGGTCACGTGGTGGCCTCCGGGTGCGGTGGAATATTCGGGTTCGTGCGATGTTGTCCGGTGTAGTTGTCGATGTTCAGGGGTGTTCGTGGTGCACGGTGAGTACAAGGTTCCTGGTGGGAAGTTGGTCGTGGTCGATCTCGATGTGGTGGATGGCCGGTTGTCCGGGGTGCGGTTGAGCGGTGATTTCTTTTTGGAGCCGGATGAGGCGTTGGAGGCGATCAACGGTGCGTTGACGGGTGCGCCGGTGGATGCCGATGGGGAGGAGCTGGCGCGTCGGGTCCGCAGTGGACTGCCGGAGGGGGCGCGGTTGGGGGGTTTTGACGCGGATGCGGTGGCGGTGGCGGTGCGGCGGGCGTTGTCGCGGGCGTCGGACTGGTCTGATCACGAGTGGTGTTTGGTGCACGACGGGCCGCAGACGCCGTTGATGCACATGGCGTTGGACCAGGTGTTGGCGGAGGAGGTGGGTGCGGGGCGTCGGGCGCCGACGTTGCGGTTCTGGGAGTGGGCGGCGCCGTCGGTGATCATCGGGAGTTTCCAGTCGGTGCGCAACGAGGTGGATCTGGAGGGGGCGCAGCGGCACGGGATCGAGGTGGTGCGGCGGATCACCGGTGGTGGGGCGATGTTCGTGGAGCCGGGGAACACGGTGACGTATTCGCTTTACGTTCCGGCGTCGTTGGTGGCGGGGATGAGTTTCGGGGAGTCGTATGCGTTCTTGGACGACTGGGTGTTGGGTGTGTTGCGGGAGTTGGGGTTGAACGTCTGGTATCAGCCGTTGAACGACATCGCTTCGGATGCGGGCAAGATCGGTGGTGCGGCGCAGAAGCGGTTGGCGTCGGGTGCGGTGCTGCACCACGTGACGATGTCCTACAGCATCGATGCAGACAAGATGGGTGAGGTGCTGCGGGTCGGCAAGGAGAAGTTGTCCGACAAGGGTGTGGCGAGCGCGAAGAAGCGGGTGGATCCGTTGCGGCGGCAGACGGGGTTGGCTCGCGAGGTCGTGATCGATCGGTTGATTGAGGGTTTTCGGGATCGGTTCGGGTTGGTGGATGGTCCGGTGACCGATGCCGAGCGCGTGCGGGCGCAGGAGTTGATCGAGTCGAAGTTCGCGACTCGGGAGTGGTTGTTGCGGGTCCCGTGATGCTCAGGTGAGGAGTTCGGGGACGCCTGGTGTTGATCTTTTGCGGCGGAGCCAGATCTTGCGGGTTCCGTCGGCGTAGAGCAGGACGCGGGAGAGTTCCCAGCCGGAGAACTCGGCGTGGATGCTCAGTTGCATCGCTGCGCTCCAGCGGGTGACTCCTGGGGGGAGGCGCAGCGGTCGGTACTCCCAGTCGGGGTCGTTCCCTTCGGGGGATGGGGTCATGGCTTCACCACCTGGTATCCGGCGCCGTTGGCGGAGGCGACGTAGATCGTTCCGGTGTTCGGGTCGACTGCGACGCTGTTGGGTTGGGTGATGGTGGGCAGCCGGTGGCGTTCGGTGGGTTCGCCGCCGGCGATGTCGTAGCCGACGAGTTCGTTGGTCGCGGTCAGTGTGACCCAGGCTAGGTCGCGGGTGGGGTCGTAGGCGAGACCGTAGGGGGAGCCGGGGACGGGGTAGCGCTGTTTCATCACCAGGGGGTCGGTGCTGAAGGCGAGGAGTTCTTGGCCTCGGGTGTCGATGGTGATGATGCGTCCGTAGCGGTCGCCGATGGCGTTGGTGGCGCCTTGTCCGGCGCGCAGACCTGCGCCTTTTTCGCCGTTGGTGGGGTTGATGGGGGTGATGGCGGTGGTGAGGCGGTCGAGGACGTAGACGTTGTCCGGGGTGGGCAGCAGCTGTGCTGGGCCGGAGAGGTTGTCGGCGGTGGCGGCGGGTTTGCCGTTGTGCAAGATCGTCACGGTGGCGGGGTTGCGCAGGGCGACGGCGGTGCGTTCGGCGTCGAGGTCGATCGCGTAGACCGGGCCGCCGGAGACGGCGGTGCTTCGGGTTTGGGCGGTGCGCAGGTCGACGTGGGTGATCTGGTCGCTGTCGGGCAGCGCGGCGAGGACCTGGCCGTTCTGGGTGTGCAGACCCGCCGGCGGGCTGACCAGGGTGGCTTTCTGCTCGGCTCCGGTGCTGGTGTTGATCAGGGTGAGCGTGGGGCCGCTGGCCAGGACGAGGGTGCTGGTCTCCGGGTCGAAGGCGCTGAGTTGCACCGGTGGCGCGGGGCGGACCTCACCTGTTGGCGGGACTGTTGCGGCCGGTGAGGTGGCGGGCGTCGCTGCGGTCAGGGTGTTGGTGACCTGGAGGGGGTCACTGGGCCTGTCGGTCCCGCAGCTGGTGAGCAGGGTGGCGATCAGGCACGTGATGACCAGACGGCGCAACGAGGCCCTCCTAGGAAGTGCTGGCCCGCGGATGGAGTGCGGGGTGGTTCGTCTCCAGCATCCCTGATGGGCTGTTGGCCGGTGTGGTGTGGTCAGGGTTGGGTGGTGGGTTGGTCGGGGGCGCTGATGTCGTCGAGTGCGGCGCGGATGGCCGGGGGCAGGGTGAGTTCGTCGGAGCCGAGGGCGGTTTTGAGCTGTCCGGTGGTGCGGGTGCCCACGACGGGGGCGGTGACGCCGGGGCGGTCGCGGACCCAGGCGAGTGCGACGTGGGCGGGTGGGGTTCCGAGTCCTTCGGCGGCGGTGAGCACGGCGTGCACGATGCGGGCGGCGCGTTCGGTGCGGTGGTGTTCGACGTAGCTGGCCAGGGGGCCGGCGCCGCGGGAGTCGGCGGGGGTGGAGTTGCGGTATTTGCCGGTGAGCACGCCGCGACCCAGCGGTGCCCAGGCGAGCAGGCCGAGGCCGTGGTGTGCGGCGGCGGGTATGACTTCGCGTTCGGCGCTGCGGTCGAGCAGGGAGTGCTCGTGCTGGGTGGAGATCAGCGGGGTGCGGGTGGGGTGGGCGCGTTGGTGAGTGGCTGCGGTGGCCAGTTGCCATCCGGCGTAGTTGGCGATGCCGGCGTAGCGGATGCGTCCGGTGGTGGTGGCGGTGTCGATGGCGGCGAGGGTTTCCTCGAGTGGGACGGCGGGGTCCCAGGCGTGGAGTTGCCAGAGGTCGATGTGGTCGGTTTGCAGGCGGCGCAGTGAGTCGTCGAGGGCGGCGAGCAGGGAGCCGCGGGAGGCGCCGCCGCCGAAGGGGCCGGGTTTGCGGCGGGCGGCGGCGGTGGTGGCCAGGACGAGTTCGTCGCGGGGGATGTGGTGGGTGAGCAGGTTGCCGAGGATTTGTTCGGCTTGGCCGTTCTGGTAGACGTCGGCGGTGTCGATGAGGGTGCCGCCGGCGTCGTGGAAGGTCGACAGCTGTTCGGCGGCGCCGTCGGCGTCGGTGTCGAGTCCCCAGGTCATGGTGCCGAGGGCGAGGCGGGAGACGCGGAGGCCGCTGCGGCCGAGCTGTCGGTGTTCCACGGTGGGGAGGGTATTCGGTGCGGGGGGTTGTGTTGGTGAGGTTGGGACGGCGGGTCTGAACGCTGGTGTTCTGGATCACAGGGTGGGTTGGTGGTTGTTTGCCGGGTGTTTGCCCGGGGTGTGTGTGGCGGGGGTGGGGGATGCTGCAAGATTTGGGTCGGTCTTCTCGGCTGCCCCGCGTTCGGGGTTGGTGCTGGTTTTTGTCTCGACTTTTCTGGAGTGGGTTTCGTTGTCGTGGTTGCAGGCCATGGTGCTGGCCGTGGTCCAGGGGCTGACCGAGTTTCTGCCGGTTTCATCGTCGGGACATTTGCGGATCGTGTCGGAGTTGTTCTTCGGTGATGACGCGGGTGCGTCGTTCACCGCGGTGACGCAGATCGGTACTGAGTTGGCGGTGGTGATCTACTTCGCCAAGGACATCGCCCGGCTGGTGGCGGTGTGGTTCCGCGGGCTGTTCAACGCCGAGGTGCGGAGGACGCAGGACTACCGGTTGTCGTGGTACGTGATCGTGGGCAGCATTCCGATCGGGGTGCTGGGGGTGTTGTTCCAGGACTACATCCGTTCGTCGCTGCGCAGTTTGTGGGTCACCGGTGCGATGTTGATCGTGTTCGGTGTGCTGCTGGGGTTGGCCGAGCGGTTCGGGCAGCAGCGCCGCAACCAGGAGCAGCTCAAGCTCAGTGATGGTGTGGTGATGGGTTTTGCCCAGTCGCTGGCGTTGATTCCCGGTGTGTCGCGGTCGGGTGGCACGATCACGGCGGGTCTGTCGTTGGGGTTGGATCGGCCGACGGCGGTGCGGTTCTCGTTCCTGCTGGCGATTCCGGCGGTGTTCGCCGCGGGTTTGTCGGAGATTCCGCACGTGTTCGAGCCCAGCGCGCACGGTCTGCAGCCTTCGGGGGCGCAGATGATCGTGGCGACGTTGGTGGCTGGCGTGGTCGGGTACGCGGTGATCGCGTGGCTGCTGCGGTTCGTTGAGCGCCACAGCGTGTACTTGTTCGTGTGGTACCGGATCGCGTTGGGTCTGCTGGTGTTCGCGCTGCTGGGCTTCGGTGTCATGCAGCCGTGAGCTGGGGTTTCGTCGGAACGCGGTCCGTGCCCGGTGGGTGCGGGCCGCGTTTTTCGCGGGTGGCCTACCCTCGGCGGACGTGGCGACTCTCATCTTGTTGCGGCATGCGCGTTCGGCGGCCAACGGTTCGGGGATTCTGGCGGGCCGGGCGGCCGGTGTGGGGTTGGACGAGTTCGGGACGGGTCAGGCCGCGGGTCTGGTGGGCCGGTTGGCCGGTGTTCCGCTGCGCGAGGTGGTGGTTTCGCCGATGCAGCGGTGCCAGGACACGGTGGCGGGTCTGGTGGCCGAGCGGGGCGTGTCGCCGGTGGTGGAGCCGGATCTGGCCGAGGTCGATTATGGCGAGTGGACCGGCCGCAAGATCAGCGAGTTGACGCAGGAACCGCTGTGGAAGGTGGTGCAGCAGCACCCTTCGGCGGCGGTGTTCCCGGCTGGTGAGGGTTTGGCGCAGGTGCAGGCCCGGGCGGTGGCCGCGGTGCGGGAGTGGGACCGCAAGTTGGGGGCCGACGAGGTGTGGTTGGCCTGCACCCATGGCGATGTGATCAAAGCGGTGCTGGCCGATGCGCTGGGCATGCACCTGGACGCCTTCCAGCGCCTCGTGGTGGATCCGTGCTCGGTCAGCGTCGTGCGCTACACCGAGACCCGGCCGTTCGTGTTGAAGGTCAACGACACCGGTGGTGACGTGTCGGCGTTGTTGCCGCCGAAGGAGTCCGGCGGATCGGATGCCGTGGTGGGCGGCTCGACCGGCACCTCAGCATGATGAAAGAGGGGCGTGAGCGCCTCCCATGCTCACGCCCCTCTTTCATGCCGCCCTCCCAGGGGGTTTCAGGCGCACAGGTGTACGATGCGGCAGCGCGTGTCGGCGGGCAGGATGCGTTGCGTGCCGCCGACGAAGCGGATGAGGACCTTCTCGTTGGTGTTCGGCGTGACCTGCTCGACGATCCCAACTGGCCCGATCGGCCCGTAGATGCGGATCGGATCCCCCGGCAGCAGACCGTCGGCGCGGACGCGTTCGCGGTTGATCGCTGGAGACGCCGGACGCAGCCATCGAATGGCGACGAACCACCCCGTCCACGTCACTGCCGGCAGCACGGCCGGTAGCCACGTGGCGAGATCGGTGAGCGCGAATCCGGGGGCGGCGCCGGCCAGCGCGGCCCACCAGCCGGAGCTGACGCGCAAGTGGCCCAGCTGCAGCCAGCCGGTGGTGCGGATGGTGCCGTCAGGTCGCTGGCCTCGGCTGCGCGGCGCGAGTTCCTGGGGGAAGTCGAACTCGTCGGTTTCCTCGCGGGTGCTCTCCGACGTCGTTTTGCCCAGTGGCTCGCGCACCGCTTCGGCACGGACGGCAGCGATCTCCATCGTCACCTCGACCGGAGCAGGGGCAGGAGCCTGGAGCGGAACCGGAGCAGGGGCAGGAGCCTGGAGCGGAACCGGAGCAGGGGCAGGAGCCTGGAGCGGAACCGGAGCAGGGGCGGGTGCGGGAACGGGGTCAGGAATCGGGTCTGAGGTTGACTTCGGAGGCTCAGCCGGGACGGAAGCAGCGCCCGAGCGCGGAGCGGGGGCGGGGTCCGGCGAGGTCTGCAAGGGGGTGTCGAACCGCGCGGTGCCGGGGTTGAGCAACGCGTGCAGCATCGACACCTCGTTGTCCCGGCGCTGCCCGCAGACCGGGCAGCTCAGCGCAACACCTGTCGGGGACTGCTCGTCGGGGGCGGTGATCAGCGGACCGTGCCCGTTGGGGCATTGCGGTGCGTGGGGCCCGTTTTCGAGGATGTGCAGCGCGCTGATGTGCGTGCGGTCGGTATCGGAGTTCACCATTGTGAGGTCCACCTCAGCTTGCCATCGGCGGCACGTTCGCAGCGGGCGGCCGCGCCGCTGGGGGTGCGGGCGAAGTCGCCTTCTTCGGAGCAGTGCTCGTTCTCGGTGACCACCAGCACCGAGTCTTCGTCGGGGTCGCTGGGCGTGGTGGTCACCGGTGGCGGGGTGTGGTGCTGCTCGTGGTCGGGACGGGGGTGGGGGCGCGGCGGCGGGGACGGGGAGGGACTCGGCCGCTGCGTGCTGGTCGTGGTGCTGCTCGTGATCGGGGTCGGCGTGCGGCTGGTGGTCTTCGGGGACGGGGTCGGTTCTGCGCTGCTGGTCGTGGTCGGAGCCGCGGTCGTGCTCGGAACGACAGGAGGTTCGGGCGCGGGCGGTGGGGGAGCAGCCGGTGGCGGGGAGTCGGCGAGTTCGGAACTCGCGGTCATCGGCAGCGCGCTCAGGGCGCTAGTGGCGGTCACGGCGACCAGCGCGGCGGCAGGCAACAGCCTGACGGCCAAGGGGCTGCGCCACCACCAGCGGCGCAGCAGGGCGGGGTGTTCGGCTGGCAACGAGTGACTCCTGTTCGCGTTGATGCCGTGTTTCCCCGACCGGCGTGCCGAATAGTAGCGAATGCATCACGAATCCGTATCCGGAACGCAAACATCAACCCCGGCGCTCGCCCCGTTTCCCGTGGGCACATCGATGCGAACACCCGAATGTGATCTGCGCCTCGACCGGCGGAAAACGACCGCCGTGCACTGAAAACACATGACCGGACACGAACTGTCACCGCATTAATCGTCTCTTGTAGACAGTCCACAAGAGATTGTGATTTCACCCGTCCTTAAGGGCGCGTTATGCCGCGAGTCGTCAAACGATCAGTTGACCTTCCGCACCGACGTCGTGTCGACGCCAGCGGTGTTTCCGTCCGAGTCCTGATCTGCGCGGTCGCCGTCGCCAGCATCTACGCCGCCCAGATCGGAACCGGCCTCGGCGTGCCGCAGGCCCACCTGGGCTGGACCGCACGCCGCCGGACAACTCGGCTACCTGGATCGCACTCGCCGCACTCCTGGTGATCCTGGCCTGTCTCGTCCTGACCATGCTGCCGCCCGACACGTGCTGACCTCGCTGGCCGGACTGTTCGCCGGGCGCCTGTTCCTCTCGCGCGGGCTGATCGCGTTCTTCCTGTTCGCCTCATTCGGCACGCTGTGGAGCGGCCTGACGCTGCCACTCGCTGCCGCACTGTGGCACCTGAGCGCGGCGCCGATCGGCCTGTTCGGCATTGCCAGGCCTCGCCGGTGCGCTCGGCGCCGCCCGGGCAGGACGCTGGGCCGATTCAGGACTGGCCAGCGCCGTCACAGGGGGGGAGCGCTCGCACTCCTGGCCGTCTCCTGGCTGGCCATCGGGCACACATCGTGGTCGCTGTGGCCGGCCGTGATCGGCGTGCGGCTCCGCCCTCGGAGCCACCGCCACGACCACCGCGTTCGCCGCCGCCGGATGGACCGGCTCTAGCATCCTCGGCGGCTTCTCCGCTGCCTGCGCCTTCGCCGTCTGGGCAGCAAGCCGCCGCGTGGTGATCACCGCGAAGAAGCCGCAGCTGACCGGCTAGGCGGGGATGCGCTGCTCGGGTGGCCTCTGCTCGGCCAAGATCGTGCGGCGCAGCTCGTCGAGGCGCAGACCCACCGCGTCAGCCACCGCCGCGACGGTGAAGAACGCCGGGGTCGGGATCCGGCCCTTCTCGATCTTGCGCAACGTCTCGGTGGAAATGCCCGCCGCCGCGGCGATCTCGACCATGCTGCGCTCGCCGCGCGCATCCCGCAGGGCCTGGCCCAGCAGCTCGCCCCGGCGCAGCTCGTGCTCGGTGAGCGGTTCACGCACCATGACCGTGATACTAATATCGGTATAGTTCATTTTCAGCACGTCCCCCCAGGTCAGACCGCCTTTGCGCAGGTCAAGGGGGGTGAAATCCGCGAGAAACCCACCGGAAATGCTGGAGTGGACATGGCTCGACCGCCCCTGCCGATCGGCTCTCACGGCACCATCCGAGTTACCCGACAGTCTGCCGAAGGTGAGAAGCCTGAGCGGTGGAAAGCAGTGACTCGCTACCGCGACCGCGACGGGCGAACGCGACCCGTCGAGCGCTGGGGATCTACCGAGGCCAAGGCGCGCAACGCTCTCCGCGAAGCGCTCGCAGACCGGAGCTCCCCGGAAGGGGCGGAGGAGATCACCCTCACCACACGTTTCGAAGTCGCAGCGAACATGTGGCTGGATAACCGTGGTGAGGACGAACTCAGCGAGTCCTCCCGCAGGCTCTACAAGTGGATCGTCAAGGACTACCTCGTCAAGGACCTCGGCGGGCTCCAGCTCCGCGAGTGCACCGCGGGGCGCCTCAACGATCTCTTCCTCGACCTCAAGAAAAAGAAGCTCGCGGCTTCGACGCGGCGAATGGTCCGCAGCGCACTCAACGGCACAATGCGTCTTGCCGTCCTCCACGAAGCCCTTGACCACAACCCGGTCAAGGACCTGCCGCCGATCAGCGATGGCCGCAACAGCCGCAAGGGGCCGGATGCGCTCAACCCGACGGAGGTTGCCGAGCTGCTCGCTGCTGCAGACACCAGCAACTCCGCTAAGCGGGGCCGCCTTCCTGAGCTGATCCGGTTCATGTTGTGGACCGGGTGCCGAATCGGGGAGGCGCTGGCCGTGCGCTGGCGCGAAGTCAACTTCGGCAACGAGCCTGTGCTGATTGATGACGCGCTGATCCAGCCGGCGCACGTGTCGATCTCCGGCACGATCATTCACCGCAAGGGTGTCGGCGCGGTTCGGGTGCCCTGCAAAACAGAGAGCTCACATCGAGTCTTGGCGCTGCCTGAGTCGCTGCTGATGACCTTGGCCCTGATGCGGGGCGACAGCCCCGATACAGAGCCGCTGTTCCCGAGCCCTCGGACTCTTGGCTATCGCCAGCCGAGTCGCGCATGCAACCAGCTCGCCGAGTTGGTCGCGGACATGGGGTCGACGATCACGAGCCACAAGTTGCGCCGAACTGCAGCGACCGCGTTGCGGGATGCGAATTTGTCGGATGACGAGATTGCCGCACACCTGGGGCATACGGATATCTCGACGACGCGTCGGCATTACATCGAGCGTCGGACGAGTCCTGCTGCGGCGGCAGCGTTGCAGGCCGCATACGAGCAGCCGCCGAACGTGTGACATGTAGGGGTGCGCGTGTGCATCTGCTTGCGTTGAGGCCAACCGAAGGGTTGCATGGAACGCATGTTCGATTTTCGCCCGTTCGCGTCTTCTGAATCCGCCACACGGGTTGACATCACGGCTGGCGTTCGATGTCTGCACTCCATCCGTGTGGATGCAGACCGGTCCATTCGAGGGACGGATCAGTCAAGCAGGGTTCAGCACATCAGACGAGGGGACTCGCGAACTACGCTCGATTGTCCGACTGCAACGACTTCCCCGAGCGGCCGTTGCACATCTCCTACCACTGCAGCAGGGGGACGCGTGAGCTTGGATCAGTTGCGGGAGATCATGACGGATCCCGCCATGCTGATGGAGTATGCGGTGCGGGCCTACGCGGATGCCAACGGCGTTGATCCCTCCTCGATCCGCGGCGCCGTCGTCACCTTCACGGCGCCCGATCGTGAATTTCCCGAACTGATGCACAATTACATGATCACCCCAGTGGAGTCCGCTCCTCCGGAGCGGCTTCGGACACTGCGGGAGGCGGTCGCCCAGGTCGAAGAGGAGATCCGCACCTACGACGAGCAGATGTACTAACTGTCAGCCGACGTGCCGTCTCGTTCGTAGGTCGGCTCGTCGGCAACCGGCATCTCAATGCGCTCTTCGAGATCGGGATCCGTGGATTCGGCCGAGTGCAGGGTGGGGCCGGGGGAGTAGGTCATGGCCTGCATGACCCGAAAGACTGCGTCTCGCTGCTCTGGTGTGATCTGCCGCCAGAGCTCCTCCATTTGCTGAGTGAGTGCGTCGTCCGCGTCAGCTCGCGAGGGTCGACCGCGGGGGATGCCTGGATCATTGGCCAGGCCGGCGAGATTGAGTGCGTCATCAACATCCCACCCGAGTGCTTGCGCGACTCGCGACACAGTCGTTGAGGTGGGCCGGACGGGGACGTCTTCTCGGTTGACTCGCTGGATTCCGGTTTCTAGCTGCCGGATTCGCCCCTCGGAGATGCCAGACTTTTCGGCCAAGCCTCGTTTGGAGAGCTTAGCGATGGTCCGACGCCGTTCGAGCTCGCGTCCGAATTCCCAGTCGTCGCGCACGGCGTCAGTGTTACACATGCTCGACGATGTTAATGCAACCATACGTCGCACTGTCGCAGCTGCGCCGCGTGTGAAGAGCGCGAGGATAAGTGCCATGCTCGACTATGCTTGACGTTTCGCACTTGTTCGCATAAGCTGGCGCCATGCTCAAATACCCTCACGGGTGGCTGGAGCTGCAGGTCATTCGGTCCAAGGACGGCCTGTCTCTCCAAGCGCTTGCCCGTCTCGCGAACGTCTCTGCCGGTCACCTTTCTGATCTGGAGCAGGGCAATCGTCAGCCTACCGCTCCGCTGATCAAGCGCATCGCTCTCGCGCTCAACGTCCCTGTGTCGGTTCTGGAACCCAGCCCGCGGGACGAAGACGAGATTGCCTGCCGGGTCGATGTGGTTCGTGATGCCGCATGAGCGCCGTCATCACGAACCCCGACGACATCCAGCCCTACGCGGTCAACGTCGCCGTGGCAACGAAGATGCTGGGCCTGGCAAACGAATGGGCAACCCGACGCCTCATCAAGGCGGGGAAGATCCGCGTTCGGTCGACCGGTCGCCAGTACATCATCCCGATCAAGGCGATCGAGGAGTTCTTGGCTGGCGATGACGGTCCGATGCGGCACCCGGAGTCAGCATGAACCCGCAGGTCGTCATCACCTACCACGAGACCACGGATGTTTCGTCGGACTGCGAGAACTGCGGCGCCGAATACGCGGGCGTGAACGCCTTCTACTGGGGTCTGCGGTCGGAGCCGGACGGCATGGTCGAGGTCTGTGACGACGGGGCGTGTCTGCGGTTCGCGTACCGCGAGGCTGCCGAGAACGCCCCGGTAGACCAGATGGTTCGCCGCGAGATCTCTGTCTATCCCATCGCCCTGGAGGCAGCAGCATGAGCACCCCGCTCAGCAAGGAACAGCTCTCTGCTTTGCAGATGATCGTGAATGACCTGCGTACCGAGGCGGTGTTCATCGCCCCTGTCGAGCTGGCCGACCCCGCGGAGATCAGCAATCGAGACCGCGTCAAGGCGGAGGCTCTCAACGAGTACGCGGACAAGCTCGAAGGCCACATCAAGAAGTGGCGGTACGAGGCTCGGCAGGGTGGTGCTGCGGCATGACGCTCCAGCGCATCGACAACGGCAAAGGCCACTGGTACAAGCTCGACGGCCAGAAAGCCGACGGAGTCACCAAGCTCATCGGCGACGGAGTCCCCAAGCCCGCACTCATCAACTGGGCCGCCAACACCACCGCCGAATACGCCATCGACAACTGGGCCGACCTCGGAGAGATGGCGACCTCTGAGCGACTGTCGAAGCTCAAGGGCGCACGGTTCGCGGTCCTGGACAAGGCAGCGCGGCGGGGAACCGAGGTTCACAAGCTCGCCGAGAAGCTGATCCACGGCGACGAGGTCGAAGTCCCCGAAGAACTGGCAGGGCACGTCGATTCGTACGTCATGTTCCTCGATACCTGGCAGCCAACCCCGGTCCTTGTCGAAGCGCAAGTGGCTTCACGCCAGTGGAACTACTGCGGAACCGTCGACATGGTCATCGACTTGCCCGACGGTCGACGCATGATCGCCGACATCAAGACCTCCCGATCTGGGATCTTCGGCGAAACCGTGCTCCAACTCGCCGCCTACAGGTACGCCGAGTTCTACCTCGACACGGACAAGAACGAGCAGCCGATGGCCGACCTGGGCATCGTCGGCGCCCTCGCCATCTGGGTCCGCTCGGACGGATACGACGTCTACGAGCTGCCCGCCGACGAATACCAGCACAACCGTTTCCTGCACGCCGCCACCGTCGCCCGTTGGTCGAGGACCAGCCGCGATCTCATCGGTCCCGCTGTGCAGCCCACTTCTCAGGAGCGTGCCGCATGACCGAGCTCGACACCCGCCCCGACAACACCGTCGCCGAACGTCAGCCGTATGGGGAACTCACCAAGCTCGGGAAGTGGGCAATGGACGCGCAGCAGGCGAATGTGGTCGCGCAGTCTCTGGCTCGCACGAAGTTCGTTCCCGAGGCGATGCAGGGCAAGCCGGCTGAGATCACCGCCGCGATCCTCACCGGCCAGGAGATTGGTTTGGAACCGATGTCTGCGCTGCGGTCGTTGGACATCATTCAGGGCACGCCTGCGATGCGAGCCCACGCCCTGCGCGGTCTGGTGCAGTCCCGCGGGCATGAGGTGTGGATCGAAGAATCCAGCGACACCCGCGTGGTAGCGAAGGGTCGTCGGAACGGCTCGGACGTGATTCAGACGGTGACGTGGGACATCGACCGCGCCAAGAAAATGGGTCTCACGGGGAAGCCGAACTGGCAGAAGATGCCGCAGCACATGCTGATCGCCCGTGCGACCGCCGAGGTGTGCCGTCTGATTGCCTCGGATGTTCTGTTGGGCATGCCGTACGCGACGGAAGAGCTGGACGACGAGGTCCTGGCGGACGAGTCGACCGCTGTTCGTCCAGTTAAGGGTCCGCGCCGCACTGCGCAGCGGAGGCCTTTGACAACAGCTCCCGTGCACGAGCCCGCTGTTGAGGCATCGGGTGCCCAGGACGCGACGGAGGAGCCCGAGACGGATGCTCCCGCAGCTCGTGACTCCGATGACCCTTCTTTTGATCTGCACGTCGCGTGATCTCTGGGTGACGCCGCACCCGTAATTCGGCGAGCACAAACACAATTCACCGCGAATCAACGGATTCGTGGGCTGACCCAACACGTCCAAAACAGGGTGAGTTGCATGACGTCGATCACCGATTCATCACCTGCAAGTTCCTGCTCTCGCCGCACCGAGTGGGCCAGCAAGTGGCCACTCACCGCCTCGACGACACCCCATGTCGCGCGCACCGGCGCCCGCCGGCCGCGTTCCACCGACAACTGGTTCGACGAGATCGCAGTGGAGCGGGCGCTGCGGCAGCGGGAGCCGGTCGGTCGGCCGCTGACGTGGGCGGAGAAGAAGGCCGTGGCGGTCCGACTTCTCACCGACGGAGCCAGCGCCAACGAGATCGCCCGCCGAACCCGGTCCAACGGCACCACCCTGCACCGCCTTCTCGCGGACATCGAGAGGACTCACTGACATGACCGTGCCGTACCCGCTCCGCGATCCGGGACCGTGGTGGAACGTCTTCGAACGCGACTCGGTTCGTCCCGACACCTTCTATTCGATCGACCACATCCCGTTTCGCCGCAGCGAGAAGGAATCACAGGACGACCTAGCAGCTTGGGGCAACGAAGTCCCACACGCGCTGCTTGGGGTGAGCGAGTTCGATGTCCTGTGGCACGCCCGATGCGTTGTCTGCGGCACTCCGATGGATGACGAGGACTACCTGTACGTCGAGTGGGACGAGGTCGCTCACCTAGCGGCCAACGAGAAGTCGGAGTGGGTGGCGGACCTCGAGAAGCGGCTGATCTGGTGCGCCGGCTGCCACCACCAGAACACCCACGGGGGTGGAGCATGAGCAACCGAGCGCCCCTTTCTCCTGCCGAGGCGGCAGCCGTCCTTTGGCAGATCGAGCAGGACATCGACACCGAAACCCAGGATCTCGTCCGTCTTCGCGGCGAGTACGCCGAGCTGCTGAAGGCCCACCGTCTCGACTTCGCGAAGGAATTCCTCGGCACCCAGGGCTCGATGGACTTCCGTCGGCGCCGCGCTGAAGAGCTGACCATCGAGTCCTGGTTTGCCGTGCAGGCTCACGAGCAGCTCATTGAGGCCAGCAAAGACAAGTTGAAGGCTCTGCGGGACCGGTCCGAGATCGGACGGGCCATCAACTCCAACCTCAAGGAAGAGATGCGGTTCACCGCAAGCGCGCAGGGGTGGTCAGCATGAACACCGCAATAAGCCGTACTGCCACGCACCGGCCGGCCACTCGACGCCGCCGATTCCGCCACGACGACCTGGTCGCGGTCGACCTGTTCTCGGGGTTCGGTGGCCTCACCCAGGGAATTAAGGAAGCTGGGTTCGCCACCATCATGGCGGCGAACCACAACGAGTACAAAGTCTCGATCCACGAGGCCAACCACCCGGAGGCCGAGCACTGGATCGCTGATCTCGTGGACCCCGAAGCGGCCGACTACCACAGCGCCCGGGATCTGCCCGCCGCCGATTTGCTCGTGGCCGGCGTGTCCTGTGTGAACCACTCGCAGGCCAACACGCAGAAAGCCTACGCGCAGGGATTGAGCCTGTTCGACTTGGACGACCCGGATTTCGAGTCGCGAGTCACCCGCTCCGAGCGGGACCGGGCGACCGCGAACTGCGTGTTGCATTACGCCGAGCGCAACCACCCTCGGATGATCCTGGTGGAGTGCACGACCGAGCTCACTTCGTGGGGCCCGGCGCTTCCGGGACGCCCGAAGGTCGGGGACGGCAGTACGTATCGGTGGTGGCTCAAGCAGTTCGACCTGCTCGGCTACAAGCACAAGGTGCTGTACCTCAACAGCCAGTTCTTCGGCGTCCCGCAGAGCAGGGACCGGCTCTATATCGCGTTCTGGGACCGCACCCTGCCGGACCCGGACCTGGAGCATCGGCCAGCAACCTGGTGTGGGCGCTGTGAGCAGACGGTGGAGGCGGTGTGGTCGTGGCGCACCGGAATCCCGGCGACCGGCAGCGTTCGCTATGGGAAGCAGTACGACTACCGGTGCCCACGCTGCCGCTCCGAGATCGTGCCGCCGATGACCCCGTCGCTGCTAGCGCTTGACCTGTCCAACCCGGGCACCCGCATCGGCGACCGCCCGAAGCCCCTCGCCCCGACGACGATGGCCCGCGCCGAGCGCTGCCGCCAGAAGTTCGCGCAATTCCCCGCGCTGCTGATGCCGGCGAAGTCCACGCACGGCACCGAGCGGCACCCGCTGCAGCCGTTGTCGACGCAGACCTCTCAGCAGGAGACCGCGCTGCTGGCAACCGGCTCGGTGTTCGCGGCGCACCGACACAACGGCGACGGCAAGAACATCACCCAGCCGATGGACACAGTCACCTCGACCCACGAGCTGGCCGTGATGTTGGCCGCGGTGAACAACTACCAGGGCGTGCCGCGAGGAATGAACGAGGCACTACCGACGCAGGGCGGTTCGGAAACCCTGAGCCTGATGACCGCTGGTGTCCTGCCGTACCGGCAGAACACGATCCCCGCGGTCCACGGCGAGCCGATGCCCACCGTGACCTCCGACCAGATCCCGTCGCTGTTGACTGCGCACACCCAGGCGTCCGTGCCCCACAACAACGCCGGCACCACCGAGATCGGGCAGGGCCAGCTGTTCACCGGCTGGCACCAGCAGGACAACGGCATGTTGGTCGCTGAGTGGTCCCAGGCGCTGGCCGAGGTTCCGCTGGAGGACTGCCACTTCCGCATGCTCGGGCCGCACGAGGTCGGCGTCGGCTGTGGCTTCAACGTCGACTTCGGCGCCCGGAAGGGCGACTTCATCGTGTGGGGCAGCGCCCGCAACCAGGTCGACGGGTTCGGCAACGCCGTGAGCCCAGCCGTAGGCACCTGGATCGGATCGCGGCTGCGGGCCGCGTTCCACGCTCAGGAGGCTGCCGCGTGAGTAAGGCGCCCACCGCCCGTTCCCGGACCGTCATCAAGCACCGCGCCGAACGCCTTGGCTTGCCGCTGTGCGAGCGCTGCGGGTGCGCCCTCGGCACCAACGTGCACCACCGGCGGCCCCGCGGCGCGGGCGGCAGCAAGGATCTGGCGACGAACCTGCCGTCGAACTTGTTGCTGTTGTGCGGATCCGGCACCACAGGCTGCCACGGGTGGATCGAATCTCACCGGTCCATCGCCTACAGAAATGGCTGGCTGCTGCACTCCTGGCAGACCCCGATCGAAACGCCGGTGCGGATCCATGACCACGGCCTGGTGCTGCTTGATGACATCGGTGGCATGACGCCAGCACTGATCGAGTTGGACGGTGCGGCATGACCGCGGACGTCTTACCCATCAACGTCCCGTCGCGCGCCGAGCTGTGGCGCCGACTGCAGTTGGCGCGGTCCCTGCTTTCACATCGTGCCAGCACCGCTGAGACCGGACTCCTCCTGCGCGTGCTCGACGGGGAGTCCATCGAAGACCTGAATCACTCAGAGCACGCGCGACGCGCTTGACGATGCTGCATGACCGGGCTTGAACCGTTGTCGCGGGAAGACAACACGACAACGGTTCAAGCCCGAGCGCGATCACGCAAGCCTGTGCTCACCTACCCCAAACCAACTCATCAAGAGAGGAGGCGATCGTCTGATGGCCCGTTTCACAGCGATCAAGTGGGCGCGGGAAGTGCCGACGCTGCTGCACAACCGGCGTGTTGATCGGCTTGGCCATCACGTTCTCCTGCTCATGGCGACCTATGCCAAGAACGACGGATCCGACGTGTTCGTCTCGAGCGAGACTTTGGCGGAGGAAGCGCACGCGCCCCTCCGCGAGGTGGAGGCGGCCCTGGATCGGCTACTCGCGGCGGACCTGATCCGGGAAGAGCATGCGTCGAACGGCGCTCCGGGGTGGTCGTTGAACGTCTCCACTCGGTTTGAAGGGGACAGCGTGCTGGAGGACCGGTTGAAGCGTCGGCGGGCAGCGGACGCTGAGCGGCAGCGCCGGCGCCGGGAGCGCGCGAAGGCGAAGCGTCACGGTGAAGTTGACCGTGACGTCACGCAGGACTCGAGCGTGACAAATGAGGGTGTCACGCAAGAGTTGGGCGTGAGTCACGGCGAAGTTGACCGTGACAAGGCGGATGTCACGCACAAGTTGGGCGTGAGTCACGCAAGAGTTACCGTGACACCTGCAGGTCAGATTGGGTGTAACTCCCTTCAACTCCCTAAAGATGAACTCCCTAAAGAACTCCCCGCGACCCCCGACACTGACGTGTCGGGACAAGCGAACCTCATCGAGTTCCCAAGCGGACGTTCGAAGGACACCAAACGCACCTCGAAGCGCGCCGAGTACACCCCGGACTTCGAAGCGTTCTGGGCCGCTTACGGTCGCAAGGGCGGCAAGCGCGCAGCCGCGATCGAATGGCACAAAGCGCTTGAGCGAGCTGACACGGACACGATCACGGCCGCGGTCCAGCCGTACGTCGACGCCACCCCGGAGCTGAAGTACCGCAAGGACGCCGAACGGTGGCTCAAGAACGACTGCTGGGAATCCGCTGTGCCGCAGCGCAAAGCCGCCGCTGGCGATTACCAGCCCTACCGCAACCCTGCTGACACCTCGATCTACGAAGGCGAGCTTTGATGAACGACCCAACCATCGTCACCCTCGAGCAGCTCGGAGTGGACATCGATCCGCACTGGGCGCGTGAAGCGCGGGAAAAGGCCGCGCTGTTGGAGTCGGCTATCCCAGCGCGGTACGCGGGCGCGGTGGTGTCGCATCCTGCGATCGCAGGATGGGTCCGAGCACTGGTGCAGGCAGCTGCGGACACTCAGGCGTCGCCAGGTGGCCCAGTTGGGCTCTCAGCTGGCCGCTCGCTGATGTTGTTGGGGGAGACTGGCACGGGGAAGACCCACGCCGCCTTCGGCGCTCTCAGGGCGTTTGGAGCGTCTGGGGTGACCATGTCGTCGTGGCAGTTCGTTGCGGCGGCGGACCTCTACGCCCAGATGCGCCCACGGCACGGGGTCGACTCCGAGTCGGTTTTCGAGACCTACGCCCATGCGTCGCTGCTCGTCGTCGACGACCTCGGTGCCGCGAAGAACAGCGAATGGACCGAAGAGATCAACTACCGGTTGATCAATCACAGGTACGACCGGATGCTGCCCACCATCATCACCTCGAACCTCGGCCTTGAAGAACTCCGCGGGCGCCTCGGGGACCGGGTCGCGTCTCGGCTCAACGAGATGGCGGACCGGGGCATCCTCGATGGCGGTGACCGTCGCCGTGGGGGTGGTCAGCGGTGAATGAACCCATTCAGGCCCGCGATGCGGAGCGGTCTCTTGTCGGTGCGGCACTCCAGTGGTCGTCGGCGTACGTTGAGGCGTGCACGCTGATCAGCTGCGAAGACCTGTTTCGCCCGGTTCACCAGTCGATTTGGTCAGCAATCGCGGAGGTCGACGAGCGGGCTGATCCAGCCCAGGCCGATACGGTCAGCAGGGCGATCGCCGTGTCCCAGGAACTTCACCGCCGCGGCGAGTTGGAGAAAGTCGGCGGCGCGGCCTACATGGCGGATCTCGCTGCGGAAGCTCCAGTTCCCTCAAGCGCCCGATACCTGGCAAAGCAGGTCGCTGAGGCCGCGAAGCTGCGTCAGATCGTTGAGGTTTCGCATCGGATCGCGTTGATGGCGTATGGCGGAGCGGAATCCGGGGATGTGGCGGAACACCTGGACGGAATCCGGCAGTTGGCTGATTCAGCGGCTTCTGGTGCGGCACGTGCTGCGGATGTCGCCGACCCGGATGAGCTGACCGATCACGTACTCGAATTGCTGGCTTCCCCAGCGCCTGAGACGACGCCAATGGGATGGCCCGACTTGGACGCGCTGATGGGCGGCATGGAAGCCGGCCAGATGATCGGCGTTGCGGCACGGCCTGGTGTCGGCAAGACGGTGCTGTCCTTGGGCGCGGCGATCAACGTCGCTCGACGCGGCGGGCGGGTCGCGTACTTCTCGCTGGAAATGCTGCGGGAGGACCTGGCGCAGCGCTGCATCGCGAACTTGGGTCGGGTGAACCTCAAGGCGATGCGGGACCGTGCGCTGACCGAGTCGGACTGGGGTCGGCTGCAGCGGGCGGCTGACGAGTTCCGGCAGCTCCCGCTTCACCTTTCGGATCGGGCGACCATCACGGCCGCGGGGATCCGGTCGACGTGTCGGGAGCTAGCGCGCACGTATGGCGGGCTTGATCTGGTTGTTGTGGACTACCTGCAGCTGACGAACGCGGCCGATTCGCGGCTGTCCCGGGAGCAGCAGGTTTCGGGCCTGTCGCGGTCGCTGAAGTTGTTGGCGATGGAACTGCGGGTGCCGGTGATCGCGGTGTCGCAGCTCAACCGTGGCCCGGAGCAGCGGCAGGACAAGAAGCCGCAGCTGTCGGATCTTCGTGAGTCCGGAGCGATCGAGCAGGACTGCGACAAGGTGTTGCTGCTGCATCACGACGCGGAGAACGAGATCAAGGCGGCGTCGGAGCTCGAGGTGATCGTGGCGAAGAACCGGCAGGGGAGTACGGGGTCGGCGACGTTGGCGTGGAATCCGCAGTACGGCGCGGCGGACAGCCTGAGCCGTCAGGAGGCGCCGGCACGGTGGGCGGCGTGAATCGCATGCGTAATGATGCTTGACTGTTCGCAATTGTTCGCGCTAGTGTGGTCGCATCACCCCAGAACCCACCCAGGGAGTTCTAGATGTCCCCCAACAAGAAGCGGTACTTCGCGCTGACGGAAGAGGTCCTGCGCTCGGGCCGAGGTACGCAGCGGCAGATCGAGACCTTGGACCTGTCGTGCACCCTCGCCAACGAGGCGGGCTGGGTCCGTCACTCCGAAAGCTGGTGCCGGACGGTCCTGTACTGGTACTTCGACCGGTTCATGTTCCTTGACGGCCAGGCGTACCTAGACAACGTCAAGGCGGTGGCGTGATGGCCGCGGATTCCGCCCTTCTGGCTGCGCTGGCCGAGCGGCAGTCGAACCCCGCCGTCACGTCCCGCCTGGACACGCTGATCCAGCAGCGCGAGTGGTTGTGGACTGTGAACGCCCGAGCCATCGCCGGGCAAATCGACACGACTTCGGAAGAAGCTGCGGTCGCACTGAGCAACGTGGAGGCCGAGATTGCCCGCCGCATCGGCGAGCACCCGGAGGAAGTTGCAAGGCCAGTGAGCGTGGCGTCGGCGGGCGCGGGCGAGCACTGGGTGGTCGACGCCGCGGGACGGGAGCTTCTGGAGTGCTCCAAGCACGGGTTGGCCAAGTTGGCGAAAGATGCCATGAACAGCGGGAAGGTGGCGTGATGGCCGCGCTATCAGTTCTTCGTTGTGACCACGGAGGATGCGACCGCAAGCACATCCGCCCAGGAATCAGCCCTTGGCTGCATCAGTCGGCGGAGTCCACTGACGGCTGGCACTGCTCGGAGAACGGCGACTTTTGCCCGGATCACATTCCGGGTGTCAGTGAGATTTCTGCTGCGGCTTGACCGCACTTTTGATCAATCGGAATTTCGACTGCGGGACCAGTGTGTCTCGAACACGGAGGAGAAAGCCCTGAATGAACGAACATCACTTCAAGTTTCGGGATCGGGTGCGGGTCAAAGAGGGCTCACAGCATGAGCGGTTCCGAGGAACCACCGGCCGGGTCATGGGCTACCGCACCGGTTGGGACGAGGACCGAGCGATCGTCGAGCTCGACTGCCTTGCCGGCGACATCGCGCCCGAACGGATCTTCCGGCAAGACGACCTGGAGGTCGAATCGTGACTCACACCTACGTGTTTCCGACGAACAGAGTGAGCATGACCGGGCCAGACACCGGATACGTGCCCCCGACGCACGCCCCGCCCGCTGAAGGCGACTGGTACGAGCCGACAGGCGAGGACTACCAAGCTGTCAACGCCACGTACTCCAGCACTCCTGACACCGGACTGCGTGAAAGCGCAGAGAACAACCACTCGGATTGCCCCGGGCTGCGTCGACTCGTCCGCGAAACCGTCGAGGCCGCGCACAAGCGCGGCGACGACCTCGACGGGCAAACCGACGCCGTGATGGCCGTGATCCGGGTGACCATGTCGCTCCAGCTGGCCGCTGTGCGCGCCAGCTCTGGCTTGCTGGCGGCGAAGCGATGACCGCGTCCTGGCTGAAAACCCCACCGCCCGGCTCGTGGGTCCTCCAGGCCCCCTGCCGACGGGAACCCGCCCTGTTCGACCCCATCGAGGACGGTCGCAGCAAGACCCAATGTGACCGGATCGAACGCGCAATGCAGATCTGCCTTCGCGATTGCCCCGTTCGCGAGCAATGCCGGGCCTACGCCGAATCCACCGAACAGCAAGGCGTCTGGGGCGGCGAATACCACGCTCAGGTCCACGACCGCGGCACCAAAGCCGCCTGACACAAGGAGAACAACACGATGGCACTGCCCACCCTGCAAGGCGTCGGACGACTCACTGCTGATCCCGAGCTGAGGTTCGCCCCGTCCGGAACTGCGGTGTGCACGGTAAACCTCGCGTTCAACTCTCGCAGGAAGAACGACCGCGGCGAGTGGGAAGACGGAGAAGTGCTGTTCATCCGCGGCACGCTGTGGCGGCAGGAAGCGGAGAACGCCGCCGAGACCTACGCCCGCGGCATGGAAGTTGTGGTGTCCGGCCGCGTGAAGCTCGACCAGTGGGACGACAAGAAGAGCGGCGAGAAGCGGTCGGCGCCGGCACTGCTGATCGACTCCATTGGCCCGTCGACGAAGTACGTCACTGCCAAGGTGAACAAGGTTGATCGCGGCGGGGCTGGATCGGGTGGTGCGGAGCCGTGGGGGAGTGCTCCTGCGGGGCAGCGGGGTTTCAGTGATGAACCGCCGTTCTGACCTCGAGGCCAGCGTTCACCAGGCCAACAAGAACCTTCAGGAAGGAGGTGCGGCATGAGCACCAGCACTGGCATTGAGTGGACCGAGTCCACCTGGAATCCGATCACCGGGTGCACGAAGGTGTCCCCGGGCTGCGACAACTGCTACGCGCTGACCCTAGCGGAGCGGTTCCGGGGCACCCCCGGCCACTACTTCGAGAACGGATTCGACGTCCAGCTGCGCCCCGACAAGCTCACCGAACCGCTGAAGTGGCGGAAACCACGCAAGGTGTTCGTCAACTCGATGAGCGACCTGTTCCACCAGGACGTTCCCAACGAGTACATCGCGCAGGTCTTCGCGGTGATGGCGGCGACGCCGCAGCACACCTACCAAATCCTCACCAAGCGGCACGGCCGGATGCGGTCGTTTCTGCGCGACGAGTGCAAGTGCGGTTCCGGTCACGCGCCCGGTGTGCACCTGCGATCGGCGATGGAGTGGGCGTCGACGCCGCACAGCCCGACCTACGTTCCAGGTCTGCAACCAGGCATCTACCACGGGATGCAGTGGCCGCTGCCGAACGTCTGGCTCGGTGTCTCCGTCGAGGACCAGAAGCGCGCCGACCTCCGCATCCCCGCCCTGCTGGACACCCCCGCCCGCGTGCGATTCCTGTCCTGCGAGCCGCTGGTGGGCCCGGTCGATCTGTCGCAGTGGATGCCGCCCATCTCGCCCCCGATGGACCCGGCCAACGCCCCGGAATCGTGGAGTGACTGGACTTGGCCCGACTGGGTGCCACAGGCGGTTCGCGACCAGATCGAAGACTTCTGGGGGCCAAAATCAGCACGAACCCCACAACAGTGGATACGGGACATGCACGTGCAGGGCTCTCACCCGTTCGGTGCCACCGTCACCAGCGGCGACGGATTCGGCCACAACCCGCCGCAGATCATCGGCCGCTGGGTGCACGCCTGGAACAACATCGGCCGCCTCGCCCACGAAGACGGAACGTTCTCCTACACCTCGTTCTCACAGCGCGCGGTGCGCGAACAGCGTCTCCTGGACTGGATCATCTGCGGCGGCGAGAGCGGCCCGAAGGCGAGGCCGATGCACCCCGGCTGGGCCCGCTCCCTCCGCGACCAGTGCACCGCGGCCGACGTGCCGTTCTTCTTCAAGCAGTTCGGCGAATGGGCCCCGGAATCGGTGCTTGCCACCGCCCGCGGTGCAGCCAGCGCCCTCTACATCGACCAGGACGGATCCACCCGGCCCGCCGCGCACGGCACCCGCAACGGAGCCGTCACGGTCCAGCGGAACGGCAAGCGCAACACCGGCCGTGTCCTCGACGGCCGCACCTGGGACGAGTTCCCCACAGCAGGGAAGGGCATGGCATGACCAGCACCGACCGACCGCTGGGGCCCCTGCAGGCAGGTAAGTCTGAGCCCGTCTACATGCGAGTTGGCGACGGCGCCGAGTATCACATCGGCAACGTCGATGCAGATCCGCTCGCCAGCAGAGAAAGCACCGCTGCGTTTCTACGAGCTGTTGCTGACCAGATCGAACAAGCGGAGGAGTCAGTGACAACCGGTGAAACCCGTCCGCTTTGGGACGTCGACGAGATCGGTGGAGAACGAGCTCGCACGATCCTGCAACTCGTCCTTCACGAACTGGGGATCAACCCGGATTGGCGAGGCGAAACGGCTGAACAACAGGTTCAGGCACGAATCGCTGAGCTGCGCGAACAAGCAGAAGAGGCAGCTCGGGGAACCTCGAACGATCGGGCGACGACTCGCATCACCGATGTCTACCAGGTCGTCACTTTCGCCGAACCGATCGACGAAGGTGGCGAGCGTATCGAGGCCGGTACGTACGTCATCGGTGGCGAGTACGCCGACGATGACGGCGCCGAGATCGTTGTGCGCATCGACCATGCGATTGACGTGGAGGGCTACGACATCACCCAGTACGTGGCCGAGCGGATCAAGTTCGCACTCAAGGAGGATGCAGCGTGAACGCTTCGGAGCGTGGGAAGTCGAATCGTCGACGTGGCCTGGACGCTGAACGTGCTGTTGCTCGCTACCTCCGCACCGTCGGGTTCCCTGGCGCGGAGCGGGCAGTGCGAACAGGGTTCAACGCCGGCGGCCGGACGGTGGCAGATCCAGGGGACATCACCGGGATTCCCGGTGTTGTGATCCAGATCAAGAGCGTCGCCCGCGAGAACATTGCCGCCTGGATGGAAGAGGTCGCCGAGCAGTCCCTGAACGCCGAGTCGGCGATCGGGATTCTGGTGCAGCGTCGTCCTGGCAAGGCTGATGCGGGGCGCTGGTGGGCGTGGGTGATGGTGGCCGAGTTGGTGGATCTGACGACAGGGGCGCCGGGGGAGTACATGGGTGCGTCGATGCATCGGCCTGTGCGGATGGAGTTGGGGCACCTGGTGCCGCTGCTGCGTCAGGCCGGGTACGGCACGACCGAGGAGTGTGCAGCATGAACTTCCTGCACCTGTATGTGTGGGTCGGCTTGATAGTGGCGTTCTGGGGCGGCCTGACGAACAACTGGTTGTCCTTCGGATTCGCCGCCCTGGGCGCGATCCTGTCCACCCGCGACATCTACCGCGCCAAGGAGCACTCCGAGTTCAGCTTTCAGCGCTGCGAGGTGCATGCAGCGTGACGAAGGCAGAAGCGACTCGAATGGTGAAGGCGCGTCTCCGAACTGCTGGCCTCGGTCATTGTCAAGTTAGGAGCGAGACCTGTTGTGGGCCTGGCGTATTGACGGTGGTTGCCGGTGAACCGGATTTACTGCGGGAGGTCCTGCGGTCGATTCCGGGTGTCGCTGAGCTACTCGAGACAGAGCTTTCAGTGGTCGTGCGTTGGACGGAGGATGCGGCGTGAGTGGGCAGAACTGGTTCGACAAGGACACGTTGACGCAGGAGCGGCCTCGGGGGCTGACGGACGGCGAGCGGCACCGCGCTGTTCGGTTCGTCGCGTCGAACGCGCAGAACGCCGACGACGCAGCCCGGCTGCTGGAGATGCTCGGCCTCGACCCGGCCGAAGGCAAAGAGAACGAGGAGGCAGCGTGACAGTCCTCAACTTTCCCCAGTCCGAACCGCGCCCGGACTGCTTGGCCCGCACCGTCGGCGAGCTGCTGCGTTCGATCGCGTACCTGATCGAACGAGGTGAGTACGACACGGCGCTACGACAGGCCCGGGACTGCTCTGATGCGTACTTCGACGTTCCGCTGCCTGAACTCGACGACGCAAACGAGTAGCCAGATGTCGGCGGGGTGCGGGACTCTCGTTCTCATGACGGATGAGCCGCCGTATCCCCAGCTTGATGAGACTGAGCTTGTTGAGTTGCCGTGCCCGGACTGCGGCGACCCAATGGAGGTCCCGGTTTTCCTGGATTGGGACGACAAGATCAAGGTAGCGGCGGCGTTCGCCGACGCGTACGTCAGGGCTCACGCAGAGCAGTACCCGCGGCGGATGCATCCGGATCTATGGATGACTCCGCACGGAGATTTGGTTGAGCGACGGCGATAGAACGTAGCGACCGCGCATTTCGAATTCGGTTGTTGGACTTCCTGCTTCGGTGGCTGCTGCCTCGATGCAGGCGGGGGTCGGGCTGTGCTTGGCGGCTGCGCCCGACCCCCTTACTCCACGGAAGGAGCAATGTCATGAAATCACAGGATTGGCGGGACGATGCAGCCTGCCGGGGCGAGGATCCGGAGATGTTCGCGCCGGCCACCTTCACCGGCCCGGGGGCTGTGCAGGCGATGGAGGCGAAGGAGATCTGCTGGCGCTGCCCGGTTGCCGCCGAGTGCCTCGCTGGCGCGGGAGGTGACGACTTCACGATCCGCGGTGGGATGACCCCGGACGAGCGGCGTGATCTCCGACGTCCAGAACTGCAGCCCGAACCCGGTCAGTGGTGGATCAATGGGCGGCGCGCGAAGGCGGTGGCGTGATGACCGAGACCGTGATCGACCGGCTCCGGTCGGAATGCGCCGACATGCAGGCCCTGATCGCCCGCGCTGACACGAAGGCGCAGGGCATGGCTGGGGTGTACTCGCTGCTGCTGGCCGCTGCCGCTTTCACTCGCGGGCAGGTTCCGCCGTCGGCGACGACCGTACTTCTGTACGCAGCGGTCCTGGTTGGCGCGGCGCTCGCCCTGGCGTTGTTGGTGATCCTCCCGCGACTCGGAATGAATCCTGGCACTGGCCTGATGGCGTGGAGTTCCTGGTCAGTGGAGCAGATCATGTCCGGGATTGAGCAGGAAACGGAGACCGACGCGGCGGCGCGTCAGCTTCGGAAGCTCGCATGCATCGCTGTGGCGAAGTTCCGACTGCTCCAAGCCGGCGTGGTGTTGGTCCTGCTGGCGCTGCTGCTTGTCGGTGTCGCCGCCGTGATTACGGCGGCGACACCGTGAAAGGAACAGGGATGACCGTGAGCGAGCTGATCGAACGGCTTCAGGCGCTTCCACCGGACCATCGGGTTGTGGTGGCCAACACCAGCCGCGACGAGCCAGATGCGTTCCCGCTCACCCGGGCTGACATCGAGAGCTACCGGCCGATGGTCGATGGAGGCGTGATCCTCGCGCCAGACGAGGCCGAGTCCGGTGACAGCGCCGTCGTCGTGTTGTACGCGGACTGACCCGTGGCGCAAAGGGAGCGGATGACCGGATGAGACGACCGGGTGACCCTGTTGATGGGGCGGGTGAATGCCCTAGGTGCGGCGCGTGGACGAAGATGGTTGGCACTGTGGCTGCCATAACTGAGATGCGTGGAACCTGCGAGTGCGGGATGGAAGTGTGGGCCAACTTCAAGTTCCCAGACTCAAGCGAGCTCGAGTGGTACGCGCATCGTGATCGGCCTGATGTTGCGGTGGCATGGGCTGTCATCGAACCGCAGGAAACCAAGGTTCGTGTGGTGCGCCCCGGACGCCCTGACGACGATGGCGCGTTCACGATCACTGCTCGGATTAGTTAACGCGCTGGAGGAGGGGAGAGGATGACCGAACGAGACTGGCAATCGATGTTCGAGGCCGCCGCCGAGCTCGGCCATGAGGAGCTGATCGGGAACGTCACCGAGCTGGCGAAGACCGTCTGCGGTGGTGACAGTGATGCGGTGGACAAGCTGGTCGCTGCGGCACGGGTGCTCGACTACCGGTACCGGACTTGCCGCAGGGACTTTCCGCCGTGGCTGGTCAGCACCACGCGGCTGGCAGAGATGCCAGTGACCGGACTCGCAGCCCAGACCAGTGACGATCCGATGGTCTGCACGATGAACATGGTCAGGGCGAAGGGCGCTCCGCAGTTCGTTGCCACAACCGCCGGGTTCATCCGCACCACGTTCGACTGCGGGCCGACTCCGGGCGAGATGTGGTTGCGGTCGATGAGCTTGGCGACGCTGCCCGGTGCGCTACCGCAGGAGCCCACAGCGCCGGTTGTGCTGTACGGGACGCTGCAGGGTGGCGTGTCCAGCGTTCTCAGTGCGGTGCGTGACGACCGCGATCCCCAAGAACCGATCCGTCATCTCGTCGACCGCGTGGTGCAGCATCACCCGTTCCCGTGGGAACCGGGCGGCTGGAACGGGGACTGAACCCAGCCCGACCTTCACAGGTGTACGCCAGGCTCGGACCTAGCCGGGCACGAGCCGCCGAACGAGCGGAAAGGGGGAACAGCATGGGGAACGACAACCGGAACGACGGCACCGCCGAGAACATCGTTCAGGCCACGAACCACGAGGGAGACGTCAACGCACCTGTGATCAACGGTGATGGCGCGACCATCGTCAACGGCGACAACCACGGCGGCATCCACCAAAACTTCAGCAAGGGGTGACCCAAGGTGCCCTCTTTCGGCGCGTAACAGCTGATCGACAATGCAGAACCGCCTCTCCCAATGTGTCTGGGAGAGGCGGTTCTGCGTTCAGGGATTGCACCAGTCACGCATTGGAGGGCACGATCCCGCTGCTTTGGGCCTGGCGCCGACGGGCCAATCCCTACACGCCTGGGGACGCACGATCATTACGGATCTACAGGTGTCCGGTCGCTGATGTGGTATCTGGGCCACAAACCATGCTCCAAGAGCAGCCGCCAGGCCGTGTTCTTGACATCGTCGACCCACAACCGCCCAACCTCGGCGGCATCGGCATCGGACACGCCGAGTGCCTCCTTCACCCACGATCCGATCAGCAGCACAACGTCGTCACTGAGCCCGGTGACCGCCTCCAGAGCGAATCCGGGCAGCTCGTAGGCGTCACGGCGATCGCCCTGCGCTCCTCGGCTGCGGTACCACTGATCCGCAAGTTCGATGTAGCGGGTCATCCTGGACAACTTGTTCGCAGCGTCCTCGGTCTGCGTCCGCGCCTTCAGCGCCTTACGTTCGCCGGTGGCGTCGAACTCGGCAAGCCTGCTGGCTGCAAACGGCTGGGCCCATTCGGTGATCTCGTTGACCGTCATTCTCAGTAGCCTGATCAGGCGTTCATGATCATCCACCCTGCCATCATGGGGCTCAACCAATCGTTGCTGGCCGAACTCGAAACATCTCCCCCGTAAGGAGTAGCAGGTTCCTATCATCTGGATGCCGACGAGGTCGACCACCGCGACCTTGTCCAATCAAGGATGCGGCCGCCCCGCCTTCGCCGCCGCCAAGCTTGCCTGCAGCGCCTCAGCGAGATCTGGCGTCACGACCTCTTCCGCCCGCGGCGCCGGCACCTCCACTTCACGGCCCTTGATCTTCGCGTCGATCAGCTCAAGCAGCTTCTCCCGGTACTCGTCGCGGTACTGCGACGCGTCGAACGTCTCCACCGACATCGAATCGACCAACAGGCGCGCCATCTCCATCTCCTGCGGCCCCGCTTCCACCGGACCCACCGCGGACAGCTCTGTGAGCTCCGGGGCTCGCACCTCATCCGGCCACAACATCGTCTGCAGACAGATCGCGGCGCCAACCACCCGCAGCACCGCCACCCGCTCCCGGTTCCGAAGCGTCACCTTCGTCACCGCGAGCCGACCCGACTTCGCGAGCGTGTCCCGCAGCAGAACGTAGGGACGCACGGACGTTTCATCCGCCGGCCCGAGATAGTAGGCACTGCTGAAATAGATCGGATCGACCGCGTTCGCCGGCACGAACTCCAGCACCTCGATCCGCCGCTTCGTGGGCAGCGGGAGCGACGCCAAGTCCTCCTCAGTGACCTGCACAATCCGCCCGTCCGGCGTCTGATAGCCCTTCGCTACCTCATCCCACGGCACCGGCTTGTCCTCGACCTCACAGCGGCGCTCCTGCCGGATCCTGGAGCTGTCCAGACGGTGGATCTGGCGGAACGCCACGGTGCGGGACTCGGTAGCAGCTGTGACCGCGACCCCGATACTGACCAGGCCGAACGCGATGTGCCCCTTCCAGATCGCTGTAGCCACGGCGCACCTCCAGTAGGTCGCGCTCTCGACCTCAGGATCCCCGGCCTAGCCGCGGCGTCGCCAAGGACTTTCTGCCCTTCAACAGCCGACGACGGGAGGCGACCATGCGTGGGCCTGCCCGTGCGGGCGGAAGGGCGAGCAGGTCGACCTCGCCCGCCAGTCCACTTCCATCGACGATGACCCGCCCCGCGGACAGGCCCACGCTTTTACAGGGCTTGACCGCAGCACGCCCCGGCCAGATCGGTCGGGGCGTCTTGCTGTCTGCGGTCAGTCTGCGGTGAGTGCGTCGTTCAGGTACTCCTGCACCGGCTCGAAGAACCCGTTGGGCACGTACTCGCCCAACTCGTCCAGCGTCGCCCACGCCACCGCCGCAAGCTCCTCCTCATCACCGACAGCCGCGTACCCCGTTGGCGCATCGCAGGCGACGTAGTGCATCTCCCTGCCGGTCTTCGGGTGGATCCTGTCGCCCAACACCTTCAGCTCGGTTACGACGAGCGTGGTTTCTTCCTGCGCCTCGCGGATTGCAGCCTCCACCGCGGTTTCGCCCGGCTCGACACCGCCGGCCGGGAACTGCCACGACAGCGAACCTTCCTTGACGCGGCGCTTGACGAGCAGGACGCGGCCATTGCGGACGATCACGGCGGCGCTGATGGCTGGCTTCTCACTGGTGCTCACGGTGGGCCTCCAGGGCTTCGAGGATGGGTGCGTAGATGCGGTCGGCAGGGATGAACTTCTCGAGATCGCTGATGTGGCACCAGAGAACATCAGCGTTCTCCAACGGATCACGGTTGACGAGCTCGCCGGTGAGGAACGAGCAGAGCCAGTAGTCACAAAGGACGTTCGTGACCGGGTGGAGACGCTGCCCGAGATGCCGGGTGGCGGACACGTGCACGCCGGTTTCCGCCAGTGTCTCGGACACGGCGACGGCTTCGCTGCTGCCGCCAGGTTTGATGGTGCCGGCGGGGAACTGCCAGCTGGGACGCTCGCCCCGGCGGCACACGATCAGCACTCGATTGCCGTCAACCACAACGGCAATCGACGCACGGAACGCCTCGACCCCAACGGCCTCGGACGTTCCAACGAGCCCGTCGAAGCGTGCTCGAACTGATGCGGGGGAGAGCTCGAGCAGCGTGTCCAGCGAGGCCTGCCATTCAGGCCGCGGCACTTGGTCGGGGTTGTCGTGCCAGCGCGTGACGGTCCGAGCGGACACGCCGAGTTTGTCCGCGAACTGTTCGCGGGACATGCGCAACGCGGTCTGCAGGTGGCACGCGGTTCTGCCGGTCCACCCGGTCATCACCATGTCGCCTCCAGTGTCATGTCTGTGTCGTGGTCACGTCATGGATGCGCCCAGCTACTGGCCGCACTGTTGATGTGTGCAGTCAACCAGAGTGGGCAGAGTCAATTACGAACGCTCGTCGAGGCGGCGTTCGATGTCGTCGAGTCGCGTCCGGATCTCGGCCAGCTGCTCCTCGAGCGACGGGGCTGATTCATCAGCTCGCCCTTGCGCGACGGCAAGCAAGTGCCCCTGCGGCCAGCCGAGCGCTTCGGACAGCGCCCCGAGCGTGCGTCCTGATCGTCGTCGTGGAGTCCGGTTCCACAGCAGCTCCTTGACGGTCGTCGCTCCGACGCCGCTGCGGTGGGCGAGGTCGACCTGCGTGATGCCCAGCTCCTCCATGCGTTCACCCATGGCTCGTGCGACGTCGTCCCAGTTCACAGGCCACCTCGGTACCTCGATCGGTCGATATCGACCAAGGATAGCTGGATCACCCGAATGGACCTGCAACTCCTGATGTCTCATGATGCTAGAGTCAATATCGACCACAAAACGACGGCGAAATCGACTATGAGGTGAGCATGGACCAGCCGCCGCGATTCCTGAAGGTCGCCCAGGTCGCCAAGGCGTTGGGGGTCTCCGAGATGACGCTCTACCGCGAGATCAACGCCAAACGGTTCCCGGCGATCCGGGTAGGGCGGCGCTTCGCGATCCCAGCTGACGTGCTGACGGCAATGGCGGAACAGGCAATGCGGTCCTGGCAGACCGTGAACGCGGCCGACTTCGTCGCCGCATGAAAAAGGGCCGCCCCGGCGGCATCCGGAACGGCCCTCGACCCCTGAAGGGATCAACCATGAGCGACTTTAGCACCATCCCGGAGCTCGACTTCACCGATCAGCGAACCCTCGCCGACGTCGCGACATCTGAGTGCGACACCCGCTTGGCGCTGACCGAATACGTCCAGGTCGACAGCAACGGCGTGTCCCGCGAGTACGGCTTCACCGCCTACACCCCCGACATGGCGGACCTGGTCACCGTGCTCCCGCTGGACAGCCTCCGCGTCCTGCGCGACGCGCTGAGTGCGGTGATCGACCGATGAAGATGAAGAACCTCATCAAGAAGCTCGTTGACCGCAGGGCGTCGACCACGCCGCCGGCCCCGTTGGACGAGCAGCTGACCGACGTCGCCCGCGCGCTAATCGCCAACGAGCACCTGGCCCTCGCCACCGAAGTCAGCAATGTCATCGAGCTCAGCCGCGGCGACATCTCGGACTCGCTGTACGCGACCTTCGAGGACCTGCTGATCAGCCTGGACTGGGCCGAGATAGACCCGAACGAAGAGGAAGCCGCCGAGATCCGGGCAACGCTGGCTTTGATCCACAAGGCGAGCCCTCAATAACCGTGCCCGAGTGGGCCAAATCAACGAGAAGCGACAAGCAGAAGGGGAAGAAGTAGTGGGCGCCTACGTGGAGATGGACGCAACGATCAACAACCCGAGCGGCTACGTGGTCTATCGCTCTGAGGTTCGGATTGGTGACGTCACCTACGGCATCCCTATTGGGTTCGTGAAGGTTTCTGACCACCCGGTTGTCTTCGTACGACCGAAGATCGTTCCGAACGGTCGCGTTGCCGAGATCCAATTCGACTCGTGGTGGGTCGTGAACCCCGAAGCTGGCCGAGAGCTGCCCGCCGCTGCGAAGGACATGGATTTGGCGGTTCGGTTGGCTCGCGAGTTCAACGCGGACCCGGCTGTCTCGTGGTCGTCGACAGACGAAGACATGAAGGCGTGGTTGATGGCGTTCATTGAGCGCTACGAGGCTGGTGACCGGTGATGCACACCCCGCGCGAGTGGCGACGGCTGACGGACTCGCTCAGCGCCCACGCCGACACTGCCCAGCACCCCATCGACATCAGCCGCTACCGCGAAGCCGCAGAGCAGGCCCTGGACCTGTCGACCTACATCGACACCGCCCCGGAAGAGCCGCTCGACGAGGCGTACCGGCTGCTGAACGCCGCCGGCCTGATCCCGACCAGGGACGACCTGGAAGTCGTTGCGGTGATTGCCGCGCGCATCCGAGAAGAACGCGAAGAACAGGAGATCGCAGCATGACCAACATCTACATCTGCGACCAGACAGACAAGCAGCTCGCCGGGATCCTGACCGAGCGCATCAACGACTACGACCACGGCATGGGCTCGATGGTCCAGGTCCTGGAAGAGCTCGTCGCCACCTTTCACGAGAAAAACCAGTCGTGGACTTCCCGTGAGGTTCTCGAGGAACTGGCGGGACTCCTCGAGGTCGAGGAGATGGACACGGCTGACTACCCCGACCTCGACGCCACTGTCGATGACGACGAGGACGGCGAGAACTGATGGCAGACATCAAGCTCTTCCCCGGCATGGAGTTGGAAACCGAGTCCACCTCGCATTGGCGCCTGCGTAAGGGTGATCTGGTTATAGCCAACGAGTTTATCTACCGGATAGCGGAAAGCTATGCGGTTGTTGGTCTCGATATCGACAGCTCGGCTTTCGAACTGGAACCTGTTTGGTCCCTGAAGACGAATCGCGAGGCTTCCGGGATTCCGCGCAATCACCAACTGGGCGGTGACATTCCCAAGGTCGTACTCACGTACTGACCAGCAACAACCGACTGCAGGACAAGGAGAGTCCAGTGAGCACCCTGATCAACGCCGCCACCTTCTACGTGGTCATCTCGGCGGTGGCCCTAGTGGTGCTCGTGGCGCTGGCCGGGGTGCTCAGCTACCTCAACAAGCGGACCACGAAAGCCACTACCCGCAAGCGCGGCCGAATTCTCGTATGGGGAACCGCGCTGGGCGCTTCGACTGTTCTCGCGATCGTCGTGGTGTTCACCCAGGTTCCGTTCTACGAGGACCTGTTCAAGGAATCCGCCAAGCCGCTGCCTGAACTGTTGCCGTGGCTGAACCTCGTCTTCCTCACCCCGATCGCCCTTGAAAGCCTGGCGTGGGTGTTCACCGTCATGAGCGTCTTCGCGGTCGTCAACAACAAGCCGTCTGCCCGCTACGAGCGGTTGATGTGGGCGCTCTCGTCGATCGCCGCCTTGGTAAACGCCGGCCACAACATCTCGACCGGCCAGGCCGTGACGGGGCTGGTGCTCGGCGGGTTCAGCGTCGCCGGCCCGCTGATGGTGCACTACGCGCTCCGGTGGGACCGTGACGCGCAGTCCGACTGGAACGCCGACGACTTCCGGCGAGCCACGATCGCTCGGGCCGTGTTCGTTGCTCGCCGCGGAGCTCAGATTGTGCGGCACCCGATCAACTCGTGGCGCACCGTCTCGATCGCGACGAACCTGAACGCCCCCTGGAACGTGGCTTACCGGATCGCGCTGCTCGATCAGTACGACGCGGTGAAGGCCGTGCTGCAGACTCAGTTCGAGCGTGCACTGCCGTCCACCGAACAGCCCGAGCTGGAGCGTGCGCACGAGGATTCCGAGGACGTGCGCGACGAGCCGGGCGCCGACATATTCCCGGTGTGCACCGATCCACTGATCGCTGACCTGCGCGACGCGAACGACCCGGGTGCACTCTTCGCCGCCTGGGGATTGCCCGACACCAGTGCACGGCAGGAGACCAGCAAGAACGACCGTGCACAGGATGGCGTGCACAGCTCGGGAGACGAGCGTGCACAGCGTGCAGGCGACACCGTGCACGGCGCGCACGACACCAGTGCAGACGACACCAGCAGCAAGGTGCAGGGGAGTGCACGGCAGCGTGCACGACGCAGTGCACCGGCCAAGGCGAAGCGTGCACAGAAGCCCGAGGAAGACGGTGCACGGGAAGTCGTGCACGCCCACGCGGAGCGACAGGAGCACATCGCTGCACGGCACTGGTGGGAGTGCACGAACAACGGGATCGACCCGCGTGCACGCACTCGGCAGGAAGTCGCCAACGAGCTTGGTATCAACGTCACTGCCGTGAGCCGCGGCTTCAAGATGGCCGAGGACGGCACCTTCCCGAACCCGGGCGAGGTGCCGTGATGAAGACCGTCCGTCTCTCCCGGAAGGAACGCCGCGCCAACCGATCCGCCGCATTCCACGCGGACCGGGCCCGCAAAGCGACTTCCTCGATCGCGTCCTTCCGGGCAGCAGCCGATGCGCTGGTCAGCGCAGCGAAGCACGCCAAGGTCAACCGCACCGCTCGCGACCTGCGCGAACAGATCGCCGAGCACGTCCACCAGGCGATGGACAAAGCCGGCGTGCAGGGCAAGAGCCGAGACCTCTACCTGCAGAAGCTCGCCGAACCGGGCACCGAGGTGGAGCGGCTAGGTCGGGCGCTGATGTGCCTGCAGGGAGCCATCAAGCAGTTGCCGGACACCGAACGTGACCGGCTGATCGAGCACTACATCACCCACTTCGAGAACGAGAAGAACCGCATCAACGCGTTAGGAGGTGTCCGGTAATGGCGATCCCCAACCCGTGGTCCGAGCCCGAGAACGGCTCTGAGAGCGGCAAAAACGAGGACCACTGTGCACGGGAGCGCGAGCGCGATCACGCGGGCGCGCGAGAGTACACGGTTGATCAGGGTTCCGCCACTGAGGACACCGCGGACAACCTCGTGTTCCTCCCGCGTAGAACCACCGATGGCACGGACGGTGACGGCGCCCCCACCGCGGAGCTCGAGGTCCGTCCCGCTCCAGGCGCGCTGGCCAAGTTCGGAGATGTCTCGAAGGCCTGGGGATCTGACGCGTGGGAGACCGCGAAGCGCGGCCTGGACAAGACAGTCTGGACTGAGCGGCCAGCGTCGCTGCGGGACATGTACGTCCGCATCCAGCGAGCTGAGTGGGCCGGCGACGTCAAGGTTCTCCGCACCGTTGGCACCTGTCTTGGATACCTCTGCCTCGTGCTGACCGCGATCGGTCGCGGGGCCCTGTGGCCGCTTGCTCGCCCCGCGCGACTTCTCATCACCACCGCAATCGTCGTTCTGATTGCCGTTCTGGCGATCTGACTCGAGGAGCACCGCCATGTTCACTGATATCACGGCAAACATCGTTGGCCTTGCGCTCGCCGTCGCGCTCTTTCTGATCATGCGCCGGACTAAGAAGATGAAGAAGAAGCCCGGTCTGTTGGTCCCGGCTTTTGCGTTCTGCACCGGTGCCGTATTGGCTTCAACCTTCATCGGCCCTTGGTTCGCTGGCTTCATCGCAGGATTTGACCGAGCTGTTGGTGTGATCGTTGCTGCGGCTGCGCTCGTCTTGGCCTTCTGCATCTTCGCGGATCTCAAGGACGGCAACATGGATGTTAAGGCAACCAGCACTGGTCTCATCGTCTTGCCGATTCTGGCCCTCGGCGGCGTCGGGATTTTTCCGGACGCTCTGTCTGCGATCACTGGAAATGCTGGCGGTGCCATCGTGTCCGTAATCGGCCCGTTGATCGGGGGCTGACCAAATGTTGTTGATATTGGCCATGGTGGTATCCGCAGCCGTCACGCACGCCTGGCACAACGGGAAGTCCCGGTCCGCGGCCCGATGGGAAGAAGCGAAGCGCCGTGCCGCGGACGCCGCTGCCAACCGTGAGCAGAAGAAGCAACAGCGTGCAGCCGAGTGGGACGCTAAATTCGATGCCGCGATCTCCAAGGGCCCCCGGCATCCGCTCTGGTGGGGCTACGCGGCGGGGTATCTCGCTGGCGGTGCCATCACTGCTGTTGGTGCTGGCCTGGTCGGCGCCTACTCGGGCGCGATCGCAGGAGGGAAAGCGGGCCACCGCATCGGCTTAGAGGCTGGCCGGAAGGGCCGGAAGTTCGGCGATGCGTGGGGCGATGCCTGGAGGGAATGGCAACACCAACGTTCGAGCCAGGCGGTCGATCTCGCGCAGTGCGCCCGCTGCAAGGGCTGGATCACCTCGGATCAGTTGACCCGAACCAACAAGGACAACCGGCTGTGCCCGGACTGCCTGCCGGGCCCGGAGCAGTGGACAGATCCGGCGGACGACGAACCCGAGGATGTCGTCCACCAGCGGCGCCCTGGGGATGACTTGCCGCCGCGGTGCGCGAACGCCTGCGGGCTCCTTGCTCGTGAGGGGCGCGAGTTATGCGCTGCGTGCCAGATCGAGGAGATCAACAGGCTGGAGCGGAGGGCCGCGCGTCGGCGAGCCGAGCGGGCGATCTGTTCGAAGTGCCACCGAGAGTTTCCGAGTGCGGAGCGGCACAGGATCGAAGTTCCTGGCTGGACCAGCTGGGCGTGCCGGGAGTGCTGCCAGCAAGAAATCGAAAGCCGGCTGGCGAACAAGCAGCAGGGGCAGTGCAACGGCCGTTGCCAGAACTCGCTTCTCAGCCCCTCGGAAGCTATGGAGCGGGGCCTGTGCCCTGACTGTGGTGGCCGCGGCGACTTGATCAGCAATTTCGGCGGGAAGCACAGGCACAACACCTGCCCGAATTGCAAAGGCTCAGGGAAGTACAGGAGCGGCGGTAGCGCAAGGGAGAAGTTCGTCCTGCGCTGCAGCTGCGGCGCCCCGGCCGTCCCAGGTCGGTTCATGTGCGGCAGGTGCTTCCAACAGCACCAGAAGGCCAAGGCAGCCGAGAAGCAGCAGGCCGAGCAGGAGCAGAAAGGCCCAATCCGGGTGACCGCTGAGCGGATCTACCCGGAGAAGGAAGAACACCCCAAACCGAAGGAGATCGCGAACACCATGACCGCTATCGAGCCCGCCCGCGTCAACGACGTCGACAGCTCCGGTGAGGGCTACGCCACCACCGTGTCGGCGATGGAAAGCCTGGTGTCCCTCATGGGCGAAGTCCGAAACCGCCTCAACGATCTCAATGAGCAGCTGACCGCGTCCTCGTTGGACGCCGACACGCTCAGCAAGATCAGCGACCTGAGCGACGAGATCGAGTCCGTCGAGGACAACGCCAAGTCGCTCCACCAGCACGTGGAGTCTCGCCACCAGGGCTTGGCCGCCGCTACCAGCGAGGCCGGCGGATCGCAGAACGTCGCGACGAAGACTTGGTACGACAACTACTGATCTGCCGGGTGTGTGTCCTACCCCGGCATTGGTCGGGGTGGGGTGCAGACCCGGACAGGCCAGGTCTAGCAGACGGAGGGAGCGGCATGTCCATCATCAAAGAACTCGAGGAGCACGGCGTCATCTCGGTCGAGGTCAACACTGTGTCAAGCACCTGCTGGGACGTGTACGTCGAGCCCGGCGAGTATTGGGACACGGTGCCCGGAACTGATTTGGCGGAGCTCCGGCGCCGCGGTACGACAACGATTCTGCGCCGCGACACTCGACAGGAGTGGGCGGGATGACCGCGACCACCCAGGCTGACTCTGGGGCGACCACCGCCCCGGAGTCCCAGCCCACCGTGACACTGCAGGAGTTGCGACAGGAGGGCATGCGCCTGGCGAAGCGCTGGCGGTTGCAAGCCACCCCGTTGGTCGCGATGGCCGCCACCCATGCCGCGGGTGCTGCAGCCGCCGAGATTGACGGCCCCGCAGCTCTGTTGCCGGTTGCAGCTGGCTGGGGCGGCGCCGCTGGTGCCTACACCTACGCACACCGCCGCGCCGGTCGCTGGGGGCGGGTGTACGCGGGCATTTCCGCAGTCGCCTCCGCGATGTTCCAAGCCGGCATCGGCGTCGCGGGAGGGAAGTCGGTGACCGCCGCCCTGATGTGGGGTGCTGGTTGTGCACTGGCTATGCCGTGGTGGCTGCGGCACAGCGAGCGTGACCCGGATGTCACTGCAGAGTTCGCCGCTCCGGTGAAGCAGCTGGAGTTGCCTGCTGCTGAACCCGTCGAGCAAGTTGAGAAGGTCGAGCTAGACCACCAGGTGAGCGACGAGCGGGTGGCGTTGTGGGACACCCATCTCGGAGCCAATGGCAAGCGCCTCGCCGGTTCCAACCTCACCGACGTCCAGCCCTTCGACTTCGGCTGGACCGGTGTTGTCGAGCTGCAAACCGGGGACCACTGGCACCAGATCATCGGCGTCATCAAGACCGTCGCCAGCGTCTACGACCTCCCCGACGGGCGCGTTTACCCCGAAGCCACCGGCACCTCGGTTCGTCGGGCCAAGCTCACCGTCATCGAACGCGACCCACTGGAGAACGTGCGTCGTTGGGAAGGCCCCGGGTTGGACGAGCGAGGCTCGTTCCCTCTCATGACGCCCGCTGATGGCGGCGAGATGCTGCGATATCAGCTCTGGAACCCCGGCGAGGGTGCGTCGCACGGGCTGATCTCGGGAGGGACCCGCTCCGGCAAGTCGAAGGTCCTGGATGTGGCCCTGACTGAGTGCGGAATTTCCCCGATCGTCCGACCGATGATCATCGACGGCGGTGGCGGAGGCTCGCTGCCGCAGTGGCTTGGCCGGGTCGACGAGTACGCGTCAAACCTCAAAGACGCCAAGGAACTCGTTCGCTACCTCCTCGACTTGGCGGCGTGTCGTCGCCCTGCACTGATCGATCAGGGTGGTGGCTCGATCGAACCGTCTGAGGAGCATCCGCTCGTGCCTCTATTCATCGACGAGGCGCACGAGTTCCTCATGGCGGACAAGGAGTTCGTCCGGCTCTGCGAGCGGTACGCACAGCAGCTGGCGAAGTACGCCTTCGGCTTGCACCTTGCGACGCAGGTCCCATCAATCGAGCAGCTCGGCGGCTCGGGAGCGCTCCGTGGCCAGCTCAAGACCGGCACGATCGTGGCGCTGCGCATCACCGAGGGCTCGAACCAGTCGATGATCTCGGTAGGACACCCACTGCCGGAGAAGCTCAAGGATTTGCCGGCCGAGTTCCCGAACGGGCAGAAGACCCGCGGTCTCGGTTACGTGATGACCGCGGAGCGGAAGATCCGGTCGCGAGCGTTGCTTCTCGAGAACCCGCAGGAAGCGCCGTACGTCAACGTCCCGCTCGAGGCTGCTCTGCGGGGCGTTCCGGTGCCGGCGATGTCGGCGCCGGGAAGCGACCAGCCGACCACTGATGACGCCGAAGCGAGTGCCGAAGTTCTCGAGGCAGTCCTCGATGCCGTCGCCAGCGGCATCGACGCCTCTGATGTTCCCGGCCTGATGGAAGCAACCGGCTTCACGCTGGAACAGATCAAGCATGCAGTCCGAAAGTCACGCAGCAGCACCGGAACCAAGGCCTCGGCGGATGACTTGGCCGCGCAGGCACTTGCCGAGGGATGCGCAAAAAACCCGGTCGCCGTCATGCAGGCAACCGGGCTCTCGATGAAGGACGCGCGCGAGGCGCTGAAGGCCTTCTGATCAGGTCAGGATGTAGAAGGACTCGACCAGCTTTCGCAGCTTTACCGGATCCGAAGGCATCCCCGGCGGGTGCGCTTCGGTGACCGTCAACAGCACGTAGCGGCGCTTCACCTTGTCCGACGCCCCATTGCTGTTTTCCAGCCATGGAACGAACTGGCGCATCAGGTGATCAACAGCCGGCTTGTCGTGAACACCGGACACGGCGATCGCGGCCCGCAGCCCGATGAGCTTGTCCATCTCTTCGTCGTTGACGCCGGCCAGGTTCTGCACGTCGTGATTCAGGGACACACCAACAGAGTACGAGGAGCAGCGACATGATGAACGGAGGCCACGCTGCGACAGGCGCATTGGCAGGGGCACTCACGAGCTCAACAATCGGAACCCTCACCGGCGCCGAGCTTGGCGTAGCTGGAACCGCGGTCGGTGCGTTACTCGGCGCAGGCGCCGCACTGCTGCCCGACTTGGACGCCGATGGCGCAACCGCATACCGCTCGGGCGGCCCCGTTACCGCAGTAGTGGGGGAGACGTTCCAGTGGCTCGCGCGCGTCGCCTACAGGTCAACACGACTTCCCCACGACCCGCCCGGCGACGGCGAACACCGCGGCCTCGTCCACACCCCGCTGTTCGCCGCGGCACTCGGCCTGCTCGTTGGAATCGGCGGAGCCATCACACCGCTGGTCACCATGGCAGTCCTCGTGCTGGTTCTCGCTCCAGGAATCGGCGCCCTCTCCCGATCAGGACCGCAATGGATCCGACGCCGACTCCACACCCACCGGGACATACCGGCGCTCCTGGCAGCGGCCATCATCACCGCCGCTCTGACAGCAGCGGGCGCGATCAACGACCTCGGATGGTGGGCTGGCGTGAGCATCACCGTCGGCATGATCGTGCACTCCGCCGGCGACTCAGCCACCCGAAGCGGAATCCCATGGTGCTGGCCCATCCGCCGGCGCTGCGTAAAGTGCGCACCGTCCGCAGAATGCGAAGGCTCGCGCTGGCGACGCAGCCACGTCCTGCCAAAGGCGATGCGGTGGCGAGTCGGATCTCCAACAGGCAAGAGCATCGAGCGAATCATCGAAGTGGTGTGCCTCGTCGCGGTTGGTGCGCTGCTGGTCCCAGACCTCGCTGCGTTGGCGGAGGTGGCTCGGTGAAGCCGATCCGGTACAAAGACCCCGTGGAACACCTCTACTGGAACCTTGGAGATCGTGCAGGCGGAGCCCGCTTCGAGGTGGGGCTGAAAGGATCGCCCGCCAGAGTCATCCTCGTGGACAGCGACGAGCACCAGGCGTACCTCGATGGCGATGAATATGAGTATTTCGGCGACTTCTACGACGTCACGCCCGTCGTTCTGGAGGTGCCCTACGACGACCATTGGTATCTCGTCGTCGACAGCAATGACCAGAGGATCAAGGTCAGCGTCACCGAGATCTTCGACTGATCCCGCCCCGCTCGTCCCGACGTGAATGCGCGAACGCCCTGGCCTGCGCGGTCGGGGCGTTCTACTTTCGGCCGGTTGTCCTCACTCGATTGCTACCGTCCGAACAGGTGATCTGATCACGAGGGGGTAGCGCGTGGGTACGTGCATCACGAGCTGCGGACGGCCAGTCGAGGACGCGTTGCTCTGTTCGGGTTGCTGGGGCGAAGTCGAGCAGACGCTGCGTTTGGTGTCGTGGCTCGCCGAGGAACTGCAGGTGACCATCACCAAGCAGGCACGCACCGCCCGCGGCATCGGTATTGCGACCCGTGCCTCCGAAACCCCGATCCTGTTCCACGCCGAAGCCCGCGAACGCCAAGATGAACTCCGCGACGTTCTCGTGGCGTGGGTGCGAACGCTGTGGGAGTCCTACGGCGCCGGCACCTACGACTCCGACAACACCCTCACCGGACTCGCCTCGTGGTTACTTCGGCACCCAAGCTGGTGTCGCTCGCATCCCGCCGCCGATGAGCTGTGGGACGAGATCCGCGACTCCGTACGCCGCGCCGTCCAGATAATCGATCTCGCTCCCGATCGCGTGTTCCTCGGCGTCTGCGACATCCGGCAGGAGGGCGGCACTGTTTGCGAAGGGCTGCTGTACGCCCGCGAAGGACGCCGATTCACTCGGTGCCACGGGTGTGGAACGGAATGGGACGTCGACCAGCGGCGCCGCTACCTGCTGGGGCGGATGCCGCATCGCCTGGCGAATTCGGTGCAGATGTCGCGCCTGCTTGCGTCGCTCGGGATGGAGCTCGCGTCGTCAACGATCCGCACATGGGCGCGGCCTCGGACCGTTGGGGGTGAAGCGCAGCCGCCGCGGTTGCCAGCGCGAGGGCAGGATGAGAAGGGGCGCCCGCTGTACATGGTGGGGGATGTCCTGACGATCCTGTTCCCAGCGGCCGATCACGATCTGGCGAAAACCGCCGCGTAGCGGTTGTGATCGGAATTCGCTTGCGCTAAGTCGATCTCGACAGTACCTTGGAGTTAGATCGAGATCCGTATAGCTTGATCCCCCCCAGAGAAGAAGCCCCCTTGAAGCCTTTAGTGGCTCGGGGGCTTCTCTCGTTCTTGCTCCGTCGCTGCCGTAGGCACCGAGGCACATCCTCGTCGACGTCGGAGAGCTGGCAGGCCGGCCGTGGCCAGCACACATACGACCTAGCCGCGCCACCATGTGTCGCCGCAGGTAGTGCACGCCATGTCTCCGGTCTTCTCGCTGTTCATGAAGCGCTCCCTCACAGTCTTGGGGTGGTCGCAGGGCGGGTTGCCTTTCGCGATCCAGGCCGCACGCAACTTCTTGACTTCTTCGATGTTCATGGGGCTCCTCTAAGCGTCGTGGCGCGGTATTGCTCCGCCTGATCACCATCGATCCAGCGCACGGACTTGTTACGGTCGGCTGCTTTGACAGCGATGGGCCTTGCGCGTTGGAGAGCCAACCGAGATGTGGACGCTCGTGGCTGGCACCTACTCGTCGATCAGGGAACGTCGATACTCGGCCAGTGCATGCGCAAGCTGCTCGTTCACCACGTCCTGGTCGGTCGGCTGCGACACCGCCTCGCAGTGCGCTGCGGATGCACCGCACGCCGCCACAACCCGCAACCGGGCCAGTTCAACCTCGTCCATGTGCCACATCGTGCCGACCGCACGCCTGCCACGATCGAGGTGGGGCGACGAAGCAGATTGATCACGGTTTGCCCACGTCAAAACACGATCCGCCAGGGCTCGTGGTGATCAAACCTGTACACTTAAGTACCGCAGCCTCTACAGCCGCTTCGGCAAACGCTGTGGGTTGATGGGTGGCGGCTAGGCCGAGGTGCTACCAACACCTTGGGCCGACCTAGCCGCCGCGGGAGGGCTGGCAGGCTACAGCAACGGAAGGTTGCCGTGGCCTGCCAGCATCAACCCGTGCACGAGCGACACGATCGCAAAGATCACGACTCGAATCGTCTTGTGCCACTCAACGCAGCAGCACGTGCGCGGATCCATCTCCACCACCCCCTCTCTGTTGATCGGGACTGGCGGGGACAGGCTACAGGAACACGATCATGGCCGGGGGCGCGCAGTACCCCTGCTGACCTCGAACTATTCGTCGCTTGTTGCTGAACAAGTAGAACTACTCGATCGACTTGTTCAGCAACAAGTACCGGACGAATCAACGTGGTCCGAGTTGACGAAGCGGTGTTGAATAACCGGCCTGCTGCAGCGTAGGGAATCGCCGGTCAATCCAAGCTGTACAGCAGAGTCGCGCCCACCGTCTCGCACACCCGCTTGACCGCTTCGACATCATCCCGCACGTAGGACATGAACCGCGGCACGTCCGGCAACGGTTTGTCAGGTGTGCCAACGGCATCGGCCAACTGGGTTAGATGGCTGGACGTCAGGTTCATGTACTTCGCCAGCTCCTGATCCGGCTGGGCAGCCTCTGCCGCGATCGCTGCCTCCAGCGCCGCCGCTCGAGCCTGCTCCCTCAGCAGCTCGTGAACGGTAATCCGTTCGATGGCAGAGGCGCTCCGAACTGCGAGACCGAACTGCCCGCACGCCGACCGGGCGGCATCTACTTGGTACTGCTCGGTGTCATTGCTACACCCGGTGGCTAAGACGATCGCGAGAAGCGGGACAACGGCCAGGACTTTCCTCATTGGCATAGGGTAAACGCGAGATTTGCTCTGAGGCCCAGCTGCGGTAAGTGGGTGTTGAGCTGGAGACCTGGCTCTCTTGCAGCGGTCGCCGTCGAAGAGAGAGCTCTCTGCTGTTCAATCACTGGGTGCGACAAGTTTCAGAGGGATCGGGTAAGGCACTAGCGCTTGACACGCGTCTGCCGACCCCCGAGGGATGGACCACCATGGGGCAGGTCCAGGTCGATGATCGGTTACTCGATGAAACCGGTCGTCCAACTCGTGTGACCGCAACGTCGCCAGCTACGACGAACCGACGGTGCTTCCAGGTGTCGTTCCGCGACGGGTCCAGCGTGGTCGCAGATGCTGGCCACCTTTGGCCGATGGACGAGTTTCGCGGTGACGCCAAGCGTCGGCGTGTCACGGTCACCACGGAAGAGATGCTCAAGGCAGGCGTTCGATACGAGCGCAAGCTCACTGCTGGGAAGACGAAGTGCGCGACAGATGGAGTGGCGCGTTGGAGAACACTCCCTACCCCCTCGCTTGTAGGGGCCTCGGCCGCGTTTCCGATTCCGCCCTATGTGCTCGGTTACTGGCTTGGTGACGGCGACCGTGATTGCGCCCGCGTGACGGTGCACAAGGACGACCTGATCAACTTTCGGGCCGCCTGCGAGGACTTGGGCGTCTTTGCAGGGAAGGAGAAGCTGACGCATGGTGAGACCTACCGAGTGCGGTTCGGTGGGCTACCAGGGCGGAGCGGGCGCCGAGCCGGCAAGACCGCGCAGAGTGCGCTTCGTGCGGCCGGCCTGCTGATGAACAAGCACATACCTGCACCACTTATGCGTGCGCATCGCACCCAGCGCTTAGAACTCCTTCGGGGGCTCATGGACTCGGATGGCACCATCGATCCGGGAGGAAAGATCGAGCTCTGCTTTACTGACGAGCGCCTCGCTTCGGGTGCCGTTGAACTGATGCGCACTCTCGGTTTGTACCCGCGTATGAGCGCGTCTGACGCCGTCCTTGGTGGCCAGCGTGTCGGGACTCGGTATCGGATCACGGTTACGGCCTACGACGACGAGCCGATCTTCTTGCTGCCTCGGAAGGCATGCAGGCTGCGTACGCGCGGCGCGTACGTGCCGTATTCGCAGGTCCGAACGGTTGTATCTGTCACACCCATCGACTCGGTGCCTGTGCGATGTGTGAGCGTTAGTGGCCCCTCGGGCTTGTATCTCGCTGGCGTGGGTCTAGTCCCAACCCATGCTGGAGGATCTTGATGTGCCGCCGCGTCGGTTTCGGTGAGAACGACCAATCGACGTGTCCCCAGCAATGAAAGTCGTCCGAGCTGCGCGACAGGTGGTGACCAAGATGCCGCGAACTTCTAGGCAAGCCAGGAAGTGCCGGGGGCGTAAGACTGATGGGACCCCTTGCTACGCGTACGCCATCAACGGGGGGACTGTTTGCCGAGTACATGGGGGAAGCTCACCCCATGTCAAGGCCAAAGCTGCCGTGAGAGTCGCCGTCGAATCATGGGGCTTGGGTGACACCACGGTTGACCCGGGCGAGACGCTACTTCGCCTCTTATCTCAGGCGGTCGCCCGAGCTGAACGCTACGCAGCAGCAATGCAGCGGATCGTTAACGACCAGGGCCTGGAGCAAGCCCTGGTCGGCGAGTCCTACGTCATGGATGACCAGGGGAACCTGAAGAAGGTCGGCGAGTACGTGCGAGGACTGGCACAGCTCGAGTACCAGGAGCGTGATCGAGCAGCGAAATACTCGTCGTTGGCGATTCAGGCTGGGCTCGCTGAGCGGCAGGTGCGACTGGCGGAGCGGCAGACCGCGTTGGTCGAAAAGGCGCTGCTGGCCACGCTGGAAGACCTAGGCATGTCGGAAGACCAGCAGCAGCAGGCTTTCGGACGGCTCGCGCATCACCTGCGGCTGATCGCCTGACCAAACCGGAAGGGGGCACGGTGAACTTCGCTGCTGCCCTCGCCGATCGGCTCGAGCTGCGCAGCCAGCAGGCGCGTTGGCGTGAGGACCCGGTCGCCTGGGTCCAGGAGCGCCTCGGCGAGCACGTGTGGTCCAAGCAGGCGCAGATTATGCGGTCAGTGGCAGAGAACAAACTGACTTCCGTGCAGTCTTGTCACGGCGTCGGGAAGGCGCTAGCGCTCGATACCCCGCTGCCCACCCCAACCGGGTGGACGACGATGGGTGAGGTCCGCGTCGGCGACGACCTGTTGAACGAGCAAGGCAAGCCGGCAACGGTGCTCGCTATCTCGCCGATCGAGCAGCGAGACACCTACCAGGTGTCTTTCGACGACGGCTCGGTGATCATCGCCTCTGACGATCACCAATGGCAGGTGATCGACCTCTGCCACCGGCCGCGCAAGATTGCCGACTGGCGCGAACACTGGGCGGCCACCGTCACCCGCACCACACGGGAACTCGCCGACAACCTGCGCACTGACGGCGGCCAACTGCGCTGGCGCGTCCCTACAGCTCGGCCGTTGGCCGGCAACCCGACGAGCCTGCCCGTTCCGCCGTACACGCTCGGATTCTGGCTCGGCGACGGCACCAGCTCCCAGGCCGCGGTCGTGATCGGCCACGAGGACGCCCCACATTCCCTCGCTGCACTGCATGCCGAGGGAGTCGGGACGCGGTTGCGTCCGTCGTCGGTGCGTGCTGGCTGCTCCAGCTACGGCCTGCTGGGTGTTCTCGATGGGCTCCGTTCGCTTGACGTGTTCGGGAACAAGCATGTGCCCGCTGCTGTGCTGCGCGCCGACGTGGAGACGCGGCTGGCCGTGCTACAGGGGCTGATGGACACAGACGGGTTCGTGTCCACGGGCCAATCCGTTGGGATCGACCTGTGCGACAAGCAACTTGCCGATGGGGTAGCTGAGCTGGTTGTGTCGCTCGGTTGGAAGGCGTACCGCAGTACGAAGGTGGCCAAGCTTGACGGTCGGGTGGTCGGCACTGTGTACCGGCTGCAGTTCCGCCCGGACATGCCGGTGTTCCGACTGCCGCGGAAGGCTGATCGGCTGGGCAAGCTCGTTAGTCAGCGGTCGCGGCACACGCAGCGCACGATCACCGCGATCGAGCCGATCGAGTCGGTGCCGGTGAAGTGCGTTGCTGTCGACTCGCCTTCCCGGCTGTACCTGGCCGGCCGATCGATGATCCCGACGCACAACACGCACCTCGCGTCGCGTCTGGTGTTGTGGTTCCTGGACACGCACCCGCCGCAGGACACCATGGTCGTCACCACGGCGCCGACATCGCACCAGGTGCGGGCGGTGCTGTGGCGCTACATCCGGCAGGGCCACGAAGCCGCCAGCATGCCCGGCATCATCACGCAGTCACAGGTCCCCGAGTGGAAGATCGACGGAAACCTGGTCGGCTACGGCCGCCGCCCCGCGGACCACCAGCGTTCAGCCTTCCAGGGGCAGCACGCTGAGCACATGCTCGTTGTTCTTGACGAAGCCGGTGGCATCCCGAAATGGTTGTGGGACGCCGCGGATTCGCTGATGACCGGGTCCGATAACCACTTGTTGGCGATCGGGAACCCGGACGACAACGCGTCGCACTTCCACACGGTCAGCACGAAAGAACCGGGGTGGGCGCGGCACCACATCTCCGCGTTCGACGCGCCCGCGTTCACCGGCGAGCAGATCCCCGCCGAGATGGCATTGAAGCTGGTCCAGAGGGAATGGGTCGAGGACAAGCAAGTCAGGTGGGGCGAGTCCAACCCCTTGTACCGCGCGAAGGTGCTCGGCGAATGGGTCGACTCCGAGGATGCGCTGATCCCGCTGTCCTGGGTTCGCGCCGCTAACCAGCGGTGGATCGCGTGGGACGAGGCGGGACGGCCGCCGCAACCTGGGCGTCTGGTGCTCGGTGTCGACGTTGCCCGCTACGGCGAGGACTCCACGGTCATCGCGCACCGGCACGGTGACGTGATCACCCACCTCGACCGGCACGACAAGTTGGACACGACGCAGACGACGGCGCTGGTCACTGCGGCTCTGTACAACCAGCCCAAGGCGATTGCGAACGTCGACGTGATCGGCGTCGGCGCCGGTGTCGTCGACCAGCTGCGCGCGCTAGGCATGCCGGTGGCGCCGTTCAACGCCGCTTCCGGCACCCGTCGGCGAGACGCGACGGGCAGTTGGCAGTTCCCGAACGTGCGCAGCGCGTCGTATTGGAACCTGCGCGAGTTGTTGGATCCAGCGAACGACTCACAGATCGCGCTGCCGCCGGATGACGAACTCACCGCGGAGTTGACGATCCCGAAGTGGGACATCAGGGCCGGCGGTCGCCTGGTGATCGAAGACAAAGACTCGATCCGCAAACGCCTTGGTCGGTCGACGGACTCGGCGGATGCGGTGGTGCAAGCGTTTTGGCAGGAACGAACCCCCGACGTGGACGAACAAGGTGCGGTGAAGCAGCCGCGGGTGCGGCGCTACGCCGACGCCGTGAGCTGGCGATGACGACCAGGAGGTGAGCGTGGCAACCAACGGAACGAAGCTCACCGACCAGGAGCGCAAGCGGCTGACGGGCCCGGTGCTGTCAAGCGCGTTCGACGCCTACGACCGGCTGTTCCCGGGCTTCAAGGGCGGCGATGTTTTCGCCTACGACTGGGACGCTCGGCAGCTGAAAGAGATGCTCGCCAGGAGCGGCAAGGCGCGCAGCGTCGAGCAAGTGCTGACGCTGCCACTCCGCAGCGCGAAGTGGGAAATCAAGGGGCCCGGCGAGATCGGCGATTTCGTGCGCCGCGTGCTCGCCGACAAGCTCAACCTGGTCATCGACCAGATGACCGCGGCCGCGACGTACAAGAAGGCGTTTTTCGAGCTGGTTTGGTCGATCGACGGCGGCCGGGTGGTGCTCGACGAGGTCGCGTGGAGACCTCCGACGTCGTGCGAGGCCGCGTTCGACGACAAGACCGGTCGCCCCAACGGGTTCCGGCAGCGCGTCGCGCATCCTGGCGGGGAGACCCTCCCGGCTGAGGGGCGGGACACGCTGCCCGGCTACGTGCGGATTCCGGCTAGCCGGGCGTTCGTCTACACCCACGGTGTGCACCGCGAGCCGCTGTTCGGCACCTCGGACATGGACGTGGCGCACTGGTGCTACGAGACGCAGCAGAAGCTGTTGTTTCTGTGGTTCCAGTACCTCGAGCGGCAAGCGCTGCCCAACGTGATCGCCTACGGCGCGGACCGGTCGGAGGCGGATGCGAACGCCGACACGATCGCCGAGATGCGATCCGGTGGTGTGCTGGGGATGACGCGCATGGCGGATCCGCAGGCCAAGGTGTTCGAGCTGCTGGAGTCCAGCGGGAAGGGCGCGGACCAGTTCATTCAGGCGGTGCGCTACCTCGACGAGATGATGCCCGCGAGCGTGCTGGCCGGGTTCACCGAGCTTGCGACCGCCGCGACCGGGTCCGGCGGGTCCTACGCGCTGTCGGCTGATCAGTCCGAGTTCTTCCTGTCCTCACGGCAGGCTGTGGCCGATGAGATGGCCGACGCCATCACCAACGGCCTGATCAGGCCGCTGGTGGTCTACAACTACGGGCCGCAGACCGAGTACCCGCGGGTGGAGATCGGGCCGCTGGCGAACAAGGACACCGACCGCGCCTTCACGCTGTTGCAGTCCATCATCACCGCGCCGTCGCTGCAGGTGCCGGACATGTTCGTCGGCGAGCTGGTCAAGAGCACTTCTTCCTACCTCGGGCTCGAGGAGAAGACCATCGCAGCCGCGGTGGACGAGTTCGCCCGCCAGCAGGCCGCCAAGCGCGAACGGCAAGCCCGGACGCCACAGGGTGTCCCGGACGCCGCGAAGAAGCTCGGCGATGCGGTGCAGGCCGCAGCGTCCATGGTGGCCACCGGCGAGACGGGATGACCAGCCCGGCCGAACAGCCGCAGCAGCAGCCCACGCAGCAGCCAGCGGTTCCGCCACCACCACCGCCCGATCCTGGGCAGCCGATGGCGGACGCCGCGATCGTGGCTGGGCTCGCTGCGTTGCTGGCATCGACCGCCGCGGTTCCGCCGCTGGCTGGGATTGTCGCGTTGCTCATCTGGCCACCCGCACGTCGCGGTGAGCCGAAGGTGCCGCGGTCGGTGGCGATCGTGGTGGCCAAGCTCGTGCTCGAGCAGGCCAGCGATTCCACGGTGCCGCTCGGTGCCGCAAGCAGGCAGATGCAGCGTACGAACCTGCTGCGCCGCGCCCAGTTCCTGCTCGCCGCCGCGCGACGTGTCACCCGCCAGATCGGCACCGGCCGATCTCGGGAGGCGCTCGTCGAGGCGTTGCGGCGGGAACAACGGTTCTGGCGGCAGCACCGGCAGGCCAGCGTGAAACGCACCCAAGCCGCCGCGGTGGCTGATTCGGCCGCTGACCAGCATGGTGTGCCCACGAAAACGGGGACCGTTTTGGGTTGGTCCTCGCAGATGGACGACCGGACGACCGCCGAATGTCGGGCCGCGCACGGCAAAAACTGGATTGTCGAGCGTCCGCCTCGCATCGGGATACCGGGAACCGTGCACGTGCACTGCAGGTGCCGCCCGGTCGCCCCCTGGCCCACGAAACAACTGGTCGGCGGTGGCCAGCTACCCGAAACGCCGCGCCGATGAGGGAGGACATCGTGTCGGAGAAGACGCCGATGCTGGCCACCAAGCGCCGGCCGCTGGGCAAACCCGGCGGCCCCGGCTTGTTCCGGGATAAGAACCTCGACCTGCCGCCGTACGTGCAGAACATCGCGCATTCGTTGATGCGCAAGCGTGGGCTGCCGAAGTCGCAGGCGATCCAGATGGCGCTCGGCGCGGTCGAGCGCTGGAAGGACGGCGGCGGCGACGTGTCCCCGGAAGTCCGGGCCGCGGCGGCGAAGGCGTGGGCGCAGTGGGAAGCCTCGAAAGCCAAGGCGAAGGCGACCCCGAACAAGACCTCGAAGCACGTCAACGACACCCTGGCGATGGAGCTGGCGCAGCCGCGCGTTCCCGCCGGGAGCGTCAACGCCGGCCAGTGGTGGGCCGATCGCCGGTTCCCGGACGGGCCGCGCGCAACCGCGGTCCCCGCGGTGACTGTGGAGAACCTCGATCAGCTGCGCGCCGAGCTGCAGGCCGTGGCCGCCGATACCAAGCTGTCCAGCGCCGAGCGTGCTGGGGCGGTGCGGGAACTGCTGCTGACGGCAGCCCGGTCTGGGGTCGTTGACCTGGCGGTGGTGCACCAGTGGAAGCACGGGTGGATCCCGCTGACGCCGTTGGCTGCGGCGATCAAGGCGAAAATGGCGCGCGGGTCGGCGCGCGGGAAGGGCCCAGACCTGCCGAAGGGCCTGCAGAAGCGCGCGGCCGAGTTGCACAGCAAGCACGGACGCTCCGTGGTGCGCGGCTCCTACGGGCACAGCAAGGCCCCGGTCGCTAAGACGCCGAGCAAGCCGCGCACCAGCGGCCAATCGGTTGTTGCGGACGCGGTCGCCGCTGACAGGCGCAAGCCCGCAGTCCTCTCCGACGTCGAGTTGCGCGAGGCGGACCAGGCGCTTGCGGCGCGGGCCGGCCAGCTGGGCAAGCCCGGCGCGGTATCGCGGGAGCACCGGGCGGTGAAAGCCGAGCTGGGCAAGCGCTCCGCGGCTACCCGGTCGGCTGAAGCTTCGAAGGCGCCAGCGCCGTCGAAGCCCGCCCTGTCGACCCGCGAGAAACGGGCCTACAGCCGGGCGTATCAGCCTGGTGTGCAAGGCAATCACGCGGCGGGCATGAAGGCTGTCGAGCACTTCCGGAGCACCGAGGAAGGCCGCGCAGACCAGCGATCCGGCCTGAACATCGAAGAACACCGGACGTACCGACAGGCCGCGAAGGACATCACCGACCCCGCAGCGGCCCACAAGGCTGGTATGGCCGCTGTGGCGCCGATGCGTAAGAAGCGGGACGAGGAACGCGTCGCGAAGGAAGCCGAGCAGAAGACCGCACAGCAGCGCGCCGACGTCGAGCTGCGTAAGCGGATGGCGGACTCGAAGACGAAAGCTGCCGCGATGGGCCTGGAAATCGACCCGAGCCGCCCGCAGCAGCAGCTGGTGAGGCAGAACGGAAAAACGATCGGTGTCCTCGAAGCCCGCGTGAAGGACCCGCGCCGCAAGGAAGGTTCGCGGCCGGCGCTGGTCGACGAGGAGCCCGACATGTACGTGTCGCGGGTTGCTGGATCGCACACCTCGAAGGTTGGTGGTGGTCAAACGTCGGTGGTCAGCAAACAGCACGCGAGCATGGATGACGCGTTGGCGCACGTGAAGCAGCACCACACGACCGACAGCAAACGCGCCCAGAAGGACCTGCAGGGCGGCTTGTTCGAGGTGCCGAAGGCGTCGAAGGCGCCGAAGTCGAGCAAGCCGCACGAGATCAAGGAAGGCGACGTCGGCGGACCGATCAAGTTCGCGGGCGGCCGGACCGGCACGGTGTGGTCCGAAGCGCCGCAGGGCGGAAAGTGGGTCATCCCGGACGACCGCAAGACCGGCGAAGCGCACGCCATCTACGTCGACAAGAGCGGCAAGGTCCGAAAGGACTTGTCATCGGCGGTCTACCAAAAGGACTGGCTGCGTGGTCAACGCCGTAAGGCGGAGGCGTCAACACCGAAGGCACGCAAGGCGGAGAAGGAACGGCAGGCGAAGCTGAAGGACGTGGCCGAAAACGCCAGGGCTGTGAAGCCAGGGGCTCGCCCGTTCGCCAACCTGTCGGACTCTGACCTCTCCGAGATCGACCGCGAGTTTGGGCATCTCCAGACCAAGGAAACGGTTGGGGTTGGGCACAACCGGTACGGCAATGTCAGTCAAGTTGTCCAGCAGGAGAAGCGTATCCGTGCTGGTGAGACCAAGGTCGCTGAGTACCGCAAGACCGCGCTGAAGGACGTTTCGCCCGCGGACCGAGCTGCGTATGACGCCGCGTACAAGCGGCACATCGCGGACGGAGAGAGCCCGGAACAGGCGCATCGGGACGCGCTGCGGGACATGATGGTCGACCGCTCGATGCGGCGGACGTCGTTGTCGTCGCGGCCGAGCCGCGTTGTGGAGTTGGCGCAGGTCATCCACCAGATCAGGAAAGCGAAGGTGAGGGCGGCGTGACGACTCAGATTCTGTCGCCGATCGACCTCGGTACGGCCAGCAAGGTCGGCGGCCGACTGTTCCGCAAGCAGGTGCTGCCGATCGGCAGCATCAACTACAAGGGCCGCCGGATCGACTTCACCCGCGACAAGCTCGCCGCGATGGCCGATGCGTTCCGGTCTGGTGCGTTCGACTCGGTGCCGCTGGTCATGGCCGACACCGAGAACCAGCACACGATGGATCCGCGGGCGACCACCGGCGAGATGGTTGACCTGGAGTTGACCGCCGATGGTCTGGACGGGGTGTTCCGGGCCTCGGAGGAGGCCACGAAGCTCCTGGAGAGCTACCCGCGCGTCGGGATCTCTGCCCGGATTCTCGAGAACTACGAGCGCGCCGACGGCAAGGCGTTCCCGGCGGCGATTCAGCACGCGCTGATCACCAGCGATCCGCGGATCACCGGGATGCGGCCATGGGAGGCCGTGAACCTGTCAGCAGAGGTCGGGGCCGGGGATGTTCTGGACCTGACCGCAGAGACGTTCGCCCCTCCCGAGGGCGGGCAGGAAGGGAAGGCCGGAATGGCGTTCACCGACGAGGAAACCGATCAGCTGCGGAAGCTGCTGGCGATGCTGCGCGATGAGCAGCAGGACACCAGCGACGCCGGCCAGGTCGACGAGACCGACGACGAGGTGCCGGAGCTGACCGAGGACGAGCTGAACGCGCTGGCCTCGGAGATCCTCAGGGACGAGGACACCGGCGAGGTCGACCAGGTGGAGCCCGACACCGAGCCCGCTGAGGTCGACGAGAAGCAGCCCGCCGAGGTCGCCGCGGCCAACGACTACGAGAACGGCGCGGCCGTCGAGCTGGCCAATGCGCGTGTCGCCGAGATGGAAACCCAGCTCAGCAACATGCAGCGCGAGCTGGACGCCCGCAACTACCAGGCCGAGCGCGACCGGCTCGCGAGCGAGTTCGGCATTCCGCCGGCGGTCACCGACCTGGCCCGGCCGCTGCTGGAGGGCCACCAGGTCATCGAGCTGTCCAACGGCAGCGACGTCGACGCCGGAAAGGTGGTGCGCGAGGTGCTGCAGGCGATCGGCCAGCACGTCAAGCTGCTCGACCTCTCCAGCAGTGTCGGTTCGGCGTTCGAGACCGACCAGGACCGCGCCGAGGACGCCACCCGTTCCGACTGGGTGGAGCAGGTCCAGGCTCAGCTCGGCCTGTAATCCCTCCGTCAACAATCCGTTCTCAAACCCCGCCATGCTGCGGGGTTTTCGCATGTCAGGAGACATTTCAATGCCTGGTGTGGTTCCCCGTCAGCAGCACGGCCCGGACACCCTGGAGGTGTCGGAGAACGTCAACGGTGGTCAGCTCGTCGTCCCGTCGACCGGCGGCAAGGTCAAGCCCGCTGGTGCGGGCGCGATCAACGTGCTCGGTGTGGCCCTGGACGACGCCCGACCGGCCGGGTCGGCGCCGACCAACCCCATCAACACCGCTTGGCCGCACTCGGAGGTCGCGGTGGCGTACGGCGTCGACATCCGCGTCACCTACAACGCCGCGGCGAAGTTCGGCGACCTGCTGGTGACCGCCGCGGGCGGCCAGGTGGCCCCGGTCGACGAGACCGCGACGTTCGACCAGATCGTGGGTCGCTGCACCGAGCCCGGCGGGGTGTCCGCCGGTGCTGTTGGCCGCGCCCGGATCGCCTGACCGGCCCGTATCGAGAACTGGAGTAGAAGCCCATGACCACGAAGGTCGTTAGCTCGTTCGACGGGCCCCGCATCACCGTCAACGACTTCATCAAGGACCCGCTGCGGATCCCCTCGCTGATCATCTCCATGACCAAGCAGGGTTTCCTGGCGGACGCCGTGCTCCGCAACGCGGGCCAGAACCAGGCCGGGGCGGTGCGATTCAACGAGTCGACCCCGCTCTACGCCGACACCGACGCCGAGGTCCGCGCCGAGTTCGCCGAGGTGCCGGTGGGCACCACGTCGGCCGGTGACCCGAAGGTCACGTTCGTGGAGGAGCGGGCGCTGGCCATCCTCGCGTCCGACGAGATGCGACGCCGTCAGGTCGTCGACCCGGTGACGCGCCAGCTGCAGCAGGTCAAGAACACGCTGATCAAGGCGTGGGATGACACGTTCGTCAAGTCGATCCTGAACAACGCGAGCATCAACACGCTGGGGGTGACGGCAAGGTGGACGGGGCCTGACGTGGACATTCGCCGGGACCTCAACAACGCGCGGCGTCTGGTCGACAACGCCCAGACCGATCAGGGCGCGGAGTTCGCGTTCGAGGCGGACACCCTGATCGTGAACAAGACGACGCAGTTTGACCTGCTGAACTCCTCGCAGTTCCAGCAGCCCTACCAGGGCAACATCGCGGACGAGAACCTGCGCTACACCGGCAAGCTGCCGCAGCAGATCCTGACGCTGGATGTGCTGGTGTCCAACCGGGTGCCGGACGGCAAGGCGATCGTGATGCAGCGCAACGTCGCCGGGTTCATCTCCGACGAGCTGCCGCTGCAGGCGACGCCGCTGTACCGCGACGAGCCGCGCAAGACCTGGCGTTCGGACGTGCAGCGCGCGTCGGCGATCGGCATTGACCAGCCCAAGGCCATCACCGTGCTGTCGGGGGTGTGACATGGCAATCGCGAAGTACACGTTGAAGTCGACCGCGATGTGGCTCGACGGACGGGAGCACCGCCGGGGCGACACGGTCGAGCTCGACACCGAGCGCGGCGCCGAGCTGGTCGAGCTCGGCGCCCTGGAGGCCGCCGACGGCAAGGCCGCGGCCGAGGAGCCCGTCACCGACGACGGTGGGGAGGAGCTGACCGCGCCGAAGACGGGGCGCGGCACCAAGACCGCCACATCACGCAAGGAGTAGACCGTGGTGGCGGCGTATGCGACGCCGGACAACGTGCGTGCGGTGCTGGCCCGTAAACCGGGCGAGTGGGCTGGCACCGCCGCCGAGCTGTCCGACGAGGCTCTGACCAATCAGATCAAGTCGGCGCAGGCGCAGGTCGACGGACGGCTGTCGGTGCGGTACCGGGTGCCGTTCGATCCGGTGCCGGGGCTGGTCGCCGACATCACCCGCGACATCGCCGCCTACCTGGCCGATCTGACGTATCGGCAGGGACTGGACTACGAGTCGGATCGGGATCCGGTCGTGCTGCGCTACCAGCAGGCCATCGCGATGCTGGAACGGATCGCGACCGGGCAGGTTGATTTGCCCGACGCCCCCGAGATCGGCGGGCTGCTGTCCGGCCGGAACCGCTACGGCGGTGCCCTGTTCGGACTCGACGACTTCGGATTGAAGGTGCGCGGTGGCGGACACGTTCAATGAGCGGCTGCTGGAGCTGGCGCGGCGCGTCGGCTACGGGCACCTCGAAGGGCACGTCGAGGTGGACCAGGTCTATGCCCGGTATCAGCACGAGGACCTGACGCTGCGGCATCCGCGTGGTGGCCAGGCGAAATACCTGGAGACCCCGCTGCACACCGAGCACGCCCGGTACCTGCAGGACATCGCGGACGCGGTGCTCGACGAGCGCGGCCCGGCGTCGGCGATGCGCGACGTGGTCGAAGACCTGTCACGGCAGGTCGAGGCCCACGCACCGGTGGAGTTCTCGAACCTCCGGGAATCCGGGCACCCGTCGGTTGTCGATGGTGGGCGCACGGTCTACGACCGGCCACCGAAGCAGCGCAGGTTGACCGAACAGGAGCTGCGCGAGCAGCACCGCAGTGGTCTGCGGCATCGGCACATGTACCCCGACCAGTACGAGGACTGACCGATGTGGACCACCACGAACATCATCACTTGGCTGCAGGCGCTCGGCGTTGAAGTGCCGCTGTTCCCTGGCACGCAGCGGATCCCGGAGATGCCCGACCGGATCGCCGTGGTCACCCCGCTGCCCGGCATGGGGTTGTCGCTGGAGGGCATCGCGGACACGCCGGGGTTCCAGCTGCGCTGTCGCGGTGCCCAGATGTCGGCGGATGACTGCGAAGCGATCGCCTACGACGCCGACCAGCGCATCCGCGGCGCCGATTTCCCCGTCACGCTCGGCGCGGTCCAGCTGACCGCGGTGGCCCGCTCTGGTGGCCGCCCGGCGCTGCTGTCGTCCGTGCCCGACAGCGCCAACCGCACCGAGATGGTGTGCACGTATCTGACCACGATCATGGAGGTTTCCCGCGATGGTTGAGCGGAAGCTGACCGCGGAGGAGAAAGCCGCGGCCGACGCCGAGAAGAACGACGAGCACGCCCCGGCCACCAAGCCGCAGCCCGCGGCGCCGGCGGGGCGGGTGCGGTTGGCGCCGCCGCCGTTCGTCACCGAGTTCCGCACCGGCGACACCGTCATCCCGGCCGACGGCCTGGAGGTCGACGCCGCCACGGCCCAGCAGTTGCGCGAGACCGCCCGCCGGTCCGGGGTGACGCTCCGCGAGCTGTAGCCGCGCGCTGTTCCTGTCCCTACCCCCGACGCCACGCCTGGTGACGGGGGTTTCGTTGTGAAAGAAGGTTTTTGCGATGGCGCAGCTCGTGCCGCAGTACGACGCCACCAAGGTGCTGACGGGGATGGCCGCGATCTACCTGGCCCCCTACAGCCTGGAAACACCGGTGGAGATGCCGCCCGACACCCTCGCGTTGGGGGAGGAGTGGCCGGCGCCGTGGACGCCGATCGGTGCTACGACCGAGGGCGCGTCGTTCCAGTACTCCCGCGACACCGACACGATTTCCATCGAGGAACAGATGACCCCGGTGGACGAGCGCACCAGCTCGCTGACGTTCACCGTCGAGGTTGAGCTGGCCCAGGACACCCTGCAGACCATGCGGTGGGCCTACGGTGGCGGCACGATCACCACCACCGCGGCCACCGCCTCCGAGCCGGGGATCTCAACGCTGAAGATCTCCGACGAGATGGAGGATCTCGTGCTCGGTCTGGAGGGGCAGAACGAGTTCGGGTTCTGGCGGCGTATCGGCGTGCCGCGTGTGAAGTCGCGGGCCGATGTGACGACGAACTACCGGCGGTCGGCGAACCCGCGGTCGTACGCGGTCAGCCTGCGCAGTCTGGTCGCCCCGTCGCAGGTGTCCATCCGCAACATGGACGCCGCGAAGACCGGTGGTGCGTGATGGCTGGATTCGACCTTTCCAAGCAGGTCAAGGCGCTGGACTGGAACTTCGGTGATGGGGTGCGCGGCACTGTGCCGGAGCCCTCGCCCAAGAGTGTGAACAGGTTCCAGACCCGGATGCGGGAGAACATCAAGGCCACCGGCCGCGACCTGGACATGTCCAGCATGGACGAACTGATCCGGGTGCTGGGGTCGCTCACCGAAGACGACCTGAACTCGATCTACGAGGAAAATCTGGACGCGGTCGCCGAGCTGTGCGACAGCTCCCCGTCGCGTGACCAGCTCGCCGAGCTGCCGCACCGCGGGTTCCAGGCGTTTTTGGGGTGGATCACGGGTGAGCTGACCCCGGAAGGCGCGAGGCCCGCTACGAGCCGCTGACGGGCGGGCCTGATCAGCGGCGCACTTACTACCTGGTGCGCCGCCACCTTCACTTTTCGATCGACGAGTGGGACCGGCTGCCGTGGTGGCAGCAGCAGGTCTACATCGAAGAACTCGACGCCGAACTCAGCGGCGGGAACGAGCCCCAGCAGAGCGGGATGTCCTCGGACGACTCGCTGCTAGCGCACGGGTTCCAAATCCAATGAAAGGGCAGGTGAGGGCGTCGTGGCATTCGACGCGGGAGCCATCGAGTCGACCCTCACCCTCGACCGCACGCCGTTCACCCGTGGTTTGCAGCAGGCGCGGCGGGAAGCCGAAAAGTTCCGGCGCGATCCGATCTCCACGCGATTGGATGTCGACACCCGGCGGGCGACCACCGCGATCACCGGGTGGCGGCGCAGTCAGGAAGACCGCGCGCTCGGGCTGGGACTCAACGTCGACACCGCGCACGCCACCGCGGACATGACGGCGTGGCGGGCCGAGCAGAGCGCCAAGACCATCAAACAGCGCGTCGACGTCGACCACTCCATGTTGGACGGGTTGCAGGCCAAACTCGGTGTGGTCAACCAGTCCCTGGGCGGGTTCGCGTCGGGGCTCGCCGGTGCGAGCGTGAAAGCACTTGCGCTGTCCGGAATTCTCTACGGGCTGGGTGCGTCGCTGCCGGTGCTGGGTGCGCTCGGCGAGGCCACGGTCAGCCTGTCGCAGGGGCTGTTGCTGCTGCCGGGTGGGCTGGCGGTGGCCGGTGCTGGGCTGGGCACGCTGCTGCCAGCAGTCACGGGTGTTGGCGACGCGTTCGGGGCGATGGCGGCAGCGCAGGATGCTGCGGGGGAATCCGCGGAGAAGCAGAAGGCCGCGCAGGAGGACCTGGACCAGGCGCTGAAGAACCTGGCGCCGTCGGCGCAGGAGTTCGTACGGCAGACCGCGGCACTGCGCGACGAGTTCCACGCGCTGCGGCTGATCGACCAACAGCACCTTTTCGCCGGGCTCGGCCAGGAGGTCAAGACGCTCGGCGCGATCTACGTGCCGGTCCTCAAAACCGGGTTGTCGCAGGTCGCCGACGCCTTCAACGGGGCGATCAAGCAGGTTGGTGCATTCGCCGCGGACTCCCGCACTGTGGCTGACCTCGGGGCCCTGTTCGGGTCGACGGCGACCATCGTGGACAACCTGGGGCGGGCGCTGCGGCCGATCCTGGCTGGGCTGCGGGACATCGGCACTGTCGGTGCCGAGTACCTCGCGAGGGTCACCGGTGGCGCGCAGGGCGCGGCCGAGTCGTTCGCGGCGTGGGCCGCCGAAGCCCGCGAGTCCGGCCGGCTGATGACGATGTTCAACGACTTCGGTGGCGTGCTGAAGGACTTGGGCGCCATCGTGGTCAACGTCGGGTCGATCATCGGATCGGTGTTCTCGGCGATGTCGGCCACCGGCGCCGGGGTCATCGGCTCGTTCCGGCAGGCCACCGAGGAAACCGCACGCTGGTTGAAGACCGCCGAGGGCTCGCAGCAGCTCATCAACCTTTTCCTGACCTTGAAGGCGGTGGCGGATCAGCTGCGGCCGGCGTTCGTCGCGGTGTTCTCCGCGCTGGGCGACGCGCTGCAGGTGCTGTTGCCGGTGCTGCCGGGTGTGGCCGCGAACTTCGCGAACATCGTGCAAGCCGTGACGCCGCTGGTGCAGCCGCTGGCGACGCTGGCCGCGGCGGTGATTCCGCCGCTGGTGGCCGCGGTGTCCGCGTTGGGCCCGGCGTTGCCGTATGTGGCGGCCGGGTTCCTGGCGGTCACCGCGGCGATGCGCGGACTGTCGATCATGACCAGTATCAGCGCGACGTTCGGCAAGGTCAGCGACGGTTTGGGGAAGATCCGCGACGGGTTCAACACCGCGAAGGACTCGTCGGCGTCGTTCACCTCGAGGATTTCGGGCGCGGCGACCGTGCTCGGTGCTGGGGTGTTCGGTGCCGCGATCACCGCGGCGACGATCGCCCTTGGGTTCCTGATCAGCTCGCAGCAGGAAGCCGCCGAGCGTGCGCAGCGGCACAAGGACATGGTGACCAACCTGGCGCAGGCCTTGCGCGAGTCCAACGGTGCGATCGACGAGAACGTGCGCAAGACCGTGGCGCAGCAGCTGCAGACCGATGCTTCGTACGAGACCTACCGGCGGGCCGGGGTGTCGCTGCGGGAGTTGACCGACATCGCACTGGGCAACGCCGGCGCCTACGACGCGGTGAGCGCGCGTCTGGCCTACCTGTCCGAAAATGGCTACAAGATGGTGAACACCGGGCACGGCATGTCCAAGATGTTCACCGCTCAGGGCACTGCCGCTGGGGAAGCCCGCACGAATCTGGACATGCTGCGGACGACTTACGGCGATGCGGTGCAGAAAAACCAGGATCTGATCGCGGCGGTCAGCGGCGCCACGGTGACGATGTCGCCGCTGCAGCAGGCGTTTCAGACATTGGCGAGCAACACCGCGACCGCCGAGCAGCGCACGCGAGCGTTCAACGACAGCCTGGATCTGCTGATCGGCAAGAACCTGGGCGCCGCGCAGTCGGCGTTGTCATTCCAGGGCACGATCAACGGGTTGACGCAGTCGGTGACCGCGAATGGCCTGTCGTTGGATGCGAACACCGCGGCAGGCATGGCGAACCGGCAGGCGATCCTCAACAGCTTGCAGGCCGCGTTGAACCACGCTCAGGCGGTGCAGCAGCAGACCGGGGACGTCGACAAGGCTCGGGATGCGCTGCGGCAGAACGAGCAGGCCCTGTACGACAACGCGGTCAAGGTGTTCGGCAACCGTGACGCCGTCGATCAGCTGCTGCGCTCGGTGGGCGGTCTGCCCGGCCAGTACGACGATGCGGCCCGCAACGCCGAAGGCATGGCGAACCGCACGAACGATGCGCTGCAGGGCATCAAGGACAAGGAAATCAAGGTCACCGCGACCACGAAGTGGCTCGACACCTACATGGGCTTGATTCGAGAACCGCAGGTCAAGCAGACCAACCCGGACAGCGGGATTCCGTTGCCGCTGTCGCGGGCGACCGGTGGTCCCGTGTACGGGCCGGGGACCAGCACGTCGGACTCCATCCCGGCGATGCTGTCGAACGGGGAGTACGTCATCAACGCTGCGGCGACGGCCCGGCACCGGCCGCTGATCGAGGCGATCAACGCCAACCGGCTCGCCGAAGGCGGGCAGCCGATCCCGGTCAAGCACCTCGCCAAGGGCGGGCCCGCCGGCCGGGACGTGTCTTTGGGCTACCAGCCGTTCCGCGGGGACTTCGGTCCGCCGGCAAACACGTGGATCGACCGCGTGACGCGCGATTTCGGCGACCAGGTGTCCCAGGGCCTGGTCATGCTGATGGGCAACAAGATGTTCGCCGGTGAAGCTCCCGCGCCACCTGGTGGTGGAGGTGGGGGCGGCGGAGGCGCGAACCGGTGGTCGGGCGTCATCATGCAGGCCTTGGCGATGCTGGGGCAGCCCGCCTCGTGGTTGCCGACGGTGCTGCGCCGCATGAACCAGGAGTCCGGCGGAAACCCCACGGTGGTCAACCGGTGGGATTCGAACTGGCAGCGCGGCACGCCCAGCGTCGGGTTGATGCAGGTCATCGGCCCCACGTATCGGGCCTATGCCGGGCCGTTCGCGAACACCGGCCCATTCCAGTACGGCACGAGCACGAATCCGCTGGCCAACACCTACGCCGGGTTGAACTATGCGATCCACCGCTATGGGTCGCTGGCGGCGCTGAACCGGCCGGGCGGCTACGACAACGGCGGTCCGCTGATGCCGGGCTACACGCTCACCTACAACGGCACCGGCCACCCCGAGAACGTCAGGACGGCCGCGCAGGAGGACGAGCTGGTGACCCGGCTGGACCGCATCGAGACCGCGCTGGCTGACCGGCCACCGGTGACGGTCAACCAGTCGTTCACCGGCTCTCAGTGGTCGGCCGAGGAAGCCGCGGCGGCGGGGGCCAGGCACATGACCGCGGCACTGAAGGAGCTGGCATGACCACGGTGACGCTGGCGAATTCCTTTGTTCTTGGTCAGCCGTCGACCGATGCCGCCGGGGTGACCTGGTGGCATCGGTCGATTGACGGGTGGCGCGACGGGGTGCCGATGCGCACGAACTTCGTGGACCGCCCGACCGGCCCGGGTTCCTACGATGGCCCTTCGTTCCCCTCGAAGCGTGTCGTGGTGCTTAACGGGTCGGCGCGGGCACCGAACCACGCGGCGCGGCTGCGGGCCATGCGGATGTTGACCGGGCTCGGCGCGGACGGGGCGATGCTGTCGCTGCGCGTGGCCGACGAGCTGGGCGAAACCGAGGCGATGGTGCGCCGCTCGGACAAACCGACGATCACCATGACGTCGACGAGCTGGCTGGACTACAGCCTGCAGTGGACCGCGCCCGAACCGCGGCTGCTGGATGTGGCCACCCGCACCGCCTCGACGCAGATGGCGCAGTCCGGGCTCGGCGGCGTGGCCTGGAACGGCCCGGTCGGAGGCTCCGGGACACGGTGGAACGGGCCGACCGGCGACAGCGGGTTGTCGTGGGGCGCACCGGTTTCCACCGGTGTGGTGGAGCTGGACAACACCGACGGCACCGCACCGGCCGACGTGATCGTGACGATCACCGGGCCCGCGTTGAATCCGTCGATCTCCACCGCCACGCACTGGATCACCTACAACGGGGCGCTCAGCTCCACCGACGTGCTGGTCATCAACACCGGCAGCGGGTCGGTGCAGCTCAACGGCGTCAACCGCCGCAGTTATCTGACGCGCGCGAACTGGTTCCAGATCCCCGCCGGCGGATCCATCGATGTGCGGTTCACCGCCGAGGTGCAGAACTTCACGGCGGCCATGACCTGCTCGTGGCGCGTCTCCTACTACTGAGAGGTCACCCGATGGTCGCGTTGACCGATGCTGTGCCGTTGACCGCCGCGGACGGTGTCACCGGCGTGAACAACGGCCGGGACATGCGGAAATTCATTTCCGGTCTGCTGCTACCCGACGTCAAGAGCGCGAACCCCCTTGCAGTGCGCAACGGCGTGCTGCCGCACAACTGGGACGCCGTCGGCTGCACCAGCTTGCGGGTGCAGCAGCAGGGCACCGCGTCGATGAACGTCGACGTGCTCGCCGGCCACCTGGTGTGCGAGCGCACCGGCCAGGGCCCGTATCTGGGCTGGTCGGAATCGACCGTCTCGGTGCCGATCGCCACGTCGAACGCCACCAACCCCCGTATCGATGTCGTGTTCGCGGTGGTCTACGACCAGGCGTCGATCCCAACCGACCCGGCGCACGGGCCGGTCGTCGACGTGCTGGCCGGGGCACCGGCGGCCAGCCCGGTCGCGCCGACGAACCTGCCGGACGGCGCGATCAAGCTCGCAGAGGTTCGGGTGCCGGCGAACGCCACCACGATCACCGCAGCGAACATCACCGACAAACGGATGTCCACCGCGCTCACCGGTGGGGTGCGGTACATGCTGCCGGGCGACGCGGTGCTGGATCCTGGCCGGATCGATGGCGAGCTGCGGATCCGCAAGGCCGCGGCGCCGTGGCCGCAGCTGATGGACTACTGGGACGCCGCGCAGGGCCTGTGGCGGGGCACGATGGGCGCGACGTTCACCCAGACGTTCCCGGGCAGCCCAGACGGCAACAACAACGTCACCGGCGTGATCAGCGGCGCGAACAACACGCTGATCACCCTGAATATCCCGGATCCGGGGTTCCCGTACCGGGTGATCGCGAGCACGTTGTTCAAAATCATCTCGATCAACAACCCGACGACGATCAACTACTACGTCAACGTCAACAACAACCAGTTCGCCGGTGCGATCGGCACCGCCGGGCCGGGCGGCGACAACCGGTGTCCGGTCGTGCCGATCGGCGCCACGATCTACACCGGCGCCTCGACCGTCCGCCTGAAAATCGATGTGCTCGGCGGCGGCTCGATAACATGGGGCGCTGACGTGCGCAACCCGCTGACGGTGCAGGTCGTCCCGGCATGACCACCTCGCTGTGGTCACCGCCGCCAGCGTCACCGGCCGGGGCCGGGCACCGGCTGCTGCTGGCCAACAGCATCACCGGGCGGATCCACCGTGAGCTGCCGTTGGGCGGGCAGGTTCCGGGCTGGCAGCGGCAGCTGAACAATCCCGGCAGCCTGACCGCTCAGATCTCCTTGTCGCCCAAGCTCGACGAGGAGACGTTCACGATGCTCGGCGAGGCATGGCGCTGGACCGTGGTGCACGCCTACGGCAACAGCATCATGCAGGCCGGGTTTCTGCTCGGGCTCGAGGCAGACGACACCCAGGGGTACACCGCGACGGTGCGCACCACGACGCTGTGGGAGTTCCTCGGGAAAAAGGCCCTGGTGCTCTACGGCGGTAAGGCGTTGACCGATACCGCGGCCGACGTCGTGTTCTCCGCGACGAGCCCGGACCCGGCGAACAGGAATCTGTCGTGGGGGAGCGTGGCCGCGCGCTTGGTCGGCATCTACCTGGCCAACGCCGGCCAGTGGGGGCTGCCGATCCGGCTGCCCGATCCGGCTACCGGTACCGCGACGGTCACCTACGCGGCGGCGGATCTGGCCTACGTCGGGCAACGGCTGACCGAGATCACCCAGCAGGACGGCGGCCCCGAGCTCGAGTTCGTGCCGGAATGGAACGACTCATCGCAGCAGGCGATTGTGTGGCGGATGCGGGTCGGTGAGCCGCGGCTGGGTCAGCTCGGCTACCCGCATGTGTGGGACTACCGGCAGGCCTGCCAGTCGGTGAAAGCCACAGTGGATGGCAGCAATCAGGCATTCCAGGTCATCGCCAAGGGCCAGGACAACCGCAAGACGAGCGGCGAGCTGGTCTACGCCGACATTGCCGATCCGACCTGGGCGACGATGGGCTGGCCGTGGATGCAGACCGCCGACACCACCCACATGTCCGAAACACAGCAGAGCATCGTCGCCTCCTACGCCACCAGCTCACTGCGGTCGAACATGGCGCCGATCTGGACGGCTGAGGCCACGATCCGCATGGACGGCCGCAACCCGCAGGGCCTGGCGACCGGTTCGCCGTCGATCGAGGCCATCGCTACCGGCGACACCTGCGTACTGCAGATCCGTGACCACGCCTGGATCCCCGATGCGCAGTACGCGATGCGGATCCTGGCGATCGGGCCGGGATCGGATCCGTTCACCGCGAAACTCGCGATGCAGATGCTGGGGGGTGTGGTCGCATGACAATGCCCGAGGTGCCGCCCGGCCATGCGCCGGTCCCGGCGACGCTGCACACCGAGGTCGCCGCAGTCCGGAACCGCCTGGACGAACTCGCGCGCACTGGCGGGATTCCTGCCCGGCCGAGCGGGGAATGGACCGACGCGAACAACGGTGCGGGCACGGTGATCACGCACACCGGGACGGGCAGCGCCGGGTATGTCGGCACGAAGATCACCGACATTGGGGTGGTCCTCGGAACACCGAAGGGCTGCAGCATGTCCAGCGGCACGTTCACCGCGCTGGTGGGCGGGCAGTGGCTGTTGAACGTGACCGTGCAGTTCCAGGGCGGCAACGATGCCGTCCGGGTGATGTACCTAGGCCGCTCGTCGGCCGGTTCCAACCCGGCCGGGATCCGGTATGGGCGGATCGGTGGGGCGTCCATGGATGCGTTGGCGACCTCGTGGCAGCTGCGGCTCGCGCCGGGGGAGCAGGTCAGCGTCTACGTCGCGTGCTGGACGCTCAACCGCAGCGTGACGATTCATCGCGAGATGTCGAACAACTTCGCGGCGACGTGGCTCGGCCCATGAGCGTCCATATAGGACAGAACGAGTGCATGAAACTGCGCTACCAGCATAAACACGAATACGTAGTGTGTCTAGTTTTCAAAATTCGACTGAAATGAGGGCGTTGTGACCGATCGGATCACCACGGCCAGCTACACGAAGTTTGTGCAGGCCCCCACACAGTGGGCGGCGGTCAACTGGTCCGGGCAGAACATCACCGACATACAGGGTCTGTTCGACGCCCACGGCATCGCCGGACAGGTGATGCAGGCCGGGACGAACACGCTGCTGCTGATCATCGGCGGCGCCTCGTTCACCTACGCAGTCGGCGAGCAGGTGGTGATCTGCAACGACGGCGGGACGCAGTGGCGCCACGACCCGGCTCGGCGAAACCTCGCCGGGCTGGTGCTAATGAGCGACTACTACGTGACCCCGCCGGGCGCCTGAACTCGATGAGAGGACTCGGGTGGGTGACTTCGCGACGCTGCTCACCGCGATCGGCGGCCTGGCCACTGCGTTGGCCGGGGCCGTCGCGACCGTGGTCACCGCACTGCGCGCCGGCCGCCGCGAGCGGGCCGCCGCCGATGCCGACCGGATCGCGGCGCTGGAGGCCGAACTGGCTCAGCTCCGCGAGAAAGGCCCTGGTGAGAGCCAGTGACCAATGTGGATAGGACGAGACAACCGAAAATCCGCGCCTGGGCGGCGGCTGCGATCACCGCAGCCGCCGTCGTGCTTCTCGGGTATTCGGCGCTGCAGATGTACTCCAGCGTTGCCGAGCTGCGCGGGCAGCTGGCCGAGGTCGACGCCGAGGCTGGTGCGAACGCTGAGGCCGCGCAGGCGCTGGCCGCCCAGGTGCGCGAGCTGGGCCAGGTGCCGCGCGTGGAACCGCCCGCGGCCGGGCAGCGCGGCGAGCGCGGACTACAAGGCCTTACCGGGCAACGAGGGGAACAAGGAATCCCCGGAATCCCGGGACAGCCGGGCCGTGATGGTCAACAGGGTGTTCCTGGGCAGTCAGGCCGTGATGGGGAACCAGGAGCCGCGGGAGCGCAGGGCGAGCAGGGGCTGCCTGGCCAAAACGGCAAGGACGGCAAGGACGGCCAGGACGGGGCCGACGGCAAGGATGGGGTTGACGGCAAAGACGGCGCACCGCCGGCGACGTGGTCGTGGACCGATCCCAAGTCGGGCACGACCTACTCGTGCAGCCGGTCCGGTGGCAGCGATGACGCCCCGGCTTACTCCTGCACCCCGGCATCCAGCGACGGCGAGTCCGGGCTGCTGACGAACACGAAACCGAGGTGATCTGAATGGCTCAACCGCTCGTGTGGCTCGCTGACGTGCTGCAGGCTGCAGGGCTGCGGGTGGTGGAAACCCCTGGCTGGCGCGACCGTGCCGCCAGCGGTACCCCTCTGCGGCCGGTCGGTGTGCTCGAGCACCACACCGCCACCCCGACCAGCTACCAGCGTCCGGCACCGACGGTGGACCTGTGCATCAACGGCAGGCGGGATCTCGCCGGGCCGCTGTGCCACGGCGTCATCGGCTACGACGGCACCGTGCACCTGATCGCCGCCGGGCGCGCGAACCACGCCGGGAAAGCGAAGGCGTCGGGCCCGAACCCCGCCGGGGACGGCAACACGCTCTACGTCGGGTTCGAGTGGGACTACCAGGGCGTGAACCAAGGCCCGAGCCCGCAGCAGTACGACGCAGCGGTGCGCGCGACGCGGGCGGTGCTGGCCAAGCTCGGCCGCCCGCCGGAAGCCGCGCGCGGCCACCGCGAAACCTCCGTGACCGGGAAGATCGACCCCGGCCGCGTGGACCTCGACCAGTTCCGCCGCGACGTCGCCGCGGCCAATTCTCCGGAGGACGATTTGACCCCCGACCAGGCAGCCCAGCTCACCCGCATTGAGAACGAATTGCTTGGCCCTCGGGGTGATCGTGGCCAAATCCAGGGATGGGGCACCGCTGTTGGCCCGCGCACCATGGTCGCGATGCTCGTCGATCTGGTGAATGCGTTGCTGGCCCCGCAGACGTCGCGGGTTCCAGGTTCCAAGGTGAAGGTGACCGCGGTCGATGCGATCCGCAACGTGGACGGCGTGGTGTACCAGCTCCCGCCGCTGATCAACGCCGCCGGGCAGTCCGACCCCGCTGCGGTCGCCGAAGCCCTGCGCCCGGTGCTGGCCTCGGTCGTCGGCCCGGTCGTGGCCGAGTCCGTGCACGCCGCGCTCGGCCAGGACAACGCCGACCAGGCGGAAGCGATCGTCTCCGAGCTGGCGCGGCGGCTGGGAGGTGCGGCGGCATGAGCAACGTCGAGCTGACCGCCCTGGTCGTGTCCGGGCTCGTCGGGCTGGTCGTGCCGTGGCTGACGGAGCTGGTCACGCACTCCACGGCGCGCACCGAGCTGAAATCCGCGGTCACCGCCGCGTTATCGGCGTTGGTCGGCGCGGTCTCGACGATCGCGGTTGTGCCGGGCGCGGACTGGCGGGCGTACCTGCTGGCCATCGGCGCCGCGTGGGTCGCTTCGATGCGCACCTACTTCGCCGGGGTCGTGCGGCCGATCGCGCCCAGCAGCGGGATCGGTGCCCCCGCACCGAAGCACGCTGCACCCGACACCTCCGAGTAGTCCGTTCCTGGAAGCTACGGTCAACACGTAGCCCCCAGCGCCATTATCTGGCGCTGGGGGCTCTTAAGCGTCTCGACCTGACCCACAGATTGTGTTGGCCCCCCAGACTGGGGGCGTTGGTCATTAGCTCGGGATCTTCGAGCCTAGGTGGGCGTGAGTCCGATCCAGCGGGCGTAGCGGGTGAGATCCGGGTTGGAGCGGCGGTGCAGGCTGATCAGGACGGCGATGGTTTCGCGGACCATCGGGTGCAAGCGGGTTTGCTGGGGTGTGATCCGTTGGGCATGCTGGAGGGCGGCGAGGCTCGCGGCGCGGTCGCCGTGGATGAGGTGGGCGCGGGCGAGGTCGATGTAGTGGTGGCCGCGGCGGGTTCGGGGCATTGTGCGTGGGGGTGACCAGGAGTTCGCGGCGGCCAGTGCGGCTGCGCCGTTTCCGAGCTCGACTTGCGCGGCGACTTCGTGGGTCGTGGTGTTGGCGGGCCCGAAGGTCAGTCCGTAGTGGACCTGGTCGTCACCGAGTCGCGCGGCCAGTTCCCGTGCCGCGGCCAGGTGGTCGCGGGTGGTCGCGGTGTCTCCAGCGCGGGACGCCAGGGTGACCGACCGCAAATGCAGGCTGCCGACCACGGTTAGCGTGGCGGGGCTGGGCCGCCGCCGTAGTTCGTCGTCGAGGTCGGTGCGGGCGGTGTCGGTGAGCTGGAGTCCGTGGGTGTAGTCGCCGCCGGACTGGAAGCTCTGTGCTCGCACCCATTGGGCCAGGCCGCCGGCAAGGGGATCGCTGGCGCGGTGGGCGGTTTCGGTGAGGTGGTGGCCGACGGAGTCGGCGAGGTCGGGGAAACCTAGGCGGTGAAGCAGGGTGTGGGCGGCGTGGTAGGTCGTCACGAGCAGCCCGTAGACGCGGTCTGCCTGGGATGTGGGCAGGGTGTGGGCGGTGGCGGCCAGCTCGTCGATCAAGCTCGGCAGGCGGGCGGAGATCTGGCGGTATTTGGCGTCCCGGCGTAGTTGCGCGATCGCGGTGACGTCGGCGGCCAGCTCGTCGACTGGGCGGGGCCTTGTGTCGCTGGGCAGGTCGGTGCGGCGCAGCACGGTGCGGAGTGCGTCAACGGCGTCGTGTGTTGCGGCGTCGTGGGAATTGTCGTTGTAGGGCTGTCCGGTGAGCCGTTCCAGGGGTATCCGAAGGCCCCGGGACACGGCGGCCAGAAGTGCGTGTGTGGCGGCTCGGTCCCCGCATTCGACTTTGCCCAGCAAACTGAGTGAGACGTTCGCGCGTGACGCCAGCTGACGCTGGCTGTACCCGGCGGCTTTGCGCAGCAGCCGGATTGTGGCGCCAACATGGGAATCCTGATCCACCACAGCATTCTCCGGTCGTTGATGGTGTCCTGGTCAGTCAGCCTCGCAGACCACAGGTGCAGCCCACGACGTTTGTGCATGGTCTGTGAATGGTCACTGCCGCCCCAAGGTCGACACTCACAGTGCTCAAACGGGCACGTAGTGTTTACATCCCCGAGGAGGACACTGTGACCAGCATTCTGGCCGATCCGGTCGCACCCAATCCGCTACCAGCGCGGCGGGCAGACATGGCCATCTCCACCGACATCCCAACCGAGGGGGCGACGCGGCCGTTCGGTCTCACCCGCGCCACACCGCTGGGTGCAGGTGAGGCGATGGTGTCGCTGAAGGGCGCCACCTACGACCCCGGCCGCCAGGTCAGTGTCGACCCCGGAGGGCGGCCGTTCGTCGAGACCCCGGGTGTGATCCACGCCGGGACCAGCTACGACACCCAGTACGACATGCAGTGGTTCGTCGACGGGGACTGATGTTGCGATGACCGCTCCTTCCGTAGTCGTGATTACCGCCGACCAGGACATCACCGCCGATCTGGTAGTCGCCGAGCTGTGCCGGCGGGACGTGGGCGTGGTGCGCTTCGATCTGGCCGACTTCCCTGAAAACCTCGTCCAGGTGGCCTATCTGGTGCCGGACCGGCAGCGGTGGACGGGAGCGCTGCGCGGTCGGCGACGCGATGTGGACCTCTCGGCCGTCGAGGGTGTCTGGTACCGCAAGCCGTCGCCGTTCGCGCTGCATGCGGGCCTGACCGACACGGAGCAAGAGTGGGCAGCCGCCGAAGCCGCGATGGGCTTCGGCGGCCTGCTCGCCGCTCTGGACGCACGGTGGATCAGCAGGCCCGAACGGATCGCCCTGGCGGGCCGTAAACCGTTGCAGCTGTCGGTCGCGGCGGCCTGCGGCCTGGCAGTGCCGGAATCACTGCTGACCAACGACCCCACCCAGGCCCGCGACTTCTGTCGTACCCACCGCGAGGTGATCTACAAGCCCCTCACCGGCGGTCCGGGAACGGAGAACGGTCACCGCGTCGCACTGCGCGCGGACACCGTGTCGGCCGAGGAGATCACCGATGCCGTCCGCCGCACCACGCACCTATTCCAGGTGCGTGTCTCATGCGCGTACGCCGTCCGGCTCACCGTCGTCGGCCGGCGCCTGTTCGCCGCCCGCATCGACACCCCGTCCGATGTGGACGTAGTGGACTGGCGGGCGGTTCACGACCAGCTCACTTACACCCCCATCGACGTGCCCGACGACGTCGCGGCCGGGATCCACAAGGTGATGGACACCTTCGGCTTGGCCTACGCCGCACCCGACTTCGTGGTCGACCACGACGGGCGCTGGTACTTCCACGGCGACCTCAACCCCAATGGGCAGTGGGCATGGATCCAACCGTTACGGCAGGCCATCACCAGTGCGCTGGCCGACGAACTCACCTCACTCAAGGACGATGATGACGACCATCGATGACACGACGGCGCTGCGAGCCCGGCTCGCCGATCACCTGTCCGGCATCACCACCACACCGATGTGGCGGGATGCGTTCCGGACTGTCCCTCGCCACCTGTTCGCCCCGCAGTTCGCGATCCATAACCCTGCGGAAAACAACTTCGTCCACCACGACGTCACGGCCCCGGATAACGAGCGTCGTGAAGCTGCACTCGCCGCGGCCTATACCGATGACACGTTGATCACCCGGTTCAGCGAAGACGGTACGGCCATCAGTTCGTCGACCGAGCCAAGCTTGATGGCGAATATGCTGGAAGCCCTCGACGTCCAGCCAGGTCACCGTGTGCTGGAGGTCGGGGCGGGGACCGGCTACAACGCCGCGCTGCTCTGCGAAGCACTCGGCGACAGCAACATCACCACCATCGACGTCGACTCCGAGTTGGTGGACACCGCCCGTGCCGCACTGACTTCGGCCGGGTATGCCCCCACCGTCGTGTGCGGGAACGGCGCGGCCGGAGCTCCCGATCGTGCTCCCTTCGACCGGATCATCGCTACCTGCGGGGTGGATCGGGTCCCCGCCGCATGGCTGGGGCAGATCGCACCGGGCGGCGCGATCCTGGTCAACGTCAGCAAGGGGATCGTGCTGCTGCGACACCAGCACCACGCCGTGTCCGGGCGGTTCATCAGTTCGGCTGGGTTCATGGCGCTGCGATCAGCAGGCGATCCCAGCCGGTCACACGGCCGGCACATCGTCGAGATGACCGCCGGTGCGCCCGACAGCACGTACACCGCAGACGTGGCGCCAGACGTCGACTTCACCATGGCGGCGTTCTTCAGCAGCCTGATCGCCGAACACAGCCAACTTGTCTTCGTGCACGACGAGGACGGGGACGTCAGCTCATACCGGTGGATTCACCCCGCAACACAGTCATGGGCACGCGTCGATCTCACCAACGACCACGCGGCCGTGAATCAGTCCGGGGCACGTCGGCTGTGGACAGAACTGGCCCCGGTCCTCGATTCCTGGCACGCCGCCGGTAGACCTGGGCTCGAGCGGTACGGGCTCACCGTCACCGGCAGCGACCAGCACACATTGTGGCTCGACCACCCTGACCAGAAGATCACAGTGCTTGACTGAAGTCGTCTCAGGTGCTCGGCGAACAACATGCATGGAGTCGTTCGACGACGGGCGAGTGGATTGCGCTTGTGCGTTACCGCATGGTTCGCGGTGTAGGGGGTGGGGGATGCGGCTGGGCCATTGGGGGCCGGCGGAGGCGATATCACCAAGGCAGGACGCGCCCGCCCGGAACGACATGAGACCTGGTAGCGGCGGACGTGCTGAGCAGGGACAATGATCTGCGAAGTCTTCGCGGTGGGTTCGCGGAGGTGTGTCTCGGGGTGAGATGCAGGGTGATGGGAGAGCCCCTGGCGTTTCGACGCCGGGGGCTCTTTGCATGTCGTTGACAACCTATGTAGTTTAAGAGGCATGAGGAAAACGCACGCGCTGATGCAGGTCGCATCGGTGTTGATGGGGAACCCGACTTCGAAACACTGGGGGTACGAACTCGGCAGGCAAGCCGGGGTTCGTTCGGGCGTGCTGTATCCGATGCTGACCCGGATGCTTGACGAAGGGTGGCTGACTGATGGCTGGGAAGACCCAGAAACCATCCAGGGCCGTCCGCCGCGCCGTTACTACGAGCTGACCGAGGAGGGCAAGCTGGAACTGGGGGCGGTCCTGCAGGCCGGCATGTCGGACGCCCGGTTCAAGAACCTGCAGCTGGGGTGGGCATGATGGCTGAGCTGCTGGAAGCGGTCGCGTCCTGGAAAAGTCTTCTGTCGGTGCTGCTCGTTTTTGGGTTCGCACCCGGGTTTCTGATGCGCCTTCTGGTCCGGATTTACCCGAAAGACGATCCGCAACGCGCCAACCTCATGGCGGAGCTCTACTCGCGTGGTCGGCTGGAGCGGCCACTGTTTGTCGCGGAAAACCTGGAAACGGCGTTGGCCGAAGGCGTGCCTCATCGCATCCGAGCGCTCTTGCGCCGGAAGCCCGTTGTGAGCGGGCCGGTCGGCCAAAGTGCGCCGGACCGTTCTGAGTTCATGCATGAGCAGGAGATCAGGGAGCCCTTCTTCTACGGTGGCGTGACCTGCCTGGGCTGTAAGAGCGCGCCTCCGAACTAGTTGGATCGCAACCCGGAGTCGCGTAGCGCATTCGCCCGCGGATTAGCCGTGTGTTTCCTCGTGTGCGTCGAGTTCGGGTCCGGAGGACTCGAACTCGCGCCCGCACCGATAACACGTCCGAGACAGGCGCGCGTTCCACTCGGCGACGGTCTCCCCGTCGCGACGTTCCATGTGCGTCTTCCAGCCTCTTGGCTTGTGCGCCTCGGGAGTCTTGGTATCCGACACTGGCGTGGATCGCATCAGCTCGGATAGCGGGACAAGTCGCCCACTGCTGGCGCTCATCGGTCCCACCACCAGCGGTGTGCGGGCCCGGTGGCATCGAGGGAATCCACCGGCCCCGCGACGGTGAGGTTCAGCAACGGTTGCGGCATGACTCTAAGATCGACCGCTTCGTCGCAGCGAGAGGTACGTTTTGTACCCCTACCCGATCAGCGGATACCGATCCGATCTGCCAAGGAGCGCACCGCCGTCGCCTCGCCGCTCGGAGGACGGTCGAGAAGCGAATGCGTCAGCTCGCGTGCCCAGCCATTGAACCGAGCCGTTTCTGGGGCGGTCCTTTCTGAGCGGTCGAGCATCGCGAGTACTCCTGCGTGATCGCCCTGCAAAGCGTGGACACGGGCGACCTCGATCATGTGCCGAGCCCGGCGCGGCACCGACGCGATCTCGGCCGGATCGAAGTTCGCCGCCTGCATCGCCTCGCCACCGCGCCGCAGCTCCACGCCGAGCGTGACCGCGTTCGCCTGCATCACAGGGAGCCCGAAGCTCGATTGCACGTGCCGATAGCCCGGTCCGAGTTTCCGGGCGATGCCAAAAGCGGATTCCCAGCACCGCCAAGCTTCGCCGTGCCGGCCCCGGCGGGCGTAGGTCAACGCGTTCTCGGCTTGGAGTGCACCGACCATGCCGCGCCAGTCGCTCGGGGCTGACTCCAGGTAGGGCTCGAGCTGGGCGGCACCGTCATTGGCGACGCTGATCGCTTCTTCCCAGCGTCCGGACTCCCGCAGAATCTGGACCAGTGCCCACGCGCCGGCGGCCATCGCATACGGATCGTCGGCTTCCTGCCCTTCGGTCACGGCCCGGTCGGCGACCAGCCACACCAGCTCCGGTGCGGGTTGATAGGCGACGTAGAAGTCGGCGAGCTGGTAGACGCCGGCCAACGTGCGCCGCGCATCTCGTCGCTCCGAGCCCTGATGCGCTCGGACAGCCCGCTGCGAGTCCCTGATCAGGTCGGGCAGCAGCGCGCCGAGCTGGGTGCGGTGGTCCGGCGAGCTGTGCCGCACTTTCCACGCCGCCGCCAGTCGTTCTGCGAGGTGCGGCAGGTTGATGGGCCGACGGTCTGGAGTGATCCGGTACTCGGTCAACGCGGCCTGCACGTCGTAGAGCGCTTGGTGGGCGGCGCCCGGCGCGAACCTGGAAACCGATACTGCTTCGTCGTTGCCGGTGAGCTCGACGAGATCGCGGATGTCGAGTGCACGGGCGATTTTGGTGAGCATCTGCAGCCGCGGGGTTTGCAGGCGCCCCGTTTCGACTGCCTTGACCCACTCTCCGGACCTGTCGACCAGGGCGCCGAGCACGGGTCGGCTCATTCCTGCGCGTTCGCGGGCCTGTCGGATGCGTGCGCCGACGGGCAGATCGTTGTTGGTCACGACCACATCACCACTTCGCCGAGTTGCTCCCCGCCGAGCCCCTAGGGAGCTACCCCAGGGGCGTTGAACCTCGGCGAAGAGGTGGCCTTGAGGGTAACGAGTGTTCGATAACGTGGCGAGGATCGCAGTTGGTGCCCGCCGCAGTCGTTGGCCCCGCCTCGTTTCCCCCGACCGAGGCGGGGCCTTTTCATCCCTCGGGATCCTCTCGAAACCCGCCTTTTACCCCCGCCAGGACGCGCCCGCCGATGCTCGCCAGCGCTCCCCGAATCCCTGGAAGTGCCTGCACACGCCAGGTTTCACACCCCCGTGCTAGGTTTCAATGGTCAATATCGGTATAGTTATTGGGCCAGTGCTGTCGGAGGCGCACGTGATCGAGCTGAAAAGCGCCACCGAGATCGGTGCCCTGCGTGAAGCCGGCCGCATCACCGCCCGCACCCTGCACGCCGTGCGCGCCCATGCCCAGGTCGGCACCCAGCTGCGCGAACTCGACGACCTCGCCCGCACCACCATCACCGACGCCGGCGCCCAACCGGTGTTCGATGGCTACCACCCGCGCTGGGCGCCGAACCCGTTCCCCGCCGCGATCTGCACCTCGGTCAACGACGCCCTCGTCCACGGCATCCCGGACCGCACCCGCCTGGCCGACGGTGACCTGATCAGCATCGACTGCGCAGCCCGCCTGCACGGCTGGGTCGGCGACGCCGCGATCACCTTCACCATCGGCACCGCCCACCCGGTTGACACCGACCTCGTGGCCACCGCCGAACAAGCCCTGGCCGAGGGCATCGCCGCAGCCCAGCCCGGCGCCCGCATCGGCGACATCTCCCGCGCCATCGGCGTGCTCGCCCGCAGCGCCGGCTACGGCATCCCCACCCACCTCACCGGCCACGGCGTCGGCCGCGACATGCGCGAAGCACCGCTGGTGCCCAACGACGGCCACCCCGGCAAAGGCGTGCCGCTGCGCCCAGGTCTGGTGCTGGCGATCGAACCGATGCTGCTGGCCGGGGGAGCCGACAGCACCAGCACCGACGAAAACGGCTGGACGACGCGCACCGCCGACGGCAGCCGCGCCGCCCACGTCGAGCACACCATCGCCATCACCACCAACGGCCCGATGATCCTCACCGCGCTGTGAACGAAAACCAGAGCCGCTCACCAGGTCAGGACGATGCGGCCGTCAGCGTCAGGAGCTCGACGTCGGACAGGTGCAGGGTGACCAGCGCCGAGAGCTGCTCGACCGTGCGCGCGGAGGCGATCGGCGCGGCCACCGTCGGCTGCTGCGCGAGCTAGGCCAGCGCGACAGTCGCGATCTCCACGCTGCGGGCCGTCGCGACTTCCTCCAACGCGGCGAGGACCTTCGCGCCGCGCTCGGCGTCCACGTAGCCGTCGGCCAGACCGGGCATGTCACGCACGCTCTCGACGGTCTTGCCCGGGCGGCACTTACCGGTCAGGAAGCCGGAAGCGAGCGGGCGGCGAACCACTTGCCGATGATGGTCTCGGACTGGCCAGCCTCGCTGCCGGGGAAGTGGTACATGTACGCGTCGGCGGTGCCGACGACGTTGCCGCCCGCGTCGCAGCAGGCGTCGAGCACCGCGAACGAGTGAGCTTCGTCGGCAGTCCAGCTGAACACGTTCCCTCCCAAGCACAACGGGGATACGACAAGGTCAGATCGGCCAAGGTGGCGAAGTGCGAACATGATTGATTCGACCACGATCCGCGCCCCGTGTTCCCCGATTGGGCAAAGCTTGCCCGTTCGTTGGTGGTGGGGTGCCCGAAAGTACCGGTCGGACAGCGGATCTGCGACAACTCCTTGTAAGGACGGCCCGATCCCAGTCAACCCCCTGAACGTTGAATTCCTCGCTGCCCATCGATGATCAATCCCACATGCGATGAAGCGCGCATATCCGGATACTGTGAATTATCGATCACATCGTCGTGGAATTGCGCACCCGAGGAATCATGAAGAAACATTTTGCCTTCGTCAGCGTCCCCGCCTCCGGGCACATCAACCCCACCCTGCCGCTGGTGGCCGAACTGCTGCGGCGCGGCCACCGGGTCAGCTACGCCGTGGGGCGCGACATGGCCCCCACCGTGGCCGAAACCGGTGCTGAACTGGTCGAACTGCCCACCGAACTTCCCAAAGTAGGCCGCGGCGCGTTGAGCGCAGAACGCATGAAAATGATGCTGGACTTCTTCTGCGACGACCTGCGCGTCAGCTACCCGCTGCTGCGCGAGCACTTCCGCCACGACCTGCCCGACGCCGTCTGCGTCGACGCCATGACCCCGCACGGACACATGCTCGCCGAAGAACTCGACATTCCCGCGATCGTGCTCATGCCCAGTTTCGCCTCGGATGAGAAATTCTCGCTGCGCGACGTCATCCCGGCCGGGCAACCGCAATTCCCCGCCGAGATCTTCGCCGAGATGAGCAGCCGAATCCAGCAGGTCGCCGACGAACTCGGCGTGCGCCCGATGCTGCCGTTCCAGCCCCAGCCCGGCGAACTGAACCTGGTGTTCCTGCCCCGGCATTTCCAGCTGGCCGCCGACACCTTCGACGAGCGGTACCACTTCATCGGCCCACTGCTGGGCGAGCGCGAGCAGCAGCCCTGGCAGCCCCGCGACCCGCACGCCCCACTGCTCTACATCGCCCTGGGCACCGCCCTCAACGACCGCCCCGACTTCTACCGGATGTGCCTGCAGGCCTTCGCCGACAGTCCCTGGCAGGTCGCGATGTCCACCGGCCACGAGGTCGAACTGGCCGAACTCGGCGCGATCCCGGACAACTTCGACGTGCGCGCGAGCTTCCCGCAACCCGCGGTGCTGCGTCATGCCAGCGCCTTCATCTCCCACACCGGCATGAACTCCACCATGGAATCCCTGCGCGCCGCAGTGCCGCTGGTGGCCGTCCCGCAGATGCCCGAACAAGCCGTCAATGCCACCCGCGTTGAAGAACTCGGCCTCGGCCGCCACCTGGACCCGGCCACCGTCACCGCCGACCAACTGCGCACCACCGTCGACGAAGTCGCCGCCAACACCGACATCCGCGCCAACCTCGACCGCATGCGCGAGATCGTGCGCTCCTGCGGCGGCGCGATCGCCGGCGCCGACGCCCTCGAAGCCCACCTGCGCTGACCCGCGGTGGGTGCCGCCGCAGCCCGGCGGCACCCACCGCTTCACCGTGCCGTGGCCCGGGACCGCTTCGTGCGGCGGTCCAGCCACAACTGGCTGGCCATCAGCGGCACGACCCACCCCGGCCACGTCGACAAGCCCGCGATGCTGGCCACCATGTAGGCCTCATCGCCACCGAAAGTCGTCGGCAGCTGCGGCCCCAGCAGCGCAGCCCACAGCACCGTCCACACCCGATTGGTCACCGTCGAGATCGTCAGCACGAACGACCGCACCATCCACCGGCGGTGATCACCGAACCGTCGCGCCCGCGCCGCACACCACCCCGCCACTGTGCAGGCGAACCACACCACGCCCAACAGCACGTTGCTGCCCACCGCGACCGGACCGAACGGCCCGAACACACCCACCGCCACCGCCAACACCGACGCGGGCAGCACCCCGGCGAACACATAAGCCCGGCCGATGAGCCGGTGAGTGCGCGGATACCGCGTCCGAAACGCCGGCCAGACCTGGAAACAACAGCTCAGGATCGCCACCGACCCGAACAGCACGTGCCCCACCAGCAGCGGGTAGTGCACCTCAGCCCCGGCCGGCGGATGAACCCGCGCCAACGCCGGATCCAACGTCAAATACGGCGGCACCGACACAACCACGAACACCAACGCCACCAACGCCAACGGACCCACCCGCGGCCGCCGCCACCACCGCACCCGCGACCGGTCCTGCACCACCGCGCTCACACCTCAGCACTCCTGCGTACACCGTCCAATATGCGTACACGGTATTGGCCGGACAGAAGACACGTTCACCTGCGAAAATAAAGGAAGGAAAAGGCTTTCCAGCGCACTAGTGCACTAGGGGATTCCCGCTGGTGCACTACGCTTCCCGGCGCACGTGCACTAGTGCAACGACGGGGGAGCGCGATGCCGACCGGACCACAACCGCCCTACCTGCGCATCGTCACCGACATCCGCGCCCGCATCGACTCCGGCGACCTGCGCCCCGGCGACCGGGTCCCCTCCACCCGCCAGATCACCGACGAATGGGGCGTGGCCATGGCCACCGCCACCAAAGCCCTCGCCACCCTGCGCCGCGAAGGCCTCGTCCACCCCGTGACCGGCACCGGAACCGTCGTCGCCGACCCCACCGGCCGCGCACCCCGCCCCCGAACACGACCAGCCCGCCGCACCACCGAAACCCACCTCGACCAGCACCGCATCGTGCGCGCCGCCATCACCCTCGCCGACGCCGAAGGCCGCGCCGCGGTGTCCATGCGCCGCGTAGCCGCCGAACTCGGCACCGGCACCATGTCGCTGTACCGGCACGTGCCCGACAAGGACGAACTCCTGCGCCTCATGGCCGACGCGGCCCTCGCCGAAACCCCACTACCCGAACGCAGCCGCCGCAGCTGGCGCGCCAGCCTCGAAAAACTCGCCCGCCAGCACTGGGCCACCTACCAACAACACCCCTGGCTGGCGCCGATCGCCCTGACCTCGCTGGCCACACCACCGCTGCTGCCCACCGGCATGGCCCACCTCGAATGGCAACTCACCGCCCTCCACGGGCTCGGCCTGCCCCAACGCACCGCCATCCAGATCGCAGTCAGCCTCAACGGCTGTGTCGGCGGCATCGCGATGAGCCACTCCATGGAACGCGAATACACCCAGGAAACCGGCATCACCGCCCAACAACGCCTCACCACCGACCAACCCGAACTGCACACCCTGCTCGCCACCGGCGGCTACCCCAAACTCGCCGCCCTCGCCGCCAGCAACATCACCATCGACCTGGACCAGATCTTCGAATTCGGCCTGCAACGCCACCTCGACGGCCTCGGCCACCACCTCAACAGCCACCGGCGCAAACCCTGAAAAAACAAGCGCCGGGCACGGAAGAAATCCGCACCCGGCGCTCGGTCGAAACTCCGCTCAGCGGGAGGCCATCAGCTCGTCGAAGGACGGGAAGCGCTCGGCGGTGTCGGTGTTGCAGAAATCGCCCACCCAGCCGTCCTCGTCGTGGAAGAACCGGATCGCCACGAAGTCCGGGCGCGTGCCCATGTCGAACCAGTGCGTGGTGTTGGCCGGCACGCTCAGCAGATCACCCGCCTCGCACAGCACCCCGAAGGGCTTGAGGGCATCAGCGATCTCACCCGGATCCTCGGTGAGCACCCGCACCGCGGCGGGATCGGTGTCGGGCCACACGGTCAGCAACGTCAATGCCACAACCTCCTGAAATCCGTTCGTGGCCAAGGTGAACTGGAACAACCAGTCCAAGCATTCCGTGCGATGCCGGGCCTGCACCAGGTCACGACCCCACACGTACAACCCGTGGCGAGCCACGATCACCGCCGGCGTCGCCGCGTCGAAGCTCGCCTCGAAAGCATCGCCCAGCACCCGCATGTCCTGGCTGTTGGACACCACCGGCACCGTCATCACATCGTCATCTCGACGCCCCAGGCCCTTGAGCATCTCCAGATCGCGCAGCACCACACCGTCGGGCCAGCGCTGCCCGGCTACCACAGCTGAGAGCATGTGCACGTGCACCACCGCACCCGTGCCGGCCACCGCCGCGATCCGCGCGTGCAACCCGGCCGAGGGTTGCTGATCCGGGTTGGGCTGATCGGGCACCGCCGCGCCCACCTCGTCGACCACCACCACGTCCGAGGCGGTCAACTCGCCCTTGTCCAAGCCGCTGGCGGTCACCGCCAACCGCAGCGGATCACGCCCCAACGTCACCGGTTCCCCGACGTGCCACGCATCCAGCCCAGTCCCGCCATCCGCGCCGACTCGGCGGCCAACGCCGCCCCGGCCTGCTCCAACTCGCTGCTCACACGATCACCTGGCTGGTGGCCGTCAGCGTCCCCTCGATGTCCAGCACGACCCACCCGCCGCGACCTGCACGCTCACCGCGACTCCTCCCCGAAGTACTCCGAGAGCCGATCCGGCGTGAACGCCCCGCGATCGGTCACCACCGTGGTCACGAACCGCGGATCGGTGACGTCGAACGCCGGGTACAGCCCGCGCACCAGATCAGTGGCACTGCGCCGCCCCAGCGTGTGCAGCACCTCATCACCGTCGCGGTACTCGATCGGCACATCCGCCCCGGTCGCCGAACGCGGGTCCGGCGCGTGGCACAACGCGTGGAACGGCACGCCGAAGGTGTGCGCGGCCACCGCATGCTGCAACGTGCCCACCTTGTTGATCACGTGGCCGTCCATGGTGATCCGGTCGCTGGCGGTCACCAGCGCATCGATCTCCCCGGCCCGCATCAGCGACGCGGGCATGGCGTCGGTGACCAGGGTGGTGTCCACACCCATCTCGGCCAGCGTGTGCGTGGTCAACCGCGCGCCCTGCAGGTACGGGCGGGTCTCGCTGCACACGAACGAAGGCTGCTTGCCCTGCTCCAGCAACGCCTCCACCAAACCCACCAGGTACAGATCACCCCAGCAGTGGGTCAGCACCCGGGCGCCCTGGGGGAGCAGCTGCGCACCGGCGCGGCCCATCTCCCGGCTGCGACGCCGGTAGTCCTCATCACCGGCCTGCGCGCCCTCCAGCGCCGCGGCAGCAACGTCGTCGCGCTCGGCCACGGCCGACATGACCCACTCGACTGCCTTGCGTGGCTGGTCGTTGGTCGGGCGCGTGGCGATCAGCCGATCACCAGCAGCCTGCAACCGCTTGCGGGCGGTGTCGGGATCATCCGCGGTGGTCTCGCCGGCGGCCAGCACCATGCCCCACAACACCGCGAAGTAAGGGCCTGAGGACTGGGTCACCATGTCCTCGATCGCGACGGCGACCTCTTCTACGGTTCGGGCGTGCACCCAGCGGTGCTCGAACGGGAACACCCTGCGGTCCAGGATGTGCACTCCGTCCTCGGCCAGTCGCACGCTGTCGGCCAGCGTCGCAGAGCCGGGGTGCGCGGAAGGTGGCGGCATGAATTCCTCGATGAAAAATGTGCGGTTCTTTCCACCGCCACACTAGTCAGCCCCGCCTGCAACCCGGCAAACCAACCCACATCGCGGGAGTCACCACCGGTACCGAACCGGACACGCAACTCCAGCTGCGCCAACTCCGGTGCGGGTCCCCGTAACAATGAATGGGGGTTGAGGAACATCGGAACGGTAGACAGCGCTAGGCCATGACCTGCTGGTTTGCGAGTTGACCTTGGTTGCTGACTGCTGCTGAGGTACGCCGTGGTGCCGCCACGGTGTGCGGTGTAAGCAGCAGGAGGCACTGCGTTGCCCGTTGAGTTGCTGTCCGATTTAAAGGCCACGGCCTACGGCCGGTTGCCCGAGTCGTTGTCCCGGGCCGAGTTGGAGCGTTTCTTCTTCCTCGACGATGTCGATCGGGGTCTGGTGGAGGCCAAGCGCCGGGATCACAACAAGCTCGGCTTCAGCTTGCAGCTGGTGACTGTGCGCAACGCCGGTGCGTTCCTCGACGACCCGCTGGACGTGCCGGTCGAGCTGGTCGATTACCTCGCCGAACAGCTCGGTATCGACGACGCGTCGTGTGCGAAGTCCTACGGCGAGCGGGTAATGACGCGTCTGGAACACCAGTGGGAGATCCGGCGCGCCGAGCGGTGGCGCGAGTTTTCCGAGGTGGAGGGCGAGCTCGGGGAGTGGATCGGGGCCCGTGCCTGGACCACGGGTGACGGGCCGAAGGCGGCCAACGCCGCCCTGATCGACGAGCAGGCGCGTATCGGCCTGGCCCAGGTCTGGGGTGGTGGGCATGTGGCCAGTGTGGACGGGATGCGGTTTGTCGTGCCGGTGCAGACGATCAACGCCCGCCACAATCCCCATTACTGGGGCCAGAAACGGGGCGCGACCTGGCTGAACATGCTCAACGACCAAGCCGCCGGGCTCGCCGGGAAAGTCGTCGCCGGCACACCTCGCGACTCCCTTCACGTCCTGGACGTGCTCTATGACCGCGACGGCGGGCAGAAACCGCAGATGATCGTGACAGATACCGCCTCCTACAGCGACATCGTCTTCGGTCTGCTCACCCTCGCCGGGTTCACCTACGCCCCGCAGCTGGCGGACCTGCCTGATCAGAAGTTGTGGCATCAACACCAAGGCGGATTACGGCCCTTTCGCCAACGCCGCCCGTGGCCGCATCGACGTGGAACCGGGTGCGATGGAACTGGGAGGACATCCTGCGCGTCACCGCCTCCATCCACACCGGCGCGGTCCGGGCGCATGACGTGATCCGGATGCTCTCCCGCGACGGCCACCCGACCCCGCTGGGCGAGGCGATCGCGCACTATGGACGGATCGCCAAGACCCTGCACGTGTTGCGTCTGGTCGACGACACCGGCTACCGCCGCGACATCAAAGCCCAGGCCAACCTCCAGGAAGGCCGCCACGCCCTGGCCCGGCGGATCTTCCACGGCCAGCGCGGCGAACTGCGGCCGCGCTACTACGAAGGTATGGAAGATCAGCTCGGTGCCCTCGGCCTCGTGCTCAACGCGATCGTGCTGTTCAACACGCGCTACCTCGACGCTGCGATCGCCGAGCTGCGCGCCAGCGGCTACGAGGTCCGCGACGAGGACGCCGCCCGGCTCTCGCCGTTCGTGCGCCACCACATCAACATGCTGGGTCGCGACTCGTTCCTCGCCCCGGAACTGGCTGGCGGGCTGCGCCCGCTGCGCGACCCGTCCGAACCGGCTGCGTCCTACAATGAATGCGGTTTGCGTGCCAGTGGATATGTCGAATCCGTACGGGTGCGTGACGAGCGGAGTGACGGGGATGGTCGAGACGATGGTCGTGGTCGAGCGGGGAGACGAGCTCGGCGAGGGATACCGGCGCCGCATCACCGAGGTCTACGTGCGCAGCTTCGCGGAGGACTTCGTCGCGTTCTCGCGCGACACCGGCAAGTTGGCCGACGCGTTCGAGCACATGCTGCTGCTCGAACGGTTCTACATCGCGCTCGTGGACGGGGAGCCCGCCGGCCTCGCCTCACTCACCGAGGGCGACCAGACGCTGTTCGCGCCGCGATGGCGGGAGATCCGGCGCCACCTCGGGCTGGCGCGCGGGCTGCTCGGCTACGTGGTGATCCGGAGCTGGTTCATGAGCGCCTCCGACGGCGCCCGGCCCGGGCTCGCCGAGATCGGGTTCGTCGCCACCGAGCCGGCCTATCAGGGTCGCGGCGTCGCGACCGCGTTGCTGCGTCACCTGCTGGCGCAGCCCGAGTATCGCGAGTACGTGCTCGAGGACATCAAGGACACCAACGCACCCGCCCTCGGCCTCTACGCCAAGCTCGGCTTCACGGTGTACAAGCGTCGGAAGGTGCGCTTCGCCCGACGCGCCGGATTCACCGAGCTCGTGTCGATGAAGCTCGTGCAGGACCCCGCGTCGCAGCCTGCCGCCGGGCGATCATCCGGAGCCGTCTGACCGGTCGCCGCCGTAGACGACACTGCCGGCACGGACTGCGGGTTGCTCGTGCGACGAGTCGACCAGCACGCCGTCAACTCCCCAAGTCAGCCCCGAATCCCTGTGAACAACTCCGCGAGATCAGCGCGTGCTACAAGCAGAGTCATCAGTCCATCCCCCTGTTGTCGATGTCCGAAATCGGCCGCACGGATGTCCGTAGTTCCCTGCACGCGGTCGGGTTGATGAGGTTTGGCGTTCCTGGCTGGGCACAACGTGACGCGTCCAGCCAGGAACTTGCCCGGCCACGGGCACAGGCGGTTGATCAGCCCGATGGCGTGACTGGTCGGATCGTCGATCTGGATGTTGCTGGTCAGGGCTAGAGCACGTAGCGACCGCGCACCCCGCCCTTCGCCATAGCCCGGTGGGCATCGGTGACCTGGTCCAGAGGCACGACCGTGTGCACTCGGGTCGGAAGTCGCCGGATGCGGCGCGGGCGAGTCGCCCAATCGCGGGCCGTCGGGGTGCGTTACCACGGCGGCTACGGTGATCCCGCGCTCCGTGGCCGGCACGGCGTTCGGCCGGACGCCGACGAAAGCCCCGCCGTCGCGGACCAAGGCGAGATCCTGCTCCTGCAGTGCGGCACCGTCGGCGACCGCGTCCCAGCCCGACTCGGCTTGCGTGGTGAAGCCGGCGCCGAGGCTGCGGCGGCACACTCGCCAAGCGCCCCGAGTTAGACAAAGCGCTGCTGTCGGCCAACCGCGAGGGCGACCAGATCGTGGTGACCAAGCTGGACCGGCTCGGCCGCTCCTCTTGAGGCACCTGATCCAGCTCCCCAAGGAGCTGGAGAACAAGGGCGTGGACCTGGTGGTGCTCGACCAGGGCATCGACACCTCCACCGACGTCGGCCGCATGTTCTTCCAAATTTTGGGGCGATCGCGGAGTTCGAGCACGCCCTGATGTCCGAGCGGACGATGGACGGCCTCGCGGCGGCGCGGGCGCGCGGTCGGACCGGCGGCCAGAAAGCCAAACTCGGCCCCCGGCAAGTGAAACTGGCCTGGCAGATGTACGACGAGAAAGACGAGGACGGCAAGCGCAAGCACACCGTCCAGCAGATTGCCGACGAGTTCGGCGTCACCCGCCCCACCATCTACCGCCACCTGGCCAAGGCGCAGACTTCGGAAACCGAGTAGCCGACCAAGGTATATCATCGCTGGTCAACCAAATCCGCCCGATATTCGACAACCCCTTTGCCCGTGCTGCAGATCACAAGAAATCTTCGAAGTGGTGCACCCGCAGCTCGCTGATTAGCAACTTCAGGGCTTGGCGCTGATTTTCGTGCCGATGTTCCTCAAACCCTGAATCCAGCGACCCGCACCGCGTTCCCCAACGGGAGGTACCCGTGCCCCTGGCACTGCCCGAGTCCTGACTGACCGACGGCGTCATCACCATCCGCCACCTCAGCGACGACGACGCCGAAGACTTCGCCACCGGAACCACCGACGAGGCAGTGTGTTGCTTCGCGCACCTGCCCAGCCTTTATCTGCCCGGGCGCTGGATGCCAGCCGAGTGCCGGAGGCGGACATGGTGTGCATCATGCGGCTGACTTCAGTGGCGAGCTGTCGGCTCGGAGTCAGCCGCGGGACCGCTCGTCGAGGACATCCACGAGGGCCGAGGCGACGCGAGCCACAGCCTGATCGTCGTCGTGGGCCAACTGCTGCAGGACTCCCTGCGCGATGGTCGTCGGCATCTCGACGAGCGCCTGGGCCAGCCGTATCCGCACCGCAGCGTCCGCAGTGGGCGCGGCGAGCTCGTCGACCAGCGCAGTCATGATCCGCTCTGCGCACCCGGAGTCCAGCGACAACGTTCCCAGGACCTCGGCCGCCTCGACGTCGTTCACGCCCTCGACCACCATTCCGACAAGCGTCGGCACAGCGGCGATCCCGCCACGCCGCCCCAAAGCCAGAGCAGCATGCCTGCGCACCGTTGCGTCCGAGTCGCCGAGAGCGTCCGCGAGCACCGCGGTCACCTCACCACCGGACATCTCGGCAACCGCCAGGACCGCACGCCGCCGGACATCGACGTCCTCCGAACGCACCCCGGACACCACACTCACCAAACCGTCACTACCCGCCCGCGCAAGGGCCCACCGCAAAGCCCCGGCAACGTTCGCGTCGGATTCGGCGAGGACCGCCCTCGCCAGCACCTCGGTGGGAACCGGCACACCCTCGGCCGGGGCCAGGATGCTCTGCTGCCGACTCGCAGCACTGGGGGAGTTGAGCCCGCGCATGAGCTCGACGATGCGCAGAACACCATGCCAGTCCGAGGGCGCCGAGGAATCGACTGCACGAAGGCGCTTGAGCAGCTCCTGCTCCCGCGCCAATCGGTCTTCGGCCCACCGGATGAGGTCGCCGACCAGTGTGGACGGCGTGAACGCCGGATCCTCCAGGGCGCGTCCGATCTGTCGCAACGACAATCCCAGCGAGCGCAGACTCTCCACGTGGAAGATCCGGCGAATGTCCTCATCGGAGTACTCGCGGTAGCCACCCATGGTGCGGCCCGTTGGCTGCACCAGCCCGAGGGACTCGTAGTGCCTGAGCATCCGGGTGCTCACCCCCGAGCGGCGTGCCACTTCTCCGATCAGCACGGTTTCACCGGATCCAGTCCGGGCCGAGCGCGACGATCCGCTTCGCCTCGTCGAGAACCGAGTTGAAACCGGCGTCCGGGTCCCGCAGCAGCATCTCCGTGGCACGGGCATGCGCACACACCACCGCGTCGTCACTCGCCAGTCCCGGCTGCAGAGCCGGCTCGGCCACGTCCCCGAGCGCGACGAGTGCCCGGCTGAGACTGAGGTGCACATTCCGGTCGCCACGACCGAGCTGCGCGACCAGTTCCTCAGCCAGCTCCTTCCGCTCCTCGTCGGGCACGAGGACGACAGCAGCACGCCATGCGCTGCGCGCGACCTCGTCGTCGGTGTCGCGCAACAACGACCGCGTGATCGCGGGCCACGTACTCCCGTCCCCGATCTTGGACAACGTGTGCAACGCCTGGCTTCGCGCCTGAGCCTGCTCAGAACGAAGCTCCGCGAGAAGTCTGGGCACCGTGATCTCCGATGGGAAGCGGGTCAACGCCCAGGTGAGCATGTCACGCACGAAGAAGTCCGGCTCGACCGCGCACCGCGCCACGAGCGCACCGACGAGGTTGGGGTCGGGGTGCGTGCCAACCGCCAGAGCGGCCTTGAGCCGCGCCGACGAGTCTTCTGCGTTCAACGACGCTTCAGGCGGACGGGCGCTCTGCGGGTTCCTGTGTGGCGAGTTGATGGGAATCACCTCCTGCACACAGTGAAGGCCTTGTCACAGTGTCAAGGTCAAGTGCGCGCCGCCCGCGGCGAGCGGCAGCTCGACCCTCGACGCCGCCGAAACCGCACTCACCGCACCAGCACCAAGCCGCTGACCTTTGGCACGAGGCCGTCAAACATGTTCAGGCGCAGGTGGATGCCGCGATCGAGTCAGTCGAGATGGCGGGCGAGCAGGTCGGCTTAATGCCGACGTTGCTCCGCCGAAGCGAACTGCGGGCACGGTGCGGAGCCGTAGAGATCATCGCCCGAATAGCGCGGGAAGACGTGCACGTGGTGGTGCCAAACGTCCTGATCACCGACCGGCTCGTTGTGCTGCCGGGTCGAAACTCCCTCGCAGCCGTACGCGGTGCGCAGCGCGATCGCGACCTCGCGGACCACGTCGTGCACAGCATGTCCGTGCTCGAGCGGAAGGTCGTAGAGATTCTCGTGGTGGGCATTGGGGATCACCAGCACGTGGCCGAGGTTGCGCGGCCACCACCGAGGTGAGATCAGCGCGGTGGCCAACTCGGCACGCAGCACGATGTCGCGCTGGCTGTTGATCGCCGTTTCGCCGCCAGCCAGCAGAACGCAGAACGGGCAGGTGTAGCTGGGCGGTTCGTGGTTGTGCAACGGCGACCTCTCCTCGAACGAACGAGCCCGACAGCGAACAGCTCAGCCTCGGCGAGGGTGAGGAGGAGAACGCGGCGGTCAGCGTCAAGATCGGCGTTGGGCATCGTGAGGACTACTACCTGGTCAAGATAGACCGGTCCTAGGGGCCTACCAGGGGTCCCGCCAGTCATCCAACCGCTCCGTCACCAACCAGATTCGAGCCGCCGACCTCGAGATTCGGAGCTAGCCATTGGTCTTTCGGCACGCGCTACCAGGATGTAGGAGAGCAGCGGGGGGAGGAAATGACAGTGGCCTTGGCACTGGCGCAGGATGCAGGTCTGCGCCAGTGCCAAGGCCACCGCTGTTGACGCCGGGTCAGCGCCGCTTCTTCGGCGGGTCCTTGCGCAACAGGTCCGGTCCGATGATCCGCCGCACCACGCGGCGCACCAGGCCGCGCTTCTTCGCCGGCGCAGCAGGCGCCTTCGCAGCGGGCCGGGGCGCGGGCTTGGGCTCCGCCCTGACCTCCGGCGGTGCGACCGCCGACTGCGGGCCCGTCATGCTCGGCGAAGCAGCCGGCGGCTCGGGGTTGAGGCGCTTGGCGAACTCAGGGCGCTCGTCGCGGATCGCGGGAATGTAGGGCTGGGTGACCTCCACCCGCTCCGGTGCATCCGCCATCGGGGGCGGCGACGCCGGTCGAGTGGGGAGGACCGCCTCGTTCAACGGCAGCTGACCGACGATGCGGGTCGTCGGCGGCCCGGGATCCGGCCGCGGCGCCTGCTGCGCCTCCGACTGGACCACCGGCTGGAACCACGGTCGAGCAATGTCGTCTTGAATAGTCATCCGAATCGACTCTGCGGGGAGCAAACGGCCAGTGTCACCGGAACGGGGTCTTCCCGAACCAGCCGATCAGACCCTACCGGTAACGGACAGATAAAGCACACCCCCGTGTTTCCTAGCTCTCTCCGACGATCACACCCAGTACCCAATGCACTATTCAGTGCAGCAGTGAAGTCCATTTGGAGTAGTTGAGCACCGAAATGGTTGCCCAGCCAGCACGAACGAACACTGTGAGTGCGCAAAATCGGCGTCGATCGTCCACACGGGAGCAGCTCGACCGTCGCGCGCCAAAGACAAAGATCACAGCCAGGTAACCCCGACGATGGCTCATCGCGACCGGGAACCGGGTTGCTCAGCAGGGTGTTTCGTGGTTGCTCCGGTCGGCCAACGGCTCGGGGATGGCCGCCTGGCGCAGCTGACGGAACTCCGAGGCCAGTGTGCCCGCCGTCCAGTGGGCGTTGAGACCGCTGGTGTTGGGCAGCACCCACACCTGTGCGTCCTCGATCCGGCGGTCCTGGCGGCCCACAGTTGCCCGGCGCTCACCGAAGGCCACCCGGTACGCGGTGATCCCCACCACCGCCACCCACTCCGGCTGGTACTGCCGCACCTTCGCCGCCAGGGTCATGCCGCCAGCGCGCAGCTCGTCGTCGGACAACTCGGCCGCGCGCGCACTGGCTCGCACCACGAAGTTGGTGATGCCCAACCCGAAGCCCGGCAGCTCATCCTGCTCGTGCGGCTCCAACAGGCGCGGGGTGAACCCGGAGTCATGCAGCGCCGGCCAGAACCGGTTGCCCGGGCGTGCGAAGTGGTGCCCGGTCGCACCCGACCACAGCCCGGGGTTGATTCCGCAGAACAGCACCCGCAGGCCAGGGGAGAGGACGTCCGGGATCCTCGCTCCTTCCGCGGCGGCCAGCTCCTGCGCACTCGGACGGTTCCCCGACAACTCCCACCTCCGGTACGGCAACCCAATTCACCCCGGACCTTAACCGGCCGTCCACCACCACTCGGGCGCAACCGCCCAACTCGTCCGCCACCCAGCCCGAAACACAATAACGTAACCAGTAAAACAAAACGTAACTCAACAAACGAAACAAAACTGGGACGAGAGGAAACGGACATAATGACACCACGCATAATCGCGCTTATGTGCGGTAAGGTGTCCGCATGGAGATCGTTTCGGGCGCGGGCGCCAGGGTGCAGCCGATGGGGGAGCAAACGGAACTCCTGGCCTCGACGACGAGGACAGGCCACACCGTCACCGCGCTGATCTCGGCCTGGCTGGGCTCGTTCGCCGACTCCTCGGACACCCGCGCCGCCTACGCGCGCGACCTGCGCGAGTACCTCGCGTGGTGCACCCAGCGCGAGCTCGACCCGCTGACCATGCGCCTACCCGAAGTGCAGATGTACGCAGCTCAACTGGCCGCAGCGACCAACCCCCGCACCGGGCGCCCCTTCGCCGCGTCGACCCGCGCGCGCAAACTGGCCGCGGTCTCCAGCTGGTACACCTTCCTCGTGCGGGCCGGAGCGATCGACGCCAACCCCGCCCGCGACGCCGCCCGGCCCCGATACGACCGCAGGCACTCGACGACGGCCAGTGTCTCCGAGCAACAAGCCGCGCAGATGCTGACCAACAGCCGCGACTACGCGCACCGCACCCTCGGCCCGCAAGCGGCAGCGTTGGCCATGATGTTGCTGATCGACTTGGGCATCCGAGTATCGGAGCTGTGCAACGCCGACCTGGCCGACCTCGGCCAGCGCGACGGCATGCGGGTGCTGACCGTGCGGATGAAGGGCGGCAAAGTCCGCACCCGTCCCATCCCGGCGCCGCTGGCGCCGGTTCTCGACGACTACCTGCAGTCTCGGCCGTCCGATGTGGACACGACCGCGCTGCTGGTCACCCGACATGGCAACCGCGTCAACCGGCACCAGGTCTACCGGCTCGTGCAGACCCTGGCCACGCAAGCCGGAGTGCCGATGCCGCAGCGGATCACCCCGCACTCGATGCGGCACGCCTTCAACACCATCGCCCGGGAAAGGGGAGCGGCCCTGGAAGACCGCCGCGACGCCCTCGGGCACTCCTCAGCCGCGATCACCCAGCTCTACGACCACGTCGCCCTGTCCCTGACCCGCGACCCAGCCCATCTCGTCGCTGGAGCAATCCACCGAACCAACCCGGAAACACCGGAATCCCAAGAGGAATCACCTTGATCATTTATGTCACGGTGACGAAAATGATCGCCTGTGCCGCACGCTCCGCGGCATCCGAGGGAGACAACGCGAAGGGGTTGAGGGCATGGGAAACCGCTGGGGTGGCGTGACCATCGACTGCGTCGACGTGGAACGAGTAGCACGTTTCTGGAGCAGCCTCCTGGACCGCCCGCAGGGGCCGACACGGCCCGGCTGGATCTACCTCGGCCACCCTGACGACGTGCAGCCCCGCCTTGTCTTCCAGCCGGTGACCGAGCCGAAGCGCGGCAAAGCGCGTCTGCACCTCGACATCGTGGTCGACGACATCGATCAAGGCATCGCCCAGGTCACCGCACTCGGTGGCCGGTTCACCGGCGAACGGCACGACTACGACGAGGGAGTGGTCGTGGTGATGGCCGATCCCGAAGACCACGAGTTCTGCCTGGCCCAGTACGACTGACGTTCAACTGGTTCACCCGACGCGCAGGTGCTCGGCCGCCCAGGACGCCTGGATCTGCAACGCGTCGTTCGAGGGTGAGCACGGCTCGGCGGTCCACACGATCAGCTGCTGGTCCGGCGCGTGTTCGCGTTCGGCAGTCGATCGCTTTCCGAACAGGCATCCCGGCGTCCTGGTCAGGGGCGCGCCAGGGTGGGAGGCGGTCCGCAGACCGTTTCGACCCGGCAACCCTGGCGGCCGGGGCTCATCCTGGGGGCATGGCCGCCACCGGCACGGGAGTGCAGCGGGTTTCCGGCAGCGCGGGCGGTGTCTGCTGGTTGTGCGGCAGGCTGGCGGTGTGCGGGGAGCAGCTGCCCGGCCGCGGGCACCGGACCAGGCTCCTCTAGGGGGCCGACCGGGATACGCGAGAAAGGGGCAATGAGCCCCTGAAACCGCTGCTCAGCCGTCTCCGGTGATCCGGCGACCACGTCGGCTGGCCCGCCGGCGCGCTCCTGTCGTTCCACAGTGATCCCCATGCGTATACGGAGGTACCAATGAAGGCGATCGTCGCGGCGGATCAGGCCGCGGAAGCAGCCGGAATCACACTCGCGGAGCGGCCTGAGCCGACGCCGGCGATCAACGACGTCGTCGTTGAAGTCCATGCGTCGGGCTTCGTCCCTGCAGAGTGGGAGTGGCCCTCGACGTGGGTCGATCGCTCCGGTCACGATCGAGCCCAGGCGATCATCGGCCACGAGTTCGCTGGAGTGGTCACCTCCCTCGGCTACGGCACGACGGGACTGTCGCTGGGACAGCGGGTGTTCGGGATCACCGACTGGCACCGCGATGGAACCCTGGCCGAGTACGCGGCCGTGGAGGCACGCAACCTTGCGCCGCTGCCGGGGAACGTCGACTTCGCGGTGGGTGCGAGCCTGCCGATCTCCGGCCTGACCGCGTGGCAAGGCCTGTTCCAGCACGGTCGTCTTCAGGCGGGGCAGAGCGTCCTCGCACACGGCGCCGCCGGCGCGGTTGGATCTGTGGTGACGCAGCTCGCCCGGGAGTTCGGCGCCTACGTCATCGGTACCGGGCGGGCGGCGGACCGCCAGCTGGCGCGCGACTTCGGTGCGAACGAGTTCCTCGACCTCGGCGACGCCGATCTCGAAGACCTCGGCGTGGTCGACCTGGTCTTCGATGTCATCGGCGGTGACATCCAAAGGCGCTCGGCGAGCATCATCCGGCCTGGCGGGACGCTGGTGTCGGTGGTCGGGCCTGCTGAGACTCGCCCTGTCGACGGCCTCGCGGTCGACTTCGTCGTCGAGTCTGTTCCGAGTCAGCTGGTGGAGATCGTCGACCGGGTGCGGGACGGGCGCCTTCGCACGCACATCGGAACCGTCGCGACCCTCGACGACGCCGTCCCTGCGCTCAACCCGACCGAGCGGCGCAAGGGCAAGACTGTCATTCGCGTGCGCCCCTGAGCGCCCTGGAATAGGCCAACAGCGCCGTCATGCTGACTCCCTACTGACGAGATCGGCACCCGACCCGACCCCGACGACGTAAGTGGGGCCGCTCAACTTCGACAAGGCGGGGCCGAAGAAGCTCGACAAAGCCAGATCTCGGCACGCCTGGCCGGGTCCTGGCAGCCCCGAGACCCAGTGGCTGGAGCCGGTCGCCGAGGGCACCTACAACGGTCCCCGTACCACCAGCCGCTGACCCGGCGCTTTCTCCGTCATCGGGCGATGCTCGTCGCGGCGATGTGCGGTGTTGCTGCCAGTTGGGCCAGGAGGTCGAGGGTGTCGGTGGAGGGGGAGTTCTCCTCGGTGGTGACCACGACGAGGGACTGCTCTGGGGAGTGGGTGAGCTGGAGGCTCTGCTGGGTGATGGTGAGCTCGCCGACCAGCGGGTGGCGCAACCGGAACGAGTCGCCTTCGCAGGGTTTGACCCGGTGGTCGCCCCACAGCGCGACGAACTCCGGGCACTTCACCGACAGCTCGCCGACCAGCGAAGCCAGCAACGCGTCCTCGGGGTGACGGCCCGCGGCCAGTCGGAGGCTGGCCACCAGCCCACGTGCCTTGCGGTCCCAGTCCGCGTAGAGCTCGCGGGTGTGCGGGTCCAGGAACAGCATCCGGACCAGGTTGGGGCGCTTGCCTGGGCGTTCCGGGGCGGTCGGGTCGATGTGCCCGGCCAGCAGGGCGTGACCCATGGGCGTCCACGCCAGCACATCGGTTCGCCGGCCGACGACCAGCGCGGGCACGTTGCCCAGCGACCGCAGCAGCTCGCGGGTCATCCCCTTGACGCGCTCCGTCGGAGGGCGTTTGTGCGGGCGGGAACGCTGAGCGGCGAGTTCTCGCAGGTGAGCGCGTTCGTGATCGTCCAGGCGCAGTGCGGTGGCCAGAGCGTCGAGCACACCGTCGGAGGCGTTGGTCGACTGGTGCTGTTCCAAGCGCGTGTAGTACGAGACGCTGACGCCCGCCAGCTTTGCGAGTTCTTCACGGCGCAGTCCGGCAACGCGGCGGTGGCCCGGTGGCGTGATCAGTCCGACGTCTTCTGGTTGCAGACGCGCTCGCCGCGCTCGCAGGAACTCGCCGAGGTGCCCAGAGCTTGCCATGCCCTCACTATGCCTTCAGCGCCGGCGGTGAGCCTGCCCCTGTCAGTGGTATGCACAGTCGGGGCTGGTTGGCAGGGGCACCGCGGGCGCAGGCTTGGGGAGAGCTGAATCGAGAGCCTTTCGGAGCAATCATGCGAGAAATCGTGCTGGGCGAGGTCACCGTCACCCGGGTGATCGAGTACTACGGGCCGGTCGCGATGTCGCCAACCACCTTCGTGCCGGACGCGCCGGTGCAGACGTGGCGGGACAACGAATCGTGGCTGGCACCGGACTTCATCGACCCCGCCGCGAACGAGTGCGTGTGCGCGGTGCAGACCTGGGTGCTGCGCAGCCAGGGGCGGACGATCCTGGTCGACACCGGCGTCGGCAACCACAAGGAGCGGCCGGATACCGAGTTGTGGGACCACCTCGACACCGACTTCCTCGGCAACCTCGCCCGTGCCGGGGTCCGGCCCGAGGACGTCGACCTGGTGGTCAACACGCATCTGCACGTCGACCACGTCGGCTGGAACACGCGGCTGCAGGGCGAGGACTGGGTGCCGACCTTCCCCAACGCGACCTATCTGATGCCGCGCACCGACTTCGACTACTGGAACCCCGCCAACGGCCACCCCTCAGCGCAGCGCCGCGATTCCCAGAACGTCTTCCACGACAGCGTCGATCCGGTGCATCGAGCGGGCCAAACCCTGCTGTGGGAGGGCGAGCACGTCATCGACGACAACCTGCGGCTTGTCCTCGCGCCGGGGCACACTCCCGGATCGTCGGTGCTGAGCTTGGATTCCGGTGGTGACCGGGCGCTGTTCGTCGGGGATTTGCTGCACACCGCAGTGCAGTTCCTCGAACCCGATGCCAACAGCTGCTTCTGCGAGGACCCCGTCCAGGCGCGGGCCACTCGGCGCAGGTTGCTGGGGCAGGCCGCTGACACCAACACCCTGGTGCTGCCCGCACATCTCGGTGGGCACGGCGGCGCGGAGGTCGTGCGGGAGGGCGAGAAGTTCGCCATCAAGTCGTGGGCACCGTTCGCCCGGATCTGAGAGGAGGACAGCAGGTGTCCGACCCCATCGTGACCACCACCCGCGGAGCCGTGCGCGGAACCACCAGCGGCAGCGTGCGGCGCTTCCTGGGCGTCCCGTATGCCGCTGCGCCCCGGGGTATCGACCGGTTCGCCCCGCCTGTTGCGCATCAGCCCTGGTCAGGCGTACGCGATGCCACCCGTCCCGGGCCGACCGCGCCCCAAGCACGCCGGGACGGGTTCGCCGCGCTCGACATGTCACCGTTCTTCGGTCCCGGCTGGGTCCGCGGGGACGACTACCTCACCGTCAACGTCTGGGCGCCGCAGCCGGCTCAGCGCTGCCCGGTGATGGTGTTCGTGCACAGCGGTGGGTTCGTCTCCGGTTCAACCCGGTCTCCGCTCTACGACGGCAGTGCGTTCGCCCGCGATGGTGTGGTTCTGGTGACGGTGAACTACCGGCTGGGCATCACCGGGTTCCTCGATGTGCCCGGGGCTCCGCGTAACCGCGGACTGCTCGACGTCCGCGCCGCGTTGCGGTGGGTGCAGGACAACATCGACGCCTTCGGCGGCGATCCGGGCAATGTCACGCTGTTCGGTCAGTCCGCTGGTGCCACGCTCGTCGCAGCGCTGCTCGCCGACACCGAGGCCAGGGGGTTGTTCCAGCGCGCGATCGTGCAGAGCGGCAACGGGCTCGGGGCGTTCACGCCGGAGCAGGCTGCGGTGGTGACCCGTGCGGCGGCCACTGCTCTCGGCATCGAACCGACCGCTGCTGGTTTCGGTGCCGTGCCTGACGAGCGGTTGGTCGAGATCATGCCCGAGCTCGGCGGCCTGGACCTGCAGACGGCGGGGGAGTTCGATCCGCTGGTCGGTCTCACCCCGTTCGACGTGGTGCTCGAGCGCCAGCCCGCCGACAGCGACTTGGCGGACGTGGACCTGCTCGTGGGCTCCAACACCGAGGAAGGCAACCTCTACCTCGCGCCGCAGGGGGCTCTACCGACCTCGACCGCCGCCGATGTGCGAGAGCTTGCCGCCCGGGTGCACCGGGATCCGGACTCGCTCATCGCGGCCTACCGGGCGCAGCGGCCGGAGGCCGGTCACGGCGAACTGCGCTCGGCGATCCTCGGTGATGCGATGTTCGCAGCGGGCGGCCGCATGCTGGCCGAAGCCCACGGCAATGCGCACGTCTACGAGTTCGCCTGGGGATCGTCGGCTGTGGACGGTCAGCTCGGTGCGGCGCACTCGGTCGAGCTGCCGTTCGTCTTCGACCTGCTCGACCTCCCGGTGCTGCGCGGGGCGCAGGGACTGCTTGGGACGGGGGAGCCGCCTGAGGCGTTGGCGAAGGAGATGCACGCCGCGTGGATCTCCTTCGCCACGACCGGACATCCCGGTTGGCCTCGGCTGTCAGAAGGGGGCCTTCTACGGCGCTTCGACTCGGTCTCCGAAACCGCCGCAGCACGCGATCTGTCCGTGTGGTGAGCCATGAAACACCCTTGATCATTAATGTCACGGTGACGAAATGATCAAGGGTGTTTCTGCGCCGCGGATCCGGTGTTATCGCGGCAGGTCGTCGCCTTTGTGCGTGGCTGCTTTGAAGGCGACCTTGAGCGGGGACCAGCCGTTGTCGGTGGTGTAGGGACCGCCGTTGGGGCCGTGGTGCCAGTAGCGCAGGCAGAAACCTCCGGCGCCCTTGAGCTTGCGGAGATTGCTGTGGCTGACGTTCGGGTCCGAGCATTCGGGATTCCCGTTGCCGTTCAGATCCTCGTCGAAGCCGTACTTCTGGTGCGCGAAGTACCCCTTGTCGATGCCCGAGTCGTACGACACCGTCGTGTCCTCGGCGGATCCGACAAGGCTCCAATCGATCCCGGCGGCCCACGGATCGTCCAGGCCGCGGTCGTTGCGACCGGGCGCGGACTCATGCAGCTTGTCGATGAACCCCGACCCGCCGTTGCTGCTCGGGGTCATCTGGTACCACTGCCGGGTGCAGTGATCGGGATCGCCGCACGGATTCTTGCTCACGCCCTGGTGCGGAGTGCCGAGCGTGACGATGTTGTCCACGGCCACCTTCGGCGGGAAACCCTTCCAACCCTCGCCGGTGCCCAGCACCGCGACGCGGGTGATCAGACCGCCCATCGAGTGCGCGACGATGTCGACCTTCTCGCCCTTGCTGGTGTAGTTCCGGTAGATGTAGTTGGCGAAGTCCTTCGCGAGGTCCTGGATGGGACGGTCGGGGGTCGCATCGCCATCGCCGATCACGTCATCGCAGTACTTGGCGTCACCCTTGTAGTAACCGATCGTCCGCAGCGAGGAACGATCCCGGCCGCCCTTGTCGTGGAAGTACTGGAGGGCCGTGTTCCAGGTCGACTCGTTGCACTCGGTGGGCGGTTTGGCGTTGTAGCCGTGCACCAGCAGCATCGTGTTCTGCTTGGCGGCCGGTGCGGCGTCTCCGTGTTCCTCGGCCTGGACCGATGCCGGGATGCTGAAGGCGAGCCCCGCGGCGGCGAGCGCGGCGATCACTGCGTGCCATCGTCGGTTGGTCATCGAGCGCACTCCCGTCGGTCGACGTCGATGCGAGGCCTTGGTAGCGCCTCGCATCCGGACGACATCGCGGTCTGTTGGGGACCAGCGGTTCAGAGCTCGACCACGCGCGGCCCGCAGGCGCCTGATGTCGTTCCCGCCGACTCTAGGTACACGGCCTCGGCATTCGTGGACGAACCCGCAGGTTTCGCTCCCGTGGAGCAGTCGGGTTGCCCCGGCCGGAGGACCTCGGGCGTTGTCGCGTCATCGGGATGCTGCAGACGGTTTGCCCTTGCGGTGGATCTTGATCTGGCGCATGTCGGTGACCGCCACGCGCAGGACCTGGTACGGATAGCCGTGGGCGTCCAGAGCGGCCAGTGCTCGCTGGGTTGCCGCTTGCTCGTCGTCGTCATCGCCGTGGACGGGCACCTGGCAGCGGAAGGTGAACGCCGAGACGCTCGCGTCGTGGGTGAAGGCGCCGCCTTCGGTGAACGCGGCGCCGGAGGCGGCTCGCACCTGCTCGCGTCCTGCTTCGCTGATTCCGTCGAACTTGCCGCGGATGGTCACTCGGAACACGTCCGGTCCTCCCTGATGGCGTAGTTGAGCACGTTGTCGCCGAGTGCGTGCTCGATGGCGTCCAGAAGTCGCGATGCAGCCTCGGCCAGTTCCTCTGGTTCGGTGTCCGCAGCAAGACGTGCGCCGAGCTCGGCGTAGACCAGCGAGTGCAGGCTGCCCAGCTGGTGTGCGACCACGCGCGGCAGCGGATCCTGCGGCGCCGCACCGGTTTCCTCGGCCAGCACGGTGGCCAGGGCTTCGGTCATCTGCCCGCCCAGCTGCTCGAGCCGGGCCAGCAGGGTGGGGGCGGCGCGCATCATGGCCAGCACCGGACCGAATCCCGGGGACAGTCCCAGTTTCCTGTCTCGCCGGGCGATCTCGGCGCGCAGCTCCGCCAGCACCGCCCCGGCTGCGGACTGACCGGCGGGGCGGGCCCGCACGATGTCAGCGAGCCGCTGCGGAGACGCCTCCTCGGGCGGCAGGACGAGATCTTCCTTGGTGGGGAAGTAGTTGTAGACGGTGTTGACCGACACCTCCGCCGCCTGGGCGACCTCGGCGATGGTGACCTGGTCGAACCCTCGTCGCACGAACAGCGAGGTGGCGACCTGGCTGATGTGCTGCCTCGTCCAGCGCTTCTTGCGCTCCCGTAAACCCTCGACCACGAATATGAACTCTACTCCAATTATGGAGTGGACTTCAAAATATTCTCGGATGAGCTGCGCCGAAGCCCGGACGTGACGCTGATGCCATTGGCGGCCACGATCGCACCGATGCTCAACCACTGCGCCACCTGCAGGGGCTCACCCAGCACCACCACGCCGATCCCCGCCGCCAACACCGGGTTGACACTCATGAAGATCCCGAACGCGGCCGCCGGAATCCGCCGCAGCGCTAGCAGGTCCACCAAGAACGGCACCGCTGAGGCCAGCAGGCCCGCCCCAGCCGCGCACAGCAGAGCCCCGGCGGTCGGCGGGTGGTTGACCAGCACCAGCGCGCCGATCGGCACGAACACCAACCCGGAAACCCCGGCGGCCGCCGCCGAACCCTGTGCGCCCGGCAGCCGCCGCCCCACCGCGCGGTTGAGCAGGATGTAGCAGGCCCAGCACACCGCGGCCAGCAGCGCCAAGCCGATACCGACGTAATCGGTGCTGGGCTGCGGGCGGGTCAGCACCACCACCCCGGCCGCAGCGATCACCGCGCAGCCCAGGTCCAGCCGCCGCCGCGAGCCGGCCAGCGCCACCGCCAGCGGCCCCAGGAACTCCAGTGTCACCGCCAGTCCGAGCCCGATGCGATCGATGGCGGCGTAGAGCGAGAGGTTCATCGTCGCGAACACCGCTGCCAACGCCAGCACGAGACGCCACTGAGACAACGTGAACGCTCGCAGCTGCGGTCGTCCGACGCCGAGCAGCAGCACCGCGGCGATCCACTGCCGCACCGCCACCACACCGGCCGGACCGATCACCGGGAACGCCATCGAACCGATCGCCGCACCGAGCTGATTGGAGAACCCACTGCCGAGCAGCATCGCGAAACCCGCGCCGCGACCGGCATTCGCCGAGCCTGCCGCGGGAGCTGTGGTGGTCGTCTGCATGCCGTGAGCTTGCGCCCGGCGAACGCATTCGCAAAATGCATGCAATGCCGCAGCGATACGCTGTGGTTATGAATGTGGAGCTGCGGCAGCTGCGCTGCCTGGTCGCCATCGTCGACGCGGGCACCTTCACCGACGCGGCCATCGACCTCGGTGTTTCGCAAGCCGCCGTCTCCCGCACCCTGGCCTTGCTGGAGACCGTGCTCGGCGTGCGGCTGCTGCGGCGCACCAGTCGCGAGGTCGCCCCGACCGCGGCCGGCGCGCGGGTGCTGGCCCGAGCCCGCCGCATCCTGGCCGACATCGACGACTTGGTGCGCGAAGCCACCACCGGGCACACCCACCTGCGCATCGGCTACGCCTGGTCGGCGATAGGCCGCCACACCGTGCAGTTCCAGCGCCGCTGGGCACGGCTGTTCCCCGAAACCGAACTGCAGCTGGTGCGCACCAACTCCGCCACCGGTGGGCTCGCCGAAGGTGCCTGCGACATCGCCGTGGTGCGCACCGAACCCGACCAGCGGAGATTCGACGGCGTGATCGTCGGGCTGGAACGACGTCACCTCGCGATGGCCGCCGACGACCCGTGGGCGCGCCGCCGCTTCATCCGTCTCGCCGAGATCAGCGACCGAACCGTGGTCATAGACCGGCGTTCGGGCACCACGACCACCGACCTGTGGCCACCGGAGAAGCGACCGGCCGTGGAGTACACCCATGAGGTCGACGACTGGCTGACCGTGATCGCCACCGGGCGCTGCGTCGGCATCACCGCAGAAGGCACCGTCGCCCAGTACCCCCGACCCGGCGTGGTGTTCCGCCCCGTCCGCGACGCCGCACCGATCCCGGTCCGCCTGATCTGGTGGCGCGATGACCCGCACCCCCTCGCCGACAAGGCCACCCGTCTGCTCACCGAGCTCTACGGAACACCGGACCGACCCTGAACCCGATGGGGCGGACGTGGCCAGCGGGCTCGGCTGATCATCACTGCTACGGTCCTTACCGGTGCCGGTGGCCGCAGGAGTGAGCTTGGCCCTGGTGGTGGTTGTGCACCGGCATCATCCCGAGGAAGGAAGATCCGCCATGCCCACCAAAACGCTGCAGATTCCCACCGCGGACGGCCAGGCCGACGCTTTCGCCGCCTTCCCGGACATCGACGAGCGCCACCCGGGACTGCTGCTGTACGCGGACGCCTTCGGCCTACGGCCCGAGCTGGAGGAGAAGGCCCGCGAACTGGCCGAACACGGTTACTACGTGCTGATCCCCAACCTCTACTACCGGCATGGGCCGGCACCGGTGATCGAGCTTCCCGAGCACATCGGCGAAGAGGCCAGGCCCGCGGTCTTCGCCCAGCTGATGCCGTTGATCGAAGCGCACACCACCGAGCGCGTCCGGCGCGACGCCGACGCCTACCTGCGGTTCCTCACCACACAGCCCGAGGTCAGCGCCGGACCGGTCGGCGTGATCGGCTACTGCATGGGTGCCGTCCTGGCGATGCGCACCGCAACCGCCCACCCCGACCAGGTGGCCGCCGTCGCCGGATTCCACCCCGGCCACTTGGTCACCGACGAGCCCGACAGCCCGCACCGCAGCATCCCCGAGCTCACCGCCCAGGTCCACATCGGACTCGCCGAGAACGACATGTCGCCGGAAACCATCAACGAGCTCAACCAAGCCCTGGACACCGCCGGCGTCAGCTACACCACCGAGGTCTACCCCGGCACCATCCACGGCTTCACCATGTCCGACACCAGCGCCTTCAACCCCTCCGGACTGCAACACCACTGGGACCGCTTGCTGCCGCTGCTCGCCCGCACCCTGACCAACGGCTGACAGGCACTCAGCGCGTCCCGGACCGAGTGTGACATCACGTGGCTGAGATAGCGTTGGCAGACTCGGCCAGCGCGGTGACCGTTCTCCAGTTCCGGGCGGTCAGCTCCACTCCCAGGTGCCGCTGCAGGTAGGCGGAAGTGACCTTGGACCGTCCAGCCCCGGCGGGGTAGTGCAAGTACAGCTCGCGGCCGCGCAGCAACACCTGTTCGGGGGCGCCTGCGGGCAGATCCATCGCCGCGGCCCGCTCGGCATCGGGTTCGGCAGCCAGGAAAGCCACGTGCAGCTTGGCCGGGTCGTCCTCCTGCTCGGCGAAGGGGTGGCCTTCGGCCACCGCGGTGATCTCGGCGGCGGTGCGGACCATGACGGTGGTGTCCAATCCCAGCTCAGCGGCCAGCTGAGCCCGCACTTCCTGCTCCACCACCTGCGGATCTTCCTGCGCGGTGGTGAACACGACGTTGCCGCTGCGCAGGTACGTCGTCACATCACGCCCGCCGAGAGCGCTGATCGCGGCGCGCAGGTCGGCCATGGCGAGGCTGCCGCGCGAGCCGAGGTTGACCGCACGCAACAACGCGACACAAGTGAGCACTAGGCGATCCTTCCGCCGGAACGCGAGGTGGTGCCGTCGGTCAGTTTTCCTGAAACCGGCGCCCCCGCCAAGGCGACCACCATCCCCGAAGACCTCCACATCGGACGGACCGCCGGTCCGTAGGATGACCCGCACGGTTTTTCGGACAGGAGAAGCGCAGCAACGATGGTGGACCGCGACGTCGCCGTGCTCGACGACCCGGTGGGCGAATCGCTGCGCGGTCACCACGCACACCTCGTGCGCCGGAACGGACGGGCCGCTACCTACGAGCCGGGTGTTGCGACATTCTCCTCGATCACCGCCGATCCGCAGGCCTGAGGCGACCTCGCCGAGCTGCTCGGACTGGGCCAGTTCGCCGACATGTTCAGCTGCACGGCGATGCCGCCGTCGGATTGGGAGCCGGTCTTCGAACTCGACGGACTCCAGATGATCTGGTCCGGCAACCACCACCCGGATTCCGAGGCCGGCACCGGTGTGGTCGAGCTGGGTGACGAGGACGTGCCCGAGATGCTCGACCTCGTCGGCTTCACACCCCGCAAGCACGTCATGTTCCGAGGGTTCCGCACGCCACTCGGTTAGATCATCGTTGAGATGGTGTCTCGTCGGTCGGCAGGTAGGAGACCAGCAGGTTGTCCACCGAGTACAGCAGTTCGGTGCGGCCGCCGAAGAGTGCGTGTGCGCGGGTGGCGTGATCGCGCATCGCGGTGTCGAAGTCCAGACCCGCCAGGAGCCTGGCGGCTCCGTCGAGGAGCTCGGGCAGGTCCGCCTCGATGCGGGCCGCCGACATGCTCGGGGAGCGGGGACCGTCGTCCTCGATCGGGTCGGGCGTGTTGCCCAGCAGCAGGTAGCAGGGGAAGCGCTGCAGGTCGGGCAGCGCAGAGTGGAACGGCACGCCGGGGTTGAAGTAGTACTCGGCCCAGTCGTTGCCCGCCAGCGTCAGCCACGGTGTGCCCGCGGCCATCGCGGCGAAGGCGAACCCGCTGTGCGGGGACAGCAGCATGTCGCAGCGCTGCAGCGCGGCCAGCTGCCGCTCCAGCGGCACGTCGACCGCCCACACCACCTGCGGGGCGACCTCGGCCAGGGCCTCGAACTCCGCGCGGGTGAAGCCGGTGCTGGTGCGGCCGTCGTCGGCGTGCTTGCCGGTCAGGCAGAACCGGGCCTGCGGCCAGCGTTGCGCGAAGGCCTCCAGGATGCGCTGCCACGACGCCAGCGACGGGTAGCGCCACCGTTCGGCGCTGCCACCAGGTAGCACGGCGATAGTGGGGCCGTCGTGGTCGGGCAACAGCTCGTCGGCCCAGTCGCGGGCAGGCTGTGGCAGTGCCAGGCGGAGTGGGTTGCGCGGCTGGTAGGACGGTGTGGGTGCGCCGACCTGGGTGTGGCCGCTGGTGGTGCGGAAGTGCTGGGCGGAGAGCTCGTAGTAGCGCTTCAGGCCGGGGAAGTACTGGTGCTGCCAGGCCTGGTGACCGCGCGGGTCGTCGACGACCCAGTCCCACTCGGCCGGGACGTGCGCCAGGACCTCGGGACCAGCGGGCTCGAACACGTCGATGTCCACTGTGTACACATCGTCGATCGCGTCGCACCAGTCGGCCAGCTGTACCGCGGTCGCGGAGTTGAGCACCACCCCGATGCGCCGGTCCGGTTCGGCCTGCCGGTATCCCAGGGCATACTGCAGCGCCTCCACGGCATGCCCGACCGGGTGGCAGTAGACGAAGTTGACCAGCAGCGATTCACCCACGACCTCCACGTTAGGGGTCGCAGCAACCGGTTTTTTCCCGCTTCACAGCCCGCCCGCGACGCGCAGCACGGCCCCGCTGGTGTAGGCCGATTCCGGGCCGAGCAGCCAGCCGATGGCCGGCGCGATGTCCTCGGGTTCCCCGGCGCGTCCCATCGGCACACGTGACACGGCTGTCTCGAGGCGCTCGGGGACACCGGCGCCAGCGTGGATGTCGGCGCGCACCAGCACACAACGACCCCCGTGCCCGGTGACCTCTGCTGCGACCTTCTCGGCACCGCTGTGGTTTCCGCGGTAGCAGAGCGCGAGGTCGTGTCCGGCGCGAGCCAGCCACAACGCGGTGGCCGCGCCGATGCCTCGACTGCCACCGGTGATGATCGTGATGGGGCGCACTCGCCGATCATGTCATGCGCGCTGCTGTCCGAGCCGATCCTCACCCGCGGCTGGTCACCAGTGCGCGGGGCGGTCCAGTCCGGCGGGGATCTTGGTGGTGGCGTCGCCCTTGGCGGCGTTGACCTGGGCCTGGGTGAGGAACAGGGCGTCGGTGAGGTCAGCACCGCGCAGGTCGGTGTCGCGGAAGTCCGCGCCGATCACATCGGCCGAGCGCAGATCCGCTCCACGCAGGTCAGCGGCGATGAGCAGCGCTCCGCGCAAGTTCGCGCCCCGCAACCGCGCACCCCGCTTCGACGCACCGATGAGGTCGGCGCTGCGGTGGCTCTTGGTGCGGCCGCCGACCTCGGCGCGGACCAGCTCGCTGGTGCCCACCAGCAAGGTGTTGACGTCCTGGCGCACCGCGGCGACATCGACCCCGGTGATCGTCTCGGCATCGCTGCGGGTGAGCGCGTCGATGTCCTGCACCATGCGACGCACGTCGTCGTGCACGGGGCTGGCGGCCGGGCGGGTCAGCGCGTCGGCGAGGTACCACAGCAGTTCGTGCAGTTGACGCATCACGGCGAAGGTGGTGAACATCTGCCCGGAGCTCTTCGGGTCCTGCCGCCAGTCGCGGCCGTTGAAGGTCACCTGGGAGACCTTCTGGCCCGCGCCGAAGCAGTCGAAGACCGTGCACCCGGAAAAGCCGCGCTCGCGCAGGCGAGTGTGGATACCGCAGCGGAAGTCGGCGAGCAGGTTCGTGCACGGCGTTCCGGCGTCCTTGTCGACGGCGAAGTCGGAGGAGGCCGCGAAGGGCAGGGCCACGCAGCACAGCCCGAAGCAGCTGCTGCAGTCGGCGCGCAGTTCGAGATCGGCCGGGGTGTGGTTCGGGTGCATCAACGCGGAGTGCTCCTGGTGGATGTGCGGGGTGTGCCCATTGTCCCCGACCCGGATCGTCGAGGTCGGCTTCGGTACCGTCCAGGCATGGGTGAGGTGGCTGCCGAGCAGGACGGGGTGTGCCGGTATCCGGGGTGTTCGCGGGAGATCGTGCGCAGTTCCGGGCCTGGACGACCGGCGGAGTACTGCGACCTTCCCGAGCACACCCGGTGGCGGGCCTGGAAGCAGCGGCAGCGCCTGCAGGCCGCGCAGGAACAACTCCCCGCCGCCCCCGCACCGTCAGCGGAGTACGACGGGGCGCGGTTGCGGGCGGAGGAACTGGTGCGGCAGTACCGCCTCCTTTCGGAGCAATTGACCCGGAATCTGCGCGCCGGACTCGACGAGCTGGCTACGATCACCGATCCCAGCGCGGCTGAGGCGCAGATCCAAGCAGCCCAGGCCGAGGCCGCGCACCGCATCGCGCAGGCCGAGCAGGCCTTGGCCACCGCGCAGCAGCAGCGCCGCGAGGCCGAGCAGGCGCGCACCGCCGCCGAGGAAGCGGCCGAGGACGCCGCTGCCGCTGCCGAACAGGCCGGCCACGACGCCGAGCGCGCCCGCAAAGAACGGGACGATGCCGTGGAGCAAGCGCGAGCAGCCCAGCAGCAGGCGCAGCAGGACGTCGAAGCCGCCCGCAACGAAGCCGAGGTCGCCATGACCGCCGCGCGCCGGGAAGCCGAGCAGCAGGTCGCCGAGGCACGCGAGGCCACCGAGCAGGCCAAGGTTGCGGCCGCGGCCGAAGTTCAAGCAGCGCAGGAACAAGCCCGCGAGCAGATCGCTGAAGCCGGGCAACAACAGGCCGCAGCCGCCGAGCGTGCGGCGCGGGCCGAGCAGTCCGCCGAGACCGCGCAGGCTCAGCTCGACGAGCTCAAGCGCGCGGCGGAGGAAGCGCGCGCTGAGGTGCGCCGTCAGCGCGACGAACTCGACGCGCTGCGCCAGCAGCAAGCCGAGGAGCTGCGGCAGGCTCGGACGGAGGCCGCGGAACGCCTGCAGACCGAGCGCGAGGCCGCCGCACAGCAGTTGGCGGTCGTGCGGGACGCGCAGTCGCAGTCGCAGACGCGTGCGGAGCGCGCCGAGCGGCAGCTGGACGTGGTCAACGAGGAGCTGCGGCAGTTGCGCTCCACCACCCAGACCGCGCAAACCGCTCAGCAGGAGGCTGCGGCGGAACGCAATTAGAGCTGTTTCGGGAACGCGGTCGGACGAAGATCAATACGATCTCGCCCACCCCCGTTCTTCCTCCGAAAGGCAGCTCATGGTCACGCACGCGGAACTCGTCGAGGTCTTCGGTGAAGACGGTGTCGTCACACTCGATCGGGCCGATGTCGAGTCCTGCGGTTTCCGCCCCGCCGATGTGGCAGTGCTGTGTTCGCTCGGGCTTCCGGTGGCCGCTGGCATTTGCTTCACCATGCAGGTCGACGGCCCGTACGAAGCCTTCACGATGTTCGACGCACACACGCCGGACAGGCCCGCGCAGTTCCTGATCCTCGGTCAAGGCCACAACGGTGAGCAGGTCGAGCACGCCGACCAGATCCGCTACGCCGTGGAACTCGAGAGCGGCAACGTGTTCATGCTGGGTCTCGAGGACGGCGAGCTCACCGACCACGTCGAGACGATCAACACCACGCTCGAGGCCTTCGTGGAGTTCCTCTACCGGATCGAGCTGCGCAGCAAGGAGATGGCGGGCGCCTCCGCTGAGGAAGCCCGCCCGTACACCGAGAAGCTCATCGCCGAGCTGACATCCCTGGACGAGCGGGCGCTGGCCCCCGACACGTTCTGGGGCGGACTGTTCGAGGTGTTTCTGCAGGTGGATGTGCCGGAACCGCGAGAAGGCAGCCGCAAGGCGATCGTCGCCGCGCTCGAGACCCTGGTGCCCGGCGAGCAGCCGCTGCGCTGGTCGACCGGGGCCGCGATGGGTACGGGCGTGCAGGAGATCAGCGCGCACCGCGCGGACGGCTGCTGGCTGCTCATCACCTGGGGCTTCAGCGACCTCGACGGTGTCCTCGATTCCGGGCCGATGATGCCGGCACCTGACGACGGACCGCAGACCGACGGGATTCCCGAGCCGCTGCTCGGCCTCGACTTGCGCTCCAGCGGGCTGGGGTTCGAGCTGACGATGCGCGTGCCCCGCGAAGACGACGACGAGCTGCCGCCCGGCTGGGCCCTGCAGACACTGGTCAGCCTCGGTGAGTACGTCTTCGACGAAGGACGCCCGTTCGCCGACGGACACCGGATGGGCGTGGCCGGCGCGCTCGGCCCGGACAGCAGCCGGATCACCGCGTTGGCGTTCATCACCGACCCGCAGCTCGGTGCGATCGACACCACCAACGGCCGGGTCGAGTTCGTCACGGCCGTCGGAGTCACCCGCGACGAACTCGTCGAGGCGAAGGAAACCAGCAACGACCTGGTCCTGGCCCGTTTCAACGACGAACACGGGGTGCCGATCACCGACGTCACCCGCTGACGCCCGGATCAGTCGGAGGGCAGGGCGGCCAGCGCGTCGATCTCGACCAGCTGGTCGGCGTAGCCCAGGACCGTCACGCCGAGCAGGGTGCTGGGCGGGTCGTGGTCGCCGAAGTAATCGCGCACCACTGCCCAGGCGGTGACCAGGTCCTGCTGGGAGCTGCTGGCCACGTAGACGGTCGTCTTGACCACATCGGACAGTGCGGCTCCCGCTTCGGCCAAGGCGGTTTCGAGGTTGCGCATCATCTGGCGCGCCTGGCCGGCGTAATCACCGACCGCCACGGTCGCCCCATCGGCGTCGAGCGGGCAGGCTCCCGCGGCGAAGACCAGGTGGGAATCGGGTGGCACGACGGCGCCGTAGGCGTATTCGGCCACATCGGACAGTGCTGCGCTGCGCAGCAGGCGGATCGGGCTGGGCACGCCACCACGCTACCGCGTTTCACGCACGTTCCCGGGAATCGGCTTTCGCCGGCGGGAAAATCGGTTGATCGTCGCAATAGTCTGGTTGCGTGGTCAGTCGATGAGAGGACTGGTTGTGGAACGGGTGCTGCGGGATGTGTGGGTGATCAGCGGGCGCGCCGGTGATGAACCGTTCGTCGGTGACATCGCCTTCACCGGCGGCCGCATCACGCGCATCGACCGCAGCACCCGGCAACAAGCGCGGCCCACGAGGGTGGTGTCTCTGGGCTGATCAACGCTCACCTGCACCCGACCCCGGTGCTGATGCGCACGGCGTTCGCCTCGATCACCATCGACGACAACGACCGCAGCCCGCTCATCGAGCGCCTCTACGAAGTGCTGTGCGGCGACCGCGAGGCGCTGGAGATCGGGGCCAGGTTGACCCTGGCCGAGACCATGGGCTCGGGCACGACCTTCGGCTGCCTGCACGAGTACCTCGACCCCGAGATCGCCGCGCTGCAGGCCGCTGAACTGGGACTTCCCTGCGTGGTCGCGGTGCTGCCCGGTGAGCCCGGCTGGCGGGAGACCCTGGCGCGGGTGCGTGACACCGGGGCCGAGATGATGCTCTCCGGGCTCAACGAGAACGACCCGCACAACACCGACGAGGCGCTGGGCGAGCTGGCCACCTGGGCCGGTGAGCTCGGGGTGCGGGTGCACAGCCACGTCAGCGAGACACGCGAACGCCACGCGGCATGTCGAGGACAACCGGCAGTTCCGGGGTCGAGGTGTCCGGGACGGCGGCCGTGTACTCGGGCAGGAGGTCGGCGATGGCGGTGCGGATGGCGCCGCGGCTGACGTCGTGGTCGCGGGCGAGGGCGGCGATGGAGCGGCCCTCGATCCCGGCCTCGTGAAGGACGAGGTTCTGCCGGGCCGTCGACTGCTGGTCGGTCGAGACGCGCTTGTAGACCAGGTTCGCCACCGAGGGCCCCTTCCGTACGGAGGATCGGCCCCTACCTGTCATCAATCAGCATCGGATCCGATTGGGTTCGAGCCGCCGCGAACCCTCGGATTGTGCGGGTTCATTGGACGTCGGTCGCACCTGTCGTCAAACGATTGTTTGCCGACACTCCAAGCCTGGCCCGCCTGTCAGATGGAGAGGTCTCGTGCGTGATGACGCATGGCGCCGCGCATGACGGAGTCGGAGGCGATGGGGTAGCGGCCTGCTGACGCGGGCATGGCGGGCCCGGTCGCACGGTGGCCTTACGTAACTGGCGGCAGCGGAGGTCTGTTGACGGCGCCTGGATGAACAGCAGCTACAACCGCTACCCGCAAGGCAAACTGGAGGACGTCCTGGCATCGGTCAAGGCCCTGCACGACGCTGGCGCCGACCTGATGGCGGGCACCGACGCAGCCCCCTGCCACTGCCGTTCATGGGCGGTGTGGTCCACGGTGCCAGCGTCCACCAGGAGCTCCAGTACCTCGTCCAGGACGGCCTCACCCCGATCCAGGCCCTCCGCGCGGCGACCCTTACCCCAGCACGTCGCTTCGGCCTGGAGGACCGTGGCCGCATCGCCGAGGGCCTGCGGGCCGACCTGCTGCTCGTGGACGGCGACCCCACCACCACGATCAGCGACACCCTCAACCTGCGTGACGTGTGGCGCCGCGGCACCCGCACCACACTCTCGGCCTCATAGAAACCCGCTCCCAGCGAACAACCGCTGCCCGCCACGTCCTCCGTGGCGGGCAGCCGCCGTGTGGCCACACACCCGCCTGACGCCGTACGGGAACAGGCACGATGGCTCAACACTCCGCCATGCCCGCAGCAATCCCGTGACTTGCCGAGCGTTCCCCGGAACAGACCCGGCCGCCGCGAACCGGCTGACGAAGGCGGTGGCATGCAAGCCGACCAGCGCCCTGGTCGGCTCCTGGTACTTACTCCTGCCCGCCGGCGTCGTAGCCCTGGCGCGTTGCGCGGGGCGAGGTGATCGAGCTGGCCACGTTCGGTGGTGCACAGGTGATGAGCTGCGAGGCCGATCGCGGCGGCCTGCAGGTCGGCAAGCGCGCCGATCTGGCGGTGCACGACCTGGACCGGCCAGGGCTGCGACCGGTGCTGGACGGCCGGCTGTCGACGGTGCGCGACGTGGTCGCCTTCGCCGCGACCAGCGCCGATGTGATCGAGACGATCATCGGCGGCGAGGTGGCGCACCGCCGCGGCGGTGACCCGATGGTCGGCGTCGATGCGGTACAGCAGGTCGCCGACCGGGTGTGGCGCAGCGCGGGCGGCGACTGCACCCGCAGCTGGCTTTGAATCCACTGTGGAACGTTGGAAGCGGTGCTGCTACCGGACTGCGGTCGGTGTCGTGGGGTGGTGTTGACTGCGTTCCATGACGACGAACGTGGACGACGCGACGATCGGCGACACCGAGGAGCTGACGCGGATCGTGCGCACCAGCAGCGCCTACGACGGGCACTACCGGGCCATGGTGGCCGAGCCGGGTCTCGACGCCGACTACCTCGCACAGCACCTGGTGCGGGTGGCCCGCGATGAGGACGGGCGGACGCTGGGCTTTCACACCGTGATGGTTCCGGGGCGCGGCACCACCGGTGAGGGCGAGATCGACTTCCTGTTCGTCGACGACGCGGCACAAGGCCTCGGCATCGGGCGTCTGCTGTTCGCCGACGCCTGCGAGCAGGCGCGTGCGCGGGGGTTGAAGCGGCTGCACGTGGTGTCGCACCCGCCGTCGGAGGGCTTCTACCGGTCGGTGGGTGCCCAGCTGGTCGGCACGGTGCCCCCGGAGGGGGAGATCACCTGGTCACGGCCGCACTTCGCGTTCGAATTGTAGGTGCGCGCGATCGGTTTACCGTGTCGTCATGCACATCTCTCGTCTGCAGTTCGTGTCCGTTCCAGTGGACGATCAGGCCAAGGCCTGCGCCTTCTACGTCGACGTGCTCGGTTTCGAGCTGGTGGCCGACGTGACCGGACCGCACGGCCGATTCGTCATGGTCGCCCCGCCCGGCTCACCCAGCGGGGTGGTGCTGGTGGACTTCCCCGTGGCCGGTCGCGAGCTCAACGGTCCGGTGCACCTGCAGTTCCACACCTCTGACGTCGAGGCTGATGTCGTCGAGCTGCGGGCGACGGGAGTGCAGGCCGGGGACGCGCAGGAGATGCCGTGGGGCCGCGCGACGTCGTTCACCGATCCCGATGGCAACGTGATTTCGCTGCTGCAGCCCGCCCGGATGGGTGAGCGCCCGACCGGGACCTGAGTGTTCAGCGGGTCAGGCGCCAGATGACGTCGATGCCGACTTCGCCGGGGCTGGCAGGGGCGCGGGTCGGGGTGCGGCGGTCGACGCAGGTGAAGCCGAGGCGTTGCGGGACTGCCTGGCTGGCGGCGTTGGCCGCGTCGTGCCAGATCTCGACGTGGTCGACGTCGGGCAGGGCCAATGCTTGGTCGACGAGCGCGGCGGCGCTGGTGGTGGCCAGGCCGCGGCCGGTGTGGTCGGGGTGCAGCCAGTAGCCGATCTCCAGGCCGGTGGAAGCGATCCGGCGTTCGAGGCTGATGCAGCCGACGATGGCGCCGTCGACGGTGATGGCGTAGGTGAAGGCCTTGCCGGTGCGCCAGTTGCGGCGGCAGTCCCGCAGGAACTGCGTGGCGACCTCCAGCGTGTAGTCCCCGGCCGCCCACGGCATCCACGGGCGCAGGTGGGGCAGGGATTGGTTGACCACGCGGTGCATTTCGTCGAGGTCGTTGGTGCGCCATCGACGCAGCACCGCCGTGTCCAGGGTGATCTCCTCAGCGGGGTGGTCCATGGGTCGATGTTGCTGGTCCGGCGGGTGCGGTGGCAACAGGATTTGATCCCGGCACGTCTGGGGGTTGGATCGTGGACCTACGACCCGGCGACCAACTCGGTCGCGGCCGACCAGGCGCCGGACTCACCGAGTCGGCGGCTGGACCACGTACTCCCGCTGACCGGGCACGGACCGCAGGAGTGGGTCAACGAGACCCGCGCGGTGCACTCGCCGGAGTGGTCGGTGACTTCGTGGGGCCAGACCTACACCTACACCGACTTCTCGGACCACTACCCGGTTTTCGCGAGCCCGTCCTAGGAGAACAGGCGCTGGAAGCACTGTGGGGCCGCACCTCTTGTATCGAGGTGCGGCCCCACAGCGTGGGCTCAGATCAGGCCGAGCTCGCGGACCGCGTCGCGCTCCTCGACCAGCTCGTTGACCGAGGCGTCGATGCGGGTGCGGGAGAACTCGTCGATCTCCAGGCCCTGCACGATCTCGAACTTGCCGTCGCGGGCGGTGACCGGGAACGAGGAGATCAGGCCCTCCGGCACGCCGTAGGAGCCGTCGGAGACGACCCCGGCGGAGGTCCAGTCACCCTCGGGGGTGCCGTTGACCCAGGTGTGCACGTGGTCGATCGCGGCGTTGGCCGCCGAAGCCGCCGAGGAGGCACCGCGGGCCTCGATGATGGCCGCGCCGCGCTTGGCGACGGTGGGGATGAACTCGTCGGCCAGCCAGGACTGCTCGACCTGCTCGGCAGCGATCTTGCCGCCGACCTCGGCGTGGAACAGGTCCGGGTACTGGGTGGCGGAGTGGTTGCCCCAGATCGTCAGCTTCTTGATGTCGGAGACCGACACGCCCAGCTTCTGCGCCAGCTGGGTCTGCGCCCGGTTGTGGTCCAGCCGGGTCATGGAGGTGAACCGCTCGGCCGGCACGTCCGGCGCGTGGGCCTGGGCGATCAGCGCGTTGGTGTTGGCCGGGTTGCCGACCACCAGCACGCGCACGTCGTCAGCGGCGCCGGCGTTGATGGCCTCGCCCTGCGGCTTGAAGATGCCACCGTTGGCCTCCAGCAGGTCACCGCGCTCCATGCCCTTGCCGCGCGGGCGGGCGCCGACCAGCAGCGCGACGTTGGTGCCGTCGAAGGCGGTGCGCGCGTCGTCGGTGATGTCGATGCTCTCCAGCAGCGGGAAGGCGCAGTCGTTGAGCTCCATCGCGGTGCCCTCGGCCGCCTTGACCGCCTGCGGGATCTCCAGCAAGCGGAGCTTGATCGGGGTGTCGGGCCCGATGAGCTGACCGGAAGCGATCCGGAACAGCAACGCGTAGCCGATCTGACCGGCCGCACCGGTGACGGTCACGGTGACGGGAGCTTTGGTCATGAGGTTTCGTTCTCCTGCTCGCCGGGTGATTGCCTAGCTCGGATGCTATCGCCAGCGCCGAAGCGCTGCGGCGGGCACGCCACGGATCACAGTGGACAAGTCGCAGGACCGATTCAGCCCGCCGACGATCACCACGCCCGGGGTGACTTGCGCTGCCCTAGCACCACACCTGGGGTTGTTCGGGTGAAACCGCTGGTGGTGCGCGAGGGACGGCCGGTCGGAACGCGCTTCAAGGGGCAATCCACCTAGCTGTGCCCGATCGTCGGCGGGTCCGGGAGTCCCGTCGGCCATCAGGCGGCGGTGTCGCGAGCACACCCGGATCAGGGGCCTTCGCACCATCCGTTGCAGGTGTAGAGCCGGCCGGCTCCGCATCCGCCCACCCGCTTGCAGTCCTTGCTGCCGAGGCAGCCCATCCAGCAGTAGTCGCTCCTGGTGAGGCACTGGCACTCCGTTTTTGGCAATGCTGACGCCGGCGTCCGGTGGTCCGAGGGTGGCGATCAGGGACTGGGTTTCCTCGCCGAAGGCAGCGTTCACCTCGTTGTGGAGGTCCTCCATCGTTCGGTCCAGCTCGGGCGGAGCGGGCTGGGCGTACAGAGAAGAGATTCGTTCCTTCGAGCTTGTCGCCGCAGACGTTGGCCACAGCGCGGGTGTTTTCGCGAACCTGACCAGCGCTTTTGTTCATCGGATGGGAAATCCTGGACACCGTCCGGTGGGCATCCCCAACGAGCTGCAGAAGCGGCGATGAGTTCGCGCTGGTTGCGCGGTCTGAGCTGGTGGGCCTTGTGCACGGCCTGGTAGATCACCGATAGGAGGCGGAACCGTGACCAAGCAGGATCAGCCGCATGCCGCTCCGGAGATCGTCGGCCGCGAGCGATTCGACGCAGCGCTGGCGGAGCAGGTGGCGGCGGAGAAGGAAGTCACGCGGCACAACGACCGGGTCGCGGCGAGTCGCCGCCGTCTTCCGATGGTCGAGGTGGACGACTACGTGTTCACCGGCCCCGACGGCCTGGTGCGGCTGACCGAGCTGTTCGGCGACAAGTACCTGCTGGTGGTGCAGAACGTGATGTTCGGCCCTGACTGGGACCTGGGGTGCCCGAGCTGCACGTGGGCGGTGGACAACCTGCCCGCCACCATGCAGCGGCTGTTCGACGAGGCGATCGCGTTCGCGATGATCTCGCAGGCACCGATCGACAAGCTCGAGGCCTGGCGCGCCGAGCGGGGTTGGCCGCACCTGTGGGTCTCGTCCGGGCAGACCTCCTACCACTACGACTGGGGCTGGACGCGGCCGGACGAGCAAGGCGGCGAGGAGCTGCGGCCGGGTTACTCCTACTACCTGCTCAAGGACGGCAAGCCGTACCTGACGTACATGACCACGGCTCGTGGCACCGAGGCGGTGTTGCCGGTGGCGCACTTCATGGACCGCACCGTCTACGGGCGCCAGCAGGACTGGGAGGACAGCCCCGAAGGCTGGCCGCAGTACCCGACCTACGGATGACTCCCTGCGCCGAAGGCCAGTTCCGTGGAATTGGCCGTTCGTGCTGGTGATGGGGCCGCTTAGCGTCACCTGCGCAACGTGTGGAGGTGCGTGGTGGTCAGTGTTGGTGCGGTGGCCGGGATCGGGGTGGTGGCGTTGGGGCTGGTGCTCACCCCGGGGCCGAACATGTTCTACCTGGTGTCGCGGTCGTTGACGCAGGGTCGCCGTGCCGGGCTGGTGTCGCTGGCCGGTGTCGCCGTGGGTTTCCTGGTCTACGCCGCGGCCGCCTCGGCAGGTATCGCCGCGGTGTTCACGCTGGTGCCCGCGCTCTACACGGCCGTGCAGGTCGCCGGTGCGGCGTACTTGTCGTGGTTGGCCTGGCAGGCGGTGCGGCCGGGTGGGGTATTGGTGTTCGCCTCGGCGGAAGTGCCCGAGCACGGTCCGGGCCGGTTGTTCGCGATGGGATTGGTGACCAACCTGCTCAATCCGAAGATCGCGGTGCTCTACGTGTCGCTGTTGCCGCAGTTCGTCGATCCGGCACGGGGTGCTGTGGCGGCGCAGAGCTTGGTGTTGAGCGTGGTGCAGATCGTGGTGGCGGTGTCGGTGAACGCGCTGATCGTGGTGACCGCGGGATCGGTGTCGTCGTTGTTGTCGCGGCGGCCGGGCTGGCTGCGGGTGCAGCGCTACTTCATGGGCACGGTGCTGGCCGGTCTTGCGATGCAGCTGCTGACCTCTCGCGCCCGCCCGGCCTGAGCTCCTGCCTAGCTGCCGGTGCGCTCGCGGTGTTTGCACCCCGGCCAGCAGCAGGGGCGGCGCTGACCTTCCTCCAGTTCCTCCTGCGTCCGGCGGATGCGGCGCTGACGGGTCTTCTCCTGCTTGGCGTCCTCGACCCAGCAGATGAACTCGTTGCGGGCCAAGGGCGTGATGTCGTTCCACGCGTCGAGCGCGGTGGCGTTCTCGATCAACGCTTCGCGTAGATCGGCAGGTAGTTCGTGCACCACTCCGCCGGGCACCGGCTGGCTGTTCACCAGGCCACGGTAGCTGGCAGGCGTCGAACCTGGCGGCTCACGTCGCGGTCCGGGCGACCGCGAGCAGGCCGGTGTCGGGGTGGCAGCCGAGGTACTCGAAGTGCTGTTCCTCGGCTGCTGCCACTGTGACCTCGTGGTAGAGCCGCAGTCGCGCGGCCGAACCGAGGGTCGACAGGTGCCGCATCGCCGCGCCGAAGATGGCTTCGCAGCTCATGTGGTGGTCGCCGAGCCACCTCTCGCGGGCCGTGGTGAACCAGCTGTCGTAGCGGGTCATGTCGTCCCAGTAGGCGATCGTGACGAGGGTGGTGTAGCCGCGTTCGTCGAGGTAGCTGGCCCGATCGGTGTGGCTGGGACCGTCGGGCGTCGCGCAGGCCGCGGCGAGATCGGTGAGTGCGGCGCGAACTGGTTCCGGAGGCGGACCGTCACCGGGGTACTGCGCGCCCAGGTAGGCCATGGCGACGCGGTTTACGTGCGGCTGGAATCTCGCGACGTAGGAGGGGTACGGCGTCCAGCCGGGCTTGAGGCTGCTGGGCTGCGTGCGCGTGGTCGTCAGGTGCTGCGCGGGATCTCCGGTCACGCTGGTGTCGTGGTCGGCGGGAAGTGGAAATGGCACGCCACGTCGAAGTGCCGGTGGCACGGGCGGATGCTGCCAGTGCTCGCGTTGTGATCATTCTGCTCGACGAGCCCCGGCCCGTCGACCTGCGCAGGTTCAGGTCGCGGGTACCGAGGTCGGGATGGTGGCGTGGCGAAACGGGGAGGCGGTGAGGACGGCGGCAGAGGCGATCAGACCGCCGATGCCGACCCACAGTGCGACGCGGTAGCCGGCGGCGTCGGCGATGAGCCCGCCGAGGGGAGCTCCGATGACGATCGCGCTGCGGTTGAGCGAGCGGATGGTGGTGTTCACCCGGCCCTGCAGTCGTTCCGGGGTGATGGCTTGTCGGTAGGCCATCTCGTTGGGGCCTTCCAAACCCATGAGCACCCAGAACGACAGCTGCGAGGCCCCCAGGACCACGATCGCCACCGGGCTGGGGCCGGTGAGGGGCACCAGCAGCCACGGCAGCGGCATGAGCAGGCGGGTGGTGACCACGGTGCGTCCCGCGCCGAACCGTTGGCCGCTGCGGTTGGCCAGCGCTCCGCCCAGCAACGCCCCGGCTCCGGCGCAGGCGTAGGTGATGCCGAGCTGGAATTCGCTGAGGCCCAGTCCGTCGGGGGCGCGCAGCACGTAGAGGACGAAGACGGTGGTGAGCATGCTGTGGGCGAGGAACCACAGGTGCCCGGCCAGCGACTGGGGTGCCAGCATCCGGTGCCGGTAGACCCAGGCGGTTCCTTCGCGTAGTTCGGTGAGCGCGCTGCGACGGGTTGCGCGGGGTGCGGCGTTCTCGCGGGTGCGGATGCGGGCCAGCAGCACACCGGAGATCAGGTAGGACAGCGCGTCGACGAGGATGGCCAGCGGTGCGCCGATCGTTTTGACCAGCGCGGCGGCCAGCAGCGGCCCCGTGGTTTGGGCGACGGCGTGGGATTGTTCCAGCCGCGCGTTGGCCGAGGTCAGCATCTCCACCGGCACCAGGCGAGGCAGGAAGGCCTGGTCGGCGGCGTCGAAGAACAGTGAGAGCACGCCGAGCAGGGCGGCGAAGGCGATGAGCACCGGCAGGGTGAGCAGCCCGGTGGCGTGCAGGATCGGGATCGCGCACAGCAGGGCCGCGCGGGCGAGGTCGGCGCCGACCAGCATGGGTTTGCTGCGGTAGCGGTCGACCAGGACGCCGACGAACAGGCCCAGCAGCAGGTAGGGCAGCCAGCGGGCGGCGTTGAGCAGCCCGAGTTCGGTGGCGGTGGCGTGCAGGGTGACCGCGGCCAGGATCTGCAGGGCGAGGCTGGTGACGTAGGCGCCGAAGATCGAGGTGGTCGATGCGGTCCAGAACCTGCGGTAGTCACCGACATCGGCCAGTCGCGTCATGATCAGGACGGTAGCAAGTGCTTGCCCCCTCAACATTCAGGTTTTCTGAGGCGGTCGGGAAAATCAGTGGAGATCCTCGCCGGTTGCGCCCTATATGCAGCACAGTTCTTCTTCCGCCTCAGCTGACTCGGGTCCCAAGTCCTGCCACTGATCCCGGGCACGTTCCGGAGGCAGTCACCACCGATTCCTGGCCCGAGATGCGCTGGGAGCGGTGGGTCGGTCGCGGGCCGGGCCCGGAGTGGGCGATGACGGTTCTGGACACCTCGCAGCTCACACCCGAGCAAGTGGGTGCGGGTGTCGCGGACTGGTGTCAGCGCGCGGTGGCCGGGGATGCCCCGGTGTTCCGGGCCGGCTGGTTCCGCGAGTGAGAGGCCTGATCTCGATCCGCCGGTGAACAGCGGCGGAGTTCGTGGTGCTGCCCGCGCGAAAGGCCGGGCAGCACCACGAACTCCAGCTCAGAGCATGCGTTTGCCGCCGCCGGCGTAGATGGTTTGGCCGGTGATCCAGCGGGCTTGGTGGGAGGCCAGGAAGACGGCCAGGTCGGCGATGTCGTCGGGGCGTCCGATGCGGCCCAGGGGACTGAGTTCGGCGACGCGGTCGGCGAGATCGTCGTTGAGCCAGCCGGTTTGCACCGGGCCGGGCGAGATGATGTTGACGGTGGTGCCGGTGGGGCCGAGTTCGATGGCGGCCGAGCGGCTCAACGATTCCAGCGCGTTCTTGGTGGCCCAGTAGGAGATCTCGTCGGCGGCACCGGAGGCGGCGTCGGTGGAGATGTTGATGATGCGTCCCCAGCGGGCTTTGCGGCGCAGGTGGCGGCGGTGGAACTCGGCCATCAGCAGCGCGGGTGCGCGGGTGTTGACCGCGTGGTGGGCGTCGAGTCCGGCGGCGTCGATGGTGACCAGTCCGCGCACCGGCTCGGGTTGGAAGGTGTCGGGCACGCAATGCGCGGCGTTGTTGATGAGGATCTCCACCGGGCCGAAGACGGTTTCGGCGTGATCGAAGATCGTTCGCGGGGCTGCGGGGTCGGCGAGGTCGATGGCCAGGGATTCGGCGTCGGCTCCGTCGGCGCGCAGTGCGTCGCGCACGTGGTCGGTGTCGGTGGCCTTGGCGTTGCCGTAGGTGGCGTCCGCGCCGATGATCGCTGTGCTCAGGGGTGTTTCGGGGAGAGAGGCGAGCACGACTTTGCTGCCTTGGCGGGCCAGGGCGCGGGCGATGGCCGCGCCGATGCCCAGCGGGCTGTTGGCGCCGGTGATCAGGGCGACGCGGTCGCGCAGGCGGGGGTCTATCGGCACAAGGCCCTCTCTGGAGTTGATGTGACCGGCGTGCAGGTCCGGGGTGGCCCACACCCCGCCGTCGAGCCGCGGCGGGTGTTGTTCGACGCGAGCTGGTCGCGGAAAGCCTCGGGCCGGGGTCAGTTCTTCATGATGTTGTTGATCTTAGTGTCGCGGGCGTGGGCGTCAACGTTGTTGGGTGGGCGCGGAAATCCCATTGCATGGGGCGGGGATTGCGGTGTAGACATTGGCGGGTGCTGCGCGAAGACGGTGCTGCGGACGGTGTTGTGGTGTTGCGTCAGGACACCACAACGGTGTCCTACGCGCCGGTGATCGGTGTGCCTCGGCTGGCGCGAGTGCTGGAGGCCAGCGGCCCGGCGGTGCGCGAGGTGCTCTCGGCGGAGTTGCCCGGCTGGCGGGTCGGCGTCTCCGAACAGCTCGGCGAGCAGCTGCTGCAGACCGGTGCGCGCAGGGTGCGCCACGCGGCGACGATGTACCGCGACCTGCGCGACGATCCACCTCCACCGCAGTGGGCCGAGGTGGTACCGGAGGCGCCGCTGCGGGTGGTGCCGTGTGATCGTCCGGCCAGCGCGGTGCTGCCGGCGTGGCGCGAGGCCTACCCGCCGGGGCATCCCGACTGGATCGACGGCAGTGATCAGCAGTTGCTGACCGAGATGATCCAGCCGTTGTTGAGCGGTCGGGTGCTGGGTCCGGTGCTGGAGGCCAGCGCGCTGGTCGTCGACGGCGACGACGAGGTGGTGGCGGGGTTAGTGGTCAACGACTTCAACGGCACGGCCTGGATCGGGGATGTGTTCCGCCGTCCCGGTGCTGCCTACGCGGGGTTGGGCGGCATCCTGCTGCGCCGCGCGCTGGCTCTCACCGCGGCGCAGGGCTGGTTGGTGATGGGGCTGGCGGTCACCCTCGACAACACCGCGCAGCGCCGCTATGAGCAGCTCGGTTTCACCACCGCACAGACGTCGATGACGTTCGCCTTGGACTGACCGCACGACACGAGGTGTTACAGTGGCGGGCGTGATTCGCAGTTCGTGTCAGGGTTGGTGGCGCTCCGGTTAGGAGCGGCCGCCAAGTGTGCACGACATCAATTCGGGCCGTTCGGTTGAACGGCCCTTTTTCGTGTTTCTTCCACGATCCCAGCGGGGCTTTCGGCCGAGGCCCAGCGAAGGGAGTTCGGGAGAACCATGACCAGCCTGATCGAAACGGCCCCAGCCGCGCGGCGCAGCGCTGAGCTGGAGGAACTGATCCAGCAGCAGCCCCAGCAGTTCCGGGTGCTCACCGGCGACCGCCCCACCGGTCTGCTGCACCTGGGCCACTACTTCGGCACCCTGCACAACCGGGTTCGGCTGCAGGACCAGGGCGTGGAGATGATGGTGATCATCGCCGACTACCAGGTGCTCACCGACCGCGACATTGCCGAACACCTGGAGCAGCGGGTCGAGGACCTGGTGCTGGACTACCTGGCGGCCGGTATCGATCCGCAGCAGGCCACGATTTTCACCCACAGCGCGGTGGCGGCGCTCAACCAGCTGCTGCTGCCGTTTTTGAGCCTGGTGTCGGTCTCCGAGCTCAGCCGCAACCCGACGGTCAAGGACGAGATCACGCATTCGCGGCAGGCTGCGGTCAGCGGGCTGATGTTCACCTATCCCGCGCACCAGGCCGCCGACATCCTGTTCTGCAAGGCCAACCTGGTGCCGGTGGGACAGGACCAGCTGCCCCACCTGGAGCTCACGCGCACCATCGCGCGCCGCTTCAACGACCGCTACCGCCCATTGTTCCCGCAGCCCGAGGCGCTGCTGTCGTCCGCGCCGTTGTTGCTGGGCACTGATGGGACGAAGATGAGCAAGAGCCGCGGCAACGCGATCCTGCTGTCGTCGACCGCCGATGAGACGGCCCGGTTGCTCCGCGGCGCGAAGACCGATTCGCAGCGTCACATCACCTACGACCCGCAGGCCCGCCCGGAGGTGTCGAGCTTGCTGCTGCTGGCGGGGTTGTGCAGCGGGCGGGATCCGCAGGAGCTGGCTGAGGAGATCGGCTCGGGTGGTGCGGCACTGTTGAAGAAGGTGGTCACCGAGTCGGTCAACGAGCACTTGGCGCCGCTGCGGGCACGGCGGGCGGAGTTCGCAACCGACCGCACCCACCTGCGCGAGGTCCTGCGTCAAGGCAACGAGAGGGCCAACGCCCTGGCCGAGGAGACCCTGTCGGAGGTGCGCGAGGCGATGGGCACCTGCTACTGACCGCACGGCGTGGTGCCGCCAGGTCATCCGGCGGCACCACGCGGGTTAGCGGTGGGTGCTCAGCATGCTCAGTCGCCCGTCGCGCATCTCCACGACCTCGTCGGCGTGCTCGAGGTGCTCGGTGTCGTGGGTGACCATGACGGTGGCGACCTGGTGCTGGCGGGTGACGTCGGCGAGCAGTTCGACGATCTGGCGGCCGCGGTCGTGGTCGAGTGCGGCGGTGGGTTCGTCGACCAGCAGTACCGAGGGTTGGCCGCTGAGCGCGCGGGCGATGTTGACCCGCTGGCGTTCGCCTCCGGAGAGCTGGTGCGGGCGGCGGTGCTGCTTGCCGTCAAGCCCCACAGCAGCCAGCAGTTCAGCAGCGGCGCGCCGCTGCTGGCGCACCGATGTGCCACGCATGTGGTGGGCCGCCAGGATCTGCTCGACGGCGGTCAGCGACGCCAGCAGGTTGGGTTGCTGGAAGACGATGCCGACCTTGTCCAACCGCAGCCGGGCGCGACCGGCGGCCGAGAGTCCACCGGCGTCGACGCCGTCGATGACGACCCGGCCGGAGTCGGGGCGCAACAGGGTGGCGGCCACAGCCAGCAGGCTGGACTTGCCCGAGCCCGACGGGCCCACCACGGCCACCAGCTGCCCGGCGTCCACCCGCAGGTTCACTTCGTCCAAGGCGGTGAGCACCCGATCCCCATCGGAGTAGGTCACACGCAGATCGGTCAGCACGAGACTCATCGGGCAGCTCCCAGCGCGGTCAGCGGGTCGACGGAGGTGATGCGCCGCACCGCCAGGACGGCACCGATCATGCCCAGCACGATCATCAACGCGACGGGCAGCACGGTCGTGGCAGCGGTGAGTTGGAACGGCACGACCTGCGCGGCGGCGGCACCCAAACCGACACCCACCGCGCCCCCGAGCCCGGTACCGAGCAGCAGCACGATCACCGACTGGGCCAGTGCATCGCGCAGCAGGTACCCGGTCGCACCACCCAGAGCCTTGAGCACGGCGATGTCGCCGCTGCGCTGAATGGTCCACACGGTCATGAACGCACCGATGACCAGCGCCGAGATCGCGTACAGCAGGCTCTGCATCATCAGCAGCGACCCGTGCTCGGAGGAGTAGGAACCGATACCCGACAAGCTGCCCGCCACCGTCTCCGAGGCGGTCCCGGCAGCGGTGTCGGCAGCCACCGGATCGGCGAGTTCTGCGGCGATCACGGTGGCCACTGCGGCATCAGCACTGGGCGGCCGCAGCTGCGACCAGGTGTCCAGCGTCGTCCACGCCACCGGTGTGTGGCTGTAGTAGGTGTCCTCAACGATCCCGCTGACGGTCAACTGCTCGGTCCCGGCCTGCACGTGCTGCCCCACGCTCAGCCCGTTGTCCTCGGCGAGTTCACGGCTGACCAGCACCGATCCCGGTGCGACGTCGGCGGGGGCCAAGCCCGCACCCGGTTGCACCCCGAAGATGGTGGCGGCGGCACTCCCAGCAGGGGTGTCCAGGCGGGTCTGGGTGATGCCCAGCGGCTCGGCCCACCGCACACCGGGCGAGTCGCGGTAGGCGCCCAGCTGGTCCTGGGTGATGGTGGAGTCGGCGAAGGACTTCTCCGGTGCCTGCCCGGTGGCGGCGCCGAAGGCTATGTGGGTGGCGGGCAGCTGCGTGATAGCCGAGGTGGACTGGTGGGCCAAGCCCGCGGTCAGCCCCGACAGCAGCACGATCAACAGCGTGATCAGCCCGACCACCGAACCCATGAGAGCGAACCGCCCCTTGGCGAAGCGGATGTCGCGGATGGCGAGGAACACAGGTGTTCTGCTTTCCGGTTGTGGTCGATTGCGGCTTCCAGCTTCGCCGCCTCGGACGCTGCTGCCATCGCAGCTCGGATTGATTCGCCGACCACCACCAGGTGCAGCTCGAACTCAACCGAACGAACGATGCCGGGCCGTGCTCGCGATGACTAGAAAGGTCCTGGTGAGCGCTGTGCAGGATGAGCGGGGGACAGCAACTAGTGTTTCGGCCGTGCCTGACAGGTCCTCCTCGCCCGGTCCTGGCCTGGCCACGGTCCTGCGGCTGGTGCGCCTGGCCTTCCACGCCGGCTTCCTGCTGCTGCTGGTCATCGCCACCACGCGGGCCTGGCTGCCCCAGCCCACCGGGCTGATCGGCTGGCTGGCCACGGGTGGAGCCCTGCTGCTGACGGCCGTCTACGGTGCCGGCGCGCTGCTGCGTCCTGCTTTGCATCGCCGATGGTTGGCGATGAGCTGGCTGGCGGTGGTCACCGCGGTCTGGGCGGGGCTGCTGGTCATCAGCCCGGACTTCTCCTGGCTGGCGTTCCCGCTGTTCTTCCTGCACCTGCACCTGCTGCGCGGGCGGCACGCGCTGGTGGCGGTGGTGGTCGTAACCGTGCTCGTCGTGGCCGCCCAAGGCTGGCACACCGGCTCGTGGAGCGTGGGCATGGTACTCGGCCCGATCATGGGATCCGGTGTCGCCGTGGTCATCACCTGGGGATATGCGGCCATCTACGCCGAGAGCCAGCGCCGCCAAGACCTCATCGACGACCTCACCCGCACCCGCGCTGAGCTGGCCACCACCCAGCACCAGGCAGGGGTAGCCGCCGAACGCGAACGTCTGGCGCGGGAAATCCACGACACCCTCGCCCAGGGCCTGTCCAGCATCGTCCTGCTGCTGCGCGCCGCCGAATCCGCCCTGCCACCCGAAACCGACAAGGCCCGCGCCCGCATCACCGAAGCCCACCGCACCGCCGCCGACAACCTCGACGAAGCCCGTCGTTTCGTCCGGGACCTGCGCCCGCCCTCGCTCAGCGACGCCGGTCTACCGCAGGCGCTGGAGCGGTTGTGCGCCAACACCGCCCGCGAGACCGAGCTCGACTGCCATCTGCACACCAACGGCGCACCGGTGGCGTTGCCCTCCAGCTACGAGGTGGCGCTGCTGCGCGCGGCGCAGGCCAGTCTGTCCAACGTCGCCCGGCACGCCCACGCCGGCACGGCGGTGGTGACCCTCGGCTACCTCGACACCGAGGTCACCCTCGACATCTACGACGATGGCACCGGATTCGACCCCACGACGGTGCGCCCGACCGCGGAGGGCAGTGGTTACGGGCTGACCGGCCTGCGGGAACGCGTCACCGCGCTGGGCGGGTCGATGGCGGTGGAGTCCGCACCTGGCGACGGCACTGCGGTGGCGATCCGGCTGCCCCTGACCCCCGAGGAGATCCGGTGATGGCCGATCCACTACGCATCCTGCTCGTCGACGACCACCCCGTGGTGCGGCGCGGCCTGCGCGCGATGTTCGACGACCGCGAGGACATGACCGTGGTCGCCGAAGCCACCGACGGGCAAGCCGCCCTCGACGCCCTGGCCACCACCGAGGTCGACATCGTCTTGATGGATCTGCAGATGCCCACCGGCATGGACGGGGTGAGCGCCACCCGCCGCATCACCGCTGATGGTGGGCCACCGGTGCTGGTACTGACCACCTACGACTCCGACGCCGACATCCTGACCGCCGTCGAAGCCGGCGCCACCGGCTACATGCTCAAAGACGCCCCGCCCGAAGAGCTGTGCCAGGCCGTGCAGCTGGCTGCCCAACGCCAGACCGCGCTGGCCCCGGGTGTCGCGGCTCGTCTGCTGGGGCACCTGCGCCGCCCGCAACCCGCATTGAGTCCCCGCGAGGTGGAGATCCTGCAGCTGCTGGCGCAGGGCATGTCCAACCGGGCACTGTCCAAAGCACTGTTCATCAGCGAAGCCACCGTCAAGACCCACCTGGTGCACATCTACGACAAGCTCGGCGTCGACAACCGCACCGCGGCCATCACCACCGCTCTGCAGCGCGGCATCATCCGCCCCCGCTGAGTCAGCCGTCGAGGTAGCTGCGCCCGCGCGCGGAGAGCCCGAACCCGGCCTCCACCGGTTCGACGAGGCCGAGTTCCCGCAGCCGCCACACGTCGGATTTGCAGCGCGAGACCGGCCGGTTGTGCTCGGAGGCCAGCTCCGCCGCGCGGATTCCCGGCTGCCGCCGCAACACCTCCAGCACCTCCCGCGTCCACGGGCCACGCGGAGCCGACACGTCCAGCTGAGCCAGCTGCCGGTCGATCGCGGCCCGCTCACGCCCGCCCAGCACCACCGGCGGCTGCGCTGGTTGCGGAGCAGGGCCGTTGAAGGTGAGCGCAAGGCGGTAGACCTCGCCCCGGCCGTGCTTGTCCAGCGACGACCGCAATCCCGCCGCCGAACCGAACCCAGCTCGCCGCGCATCGGCATCGGTGAGCCCAGCGGGGTCGATGCGATCCACGTCGCTGATGCTGATCAGCCCGACGGTCGTGCTCAACTGGCTGCCCGGTTCGGCCAACCGGCTGGGCCAGCGCAGGTAGGCCTCGGTGATCTCACCGGCCGCCACACCCCGCAGGATCCGTTTGCTCAACACCCATCCACGCTAACCGCCGCCCCCACCACACTCGCCGGATGATCACGAAACGGGTTCGTCAACTTCCGCGGATCCGCCGGACCAGGGGAGAATCAGGCCATGCTGCAGGTCTGCCTCAACGGCGCCCGGTCACCACGCGAGCACTTCCACCTGCCCGTGCGACCGGAGGAACTGGCCAAAGCCGCCGCCGATGCCGTCGCCGCCGGGGCCACCGACATCCACCTGCACCCCAAAGCCCCCGACGGCACCGACAGCCTCGACCCACACCTGGTCGCTGCCGCCCTGCGCGCGGTGCGCGCCGCAGCACCCGGCATCCCGGTCGGCGTCACCACCGCAGCCTGGACCGCCCCGGACGCCACCGCCCGCATCCGAGCCATCCGCGCCTGGACCGTGCTGCCCGACCACGCCTCGGTCAACTGGCACGAACCCGGCGCCGACGACGTCGCCACCGTCCTGCTCGAACGCGGCATCGGCGTGGAAGCCGGCATCTACTCCGGTACCGACGCCGACCAGCAGTTCCAGCGTTCCCCACACCGCAATCGGGTGCTGCGCATCCTCGCCGAGGTCACCGACCTCACCGCCCGCGGAGCGGCCACCACCGCCGAAACGCTGCTGGCCCGCCTGCACCCGGCGCCCGCACCGATCCTGCTGCACGGCGAAGCCGCCGGAGCCTGGCCCGTGCTGGCCGTGGCCGCCCGTCGAGGTCTGGCCTCCCGCATCGGCCTGGAAGACACCCTCGGGCTGCCCAACGGGCAGATCGCCGCCGACAACGCCGAACTCGTCACCGCCGCCATCACACTGATCAAAGGGGAACCGTGACCAGCACCGACCAACAGCAGCTGATCGCCTTGATGCCTTTCGCCGAAGCCCTCGGCGTGCGCATCAGCACCGCCACCCCGCAGGAAGTCCGCGCCCACCTGGACTGGACACCCCAGCACTGCACCGCAGGGGGAGCGTTGCACGGGGGAGCGCTCATGACCCTGGCCGACTCCGCCGGCGCGATCTGCGCCTACCTCAACCTGCCCGACGGAGCAGCCACCGCCACCACCGAGTCCAAGACCAACTTCTTCCGCGCCCTGCGCGAAGGCACCCTGCACGCGGTGAGCCGACCACTGCACGTCGGCCGCACCAGCATCACCGCGCAAACCGAACTGCTCGACGACACCGGCCGCCGCATCGGCCACACGACCCAAACCCAAGCCGTGCTTGGCGCCTGAAGGCTCAGTCCAGCTCGTTGAGGAAGGACACGATCGCTTCGTTCACCGCGTCGGGCTGATCCAGCGTCGCCAGGTGCCCAGCACCCTCGATCTCCACCAGCTCCGCACCCGGCGTCAACTCCACCGCCCGGTGCACCACCGAGCCGGTGACCAGCGTGTCCTGCCGCCCGTGCACCCACAACGACGGCACCCGCAGCCGATGCAGCTCCGGGTTGAAGTCCAGCAGCATCCGCCGCGGACCGTACGAGGCGATCTGCCAGTCGTCCAACGCCTGCTCGCGGTGCTGCACCCGACGCCGCGCCTCCGCTTGGATCAACCCCATCAGCACCTCGAAATCACGTGTGCCCGCGCCCTGGGTGAAGATCTGCCGCATCGCCCGCCGCAACACCCACGGCAAGGCCACCCACCGAGCCGTCCAGCGCAGCAGCGGACCGCACTTGAGCACCAGCCAGGTCAGCGAGTGCAGTGGGCGTGTGCCGTCGAGCCCGCCCGGATTGATCGCCACCAGCGCCTCGACCCGCTTCGGCCGCGACAACGCGTACCCGATACCGACCCCGCCACCCATCGACAACCCCACGAGCACGGCGCGGTAGATCCCGAGGTGATCCAGCAACTCCTCGACCACGCCCTCCATCCGCGCCTGATCGAGCAGCCCCGCCCACGGCCGCGACCCACCGTGCCGCGGCAGATCCATCGCCACCACATGCCGATCACGCGCCAGCACCGGCATCAGATGCCGCCAGGTCAACGCCGCGGTGTCCAACATCGACCCGTGCAGCAGCACCACGCACGGCGCCCCCCGCGGCCCCGCCTGGTACACGCGCAATCGCCCTCGTGAGAGGTCGACGTCCTGGTACTGGTCGAAAACGTCGGCCATCAGACTGCTCCGATCTGCTCGGCGAGAAGGTCCAGAAACCGCGTGTGCGCCCGGTGAGCGTCCTGCCCGCCGCCGACTTCCCACCCGGCGGCGATCAACCCGGCCATCAGCTCCACCGCCCGCCCCAACTGCGCACCGGACAACGAACCCAACGTCGCCGACGCGTTGGCCAACCCCACGGCGAACACCGACATCAGCAGCGACGCGGCCGAGGGATCCAGATCAGCGCGCAGCAGCCCCGCCCGGCTCAACTCGCCGACGTAGTCGGACAACCACTGCATCCGCGGCCGGTACCGCTGTGGGCCCTTGCCCCTCAGATAGTCGCCGAGCACACCGTCATCAGCGACGTAGCAGGCGAGCATGAGCTCATCACCCAACAACGCCTCGAGGCCGAAGCGGTAGACGGTCGACAACGCCACCGGCTGCGCGCTGCGCTCCACCTGGTCGCGCACGGCCCGGGTCAACGACTGGGCGGAGCGGACGAGCAGCGCATCCAGCAGCGCTTCCTTGGAGGGGAAGTCCAGGTAGACAGCCCCCTTGCCAACTCCAGCACGGCGCGCGATCTCGGCGATGCTGGTGCGCTGGTAGCCCTTCTCCAGGACGATCTCGCGCGCACGATCCAGGATCACGTTCGCGCGGTCGGGAATGGTCGCACGGGGCATGAAGCCTCCCACGGTCGCCGTAGTGACCACTATTTCACAAGTGGTCACTACGGCGGCCACTATCGCGAAACACCACCGAAGATCATGCGATGCCCCCAGGCGGTGTCGGTGTACTCGCGAACCCGCTGAACCAGCCCCTCCCGCACCTCGATGACGAAGCAGTAGTCATTGGTGTAGTGACCGCCGCTGGCCAGCGTCGCCGTCATGGTCGCCTCCACGACCACCCGCTCACCGGCCACGTGGAACCCGCTGAAGGTGACCGCGAGATCGCGCGCGAACAAGCGGGGGAAGTCCTCGGCGAAGAAGCGCACGATCGCCGCCCGCCCCACCATGTGATCAGGCGCCTCCAGAGCCACCGCCGTCGCGTTGCCCGGAGGCGACAACCACTCGGCGTCCTCAGCGAGAACAGCGGAGATCAGGTCGGGATCAGAACTGGCCAGCGCATGAAAGGCGTTCTCAACGATGCTGCGACTCATGACCCCCAGAATCACGCCAGCGCACACCCGCGTATTGGACGAATGTTCCCCCTAACATGAGGCGATGCGCTCCACCATGCCCGAGCATGGCGGTGTGACCAGGTGGGAAGTCGTGCAACCCGCACACCCCAGCCGACTCGCCGGGATCAGCATGGCCGGCTTCCGCGACCACCGCGCAGACCCGCTAGACGTGCAGGTGATCCCGCACCCCGCCATCACCCTGGTCCTCGAATTCGGCCACGGCCCGCACGTCGTGGACGCCAGCACCGGCCAAGCCCAGCACGGCAACCTCGTCGCCGGATTCATGCACGACGCGCTCCGCGTCCGAGGTCAGAACGTCGAATGCGTCCAAGTGCGCCTGTCCCCGGTAACCGCACACGCGGTGCTGGGCATCTCCCCGGCAGAACTGGACGACGTGGTCGTGCCCCTCGACGAGCTGTGGGGGAGTGACGCAACGAGGCTCCGGGAACAACTCAGCGAAACGCACTCGTGGGAGGACCGCTTCGCCCTGACCGACGCCCTGCTCACCCGCCGACTCGCAACGGGGCATGCAGTGGACCGCCAGATCGCCTGGGCCTGGCACCAGATCACCAGCAGCCGCGGCGGGATCCGCATCGACGAACTCGCGGCCGAGCTGGGATGGAGCTGCAAACGCCTGTGGTCCCGATTCCGAACCCAACTCGGCCTCCCACCCAAGCGCGCCGCGAAGCTGATCCGCTTCGACCACGCCGCCCACCGCCTGGCCGCAGGCGAGCCCACGGCCAGCATCGCGGCCGACACCGGCTACGTCGACCAAGCACACCTGCACCGAGACGTCCTGGCCTTCACCGGCACAACTCCCGCGACCATGGCCAGCACGCCCTGGTTAGCCGTCGACGAACTCGCCTGGACCACGCCTCACCAAGCCCGTCGATGAACCAGCTGCATTCCAGTTCAGCTATATTCCGATTGCGGCAAATAAAGGCGAGGTGCGCGCCCCCAAGGGGACAACCTCACCGGAGCCCTTACCGGCGCCCCACCACCGCCCGTGGCACGAACGACTCAACGCCCGACCAGCCTGGAGGAACAACCGTGAACACCACCGTCACGATGCTCGGCGACCACCCCGTCCTGCGCCTGGAGCGCCTCCTGAACCACCCGCCCGAAAAGGTCTGGCGCGCCATCACCGAACCCGCCGAACTCAGCCACTGGTTCCCAGCCCGCATCGACTTCGACCAACCCACCCCCGGCACACCGATGCGCTTCAGCTACGACGGCGCCGACGACGAGCACGGCGAAATCCTGGAGATCGACCCGCTCAAGGTCTTCGCCTTCCGCTGGAACGACGACGTCATCCGCTGCGAACTCCTCCCACACCCCGAAGGTTGCCTCCTGGTCTTCAGCCACACCCTCCGCGGCCCCGACAGCGACCTGCCCTCCACCGCCCGCACCGCCGCCGGCTGGGACAGCTGCCTCGACACCCTCGACGCCCGCCTCTCCGGAACCACCGCCGAATTCGACATGCAAACCTGGTTCCACCGCGCCGAGAACTACATCGAGCAGTTCGGCCTCGCCGAAGGCGACCTGCAGCGCACCGACGACGGCTGGACCCTCCACTTCACCCGCGACCTCGTCCAACCCCCAGCACAGGTCTGGGCCCTGCTCACCGGCGACACCAACCCGACCCTGGGGTCCGAACCGCCACTGCCCAGCACCCACGGCTACGGCACCCCCGGCCCCGTGATCACCGTCGATGCACCCCACACCCTCGAATACGCCTGGCAGCCCACCGGAACCGTCCGCTTCCACCTCCGCGACCAACACCCGATCGGCACCCGCCTGCACCTCACCCACACCACCACCACCGACCCGGCAACCCTGCTCGCGGCCTGGCACACCCACCTGGAACTGCTCTTCGCAGGCCTCCACGGCGACATCCGCTGCCCCTGGCCAGCAGACCGCACCGAAGCCCTCCGCGCCCACTACACCGAACGCTTCAACCTCACCTGAGACTCACGACGACAAGAACGGCAGCACCCGAGCAAGCACCGCGCCCGACTCACGCCAGCCGCCGATGTGGTCAGCATCAGGCATGGTGAAGAAGCCTGTACCGGTCCGCTCAGCGAAGTCCGCCATCGGCTCATGCCACGGATCGGTATCTCCGGCGTACATGAGCATCGGGACGCCACAGGCCGCCAGCTCGGCCTGCACGCCAGGAACACCAGAGAACGCCTCGTAGTTCGCCCGCAGAGCCACCGGATCCACCCCGCCGATCACAGCCGCCAAGCCAGGATCAGCCGCGGCCCCTTGCAGCATCAGAGGAAAGGGATCAGTGTCGCGAGGAAGCTCGAGCGCGCTCAGCATCGGACCGATCGCCGAGCCGAACCCCTGTATGGGGTCGAAACCACCCGCGACCAGGCGCGTGATCCGCTCCGGCGCATGCACGGCGACGGCATACCCGGTCAGCGCCCCCAGCGAATAACCCCAGTACGCAGCCCTGTCCACGCCCAGCTCATCGAGCACGGCGACGACATACTCAGCGCGTCGCGAGAGCGCGTAGGCCTCCGGATCCCGTGGCGCATCACTGGCGCCCAAGCCCAGCGGATCCACGGTGATCACCGTGTGGGATGCGGCCAGGGGAGCGGTGTAGCCAGCCTGTGCCCAATGCGCCCCGACCTGGAACATCCCCGGATGCAGCACCAGTGGCGGGCCGTCCCCGACGACCTCGAACGCGATCTCGAACCCGTTGCTGCGCGCAAAATGCACCAGCTACTCCTCGGAATGTGAGCGACTCGGACACCAGCTGTCTATCACCGCTCGAGGCCGCGCTTCCTGAATCCGCATGGACAACAGGGAAAAGACGTCAACACATAGCTACGTTGAGTGATCAGCCCGGCTGAATCACGTCGCCCGTTCATCGAAACGAGGCTGCCGCTCGACACAGATGGCTGCAATCGTTCTTGCCCAACGTGACTTCCCTCTGGTTGACTCCGGTCGTTCCTTTCCTGTTGGTGGTCCATCGAACCGAGAGAGTCCTGGATTCTGAAGGGAAGAACCTCATGGTCGAGGTCGTGCACGAAGGTATTCGGCACCGAGGCAAGGTGTCGCTCTGGAACGGGCACGCGCACTCGCTGTGCGGCAAGACGTTCGCCGACAAAACGTTCAAGGAACCGCTGATCTTCAGCGGCTTGACGTGCGATGACTGCAAGTCAGCGAAGAAGGCCGGCAAGAAGTTCTAGACGTCTACCGACCATCCGCACGAAGGCCCTCCGAGATGCACTCGGAGGGCCTTCTCACACCACTGATCCGCCGCTCACCGCGTAGCGGCGTCGACGAGGATCGCCTGAAGTCGTGTGCGGCATTCGGTGACGAAGGTGGGGAAGGTGTGCCAATAGTAGGAGATTCCGCTGACGCCCACTGCGATCGCCCAAGCGCGGGCGCGGATCCAGGTCACATCGTCGATGTTCAACGCATCCCAGTAGGTCCGACGTGCCAGTGGTGGCAGGTCCCAGACCGTGGCGTGCTCGGCGCCGGGGAATCCGACCGAGAGTCCACCGAAGTCGATGACCGCGTGGAGCTGGCCGTCCTGCACCAGGAGATTCGTCGGCTTGAGGTCGCCGTGGAGCCACACGTGGGATCCGGAGCGCTCGGGCAGTTTCAGCGCGGCTCGCCACAGCTGTTCCAGAACGTCAACGTCGAGCTCAGAACCTGCAACGCGGCGGCAGTCTTCGAGGCACCTGCTGATCCACTGGTCGCACGACCCCAGGTCGCCTCCGCGGTACCAACTGAGGTCACCTGCGCGGGTCGCGCCCATCAGGTCGACGCCGTGGAGTTCCTGCACGACCGCCGCCAGATCGGCTCCGAAGACAGCCCAGTCCCGAACAGCGCCCGGACTGGCTTCAGCACCGTCGATCCAGCGATGGACCGACCAGACGAGCGGGAAGGCATCAGTGGGCGTCCCGGCATGAACGAGCTCAGGGATCGGACACGTGAGGTGGGGCGCCAGACGCGGAAGCCACACCTGCTCCTTGCGCACGGACTGTCCGTTGTCGACGGTTCGCGGGAGCCGCACGAGCAGCTCGCCGCCCAACCGGTACATCGTGTTGTCCGTGCCTGCACCGGCAGGCGACAACGGCAGATCAGCCCACTCCGGACGCTGTGCCTTCAGCAGTGAACAGACCAGTGCTTCGTCGACCGGGATCTCGTCCTCGTGAAGTGCCACACCGGAAGTCTTGTCACTGGACGCGGTGCAAGGCCAGTGGTTTTCGCGGCCGTCGAATCGATCTGCATCCACACGATGCAGATCGGACAGGGGAGCGGCGCACGAGTTGACCATCGGACGAGGTGTCGATGCCGTTGAGCGGTGCCATGCCGCGGGCAGCGCTCCTGACTGATTCACCGACCGCGTGATGATCAGCCCTGGCTTGTGGTTCACCGCGTCGTTCGTCGATGTCGCCTCGGACGATGTTGTTCGAGACGACATGGCCCGCTCAGAATCTCTGCTCGTTGCCGACCAACCGGCGACTCAAACCTGGGCGAGAGCGGACGGTGGGGAAGCGGGTGTCGTACCTCTGAGGAGCCGCCAAACGGTTGACTTAACATAATGTACATTATCGGCATTGCATCGACCTGCGGAGATGATCTTGGGAAGGGTCTTCTTCGGGGACGTCGGCTTGACTACGGCACCTGGGACATCCGCACGGCGTCAGCGCTGGCGAACTCCAGGTGTCGCGCTTGTTCGGTGTGCGGCAGATGGCCGTGGCTCGAAGGCGTCCCGCGCGCCGAGTCCGTCGGATCGCTTGCGGCGCTCGGCGGCTGGTTCTGCGGTCGCCGGCTACGCGACTTTGCGACGCAATGGACGACCAGCGGAAGACCGTTGGCGAATCGCGCCAGCCCAACCCTCCCAGTCGCCCGATGCCCATGCGTTCCCGACATCCCGCTCCCACCCGCCTATTAACGTCACAGTGACAAAACAAGATGGGTGGAGTGGGACACGTTCATCTGCGAAATTGAGCGAGGCCAGATCCGCACATCATGATCCACAAGGCCTGGATCTGGCCGGCGATGATCAGCCAAGTCCAACGTCGTTCAGAACTCAGCGAACATCCGGCTCAATACGTTGCGCTGAGCGTCGACCGATGACTGACGGGACCGGCAAACATGCACCACAGGGCTCATGTGCATTCGACTGTCCGGCGGCGGAGACTTGTTGATCTACATGGGTAGGTGCACCTCGATCCCCCGGGGATTGAGCCCCTCCGCTCCGGAACCACTTCTGCATTTGATGGATAATGTTGATTATCCATCAAATGGAGAAAGCCGCCCAGAAGCTTCGACCCGTTCGACGAGTGAGCGTTCCGCATGCATCTCGTGGTAGCAGCCACTGTGGACGAAACATCCATCAGCTGATGAGGACTACTTTCAGGTCCGCGCGATGGGAGATCTCTAACCCCGCAGCGTTCAGCCGTGCCTTCCGAGCCCGCTCCCCCAGCAGCACGAACACAGCTCTGGTTGACGCTTCACAATCGAGGATCTATCGTCCTCCCTCGGCGATCCGCGTAGCGAAGAGCACGCTCAAAAAGATGGCGCTACCGGCCTATCTCGTGTCAGACGAGCTACCCGTCGGGTTCGACATCGACCAGCCGCTGTTCGAGATCGTCGCCGCCGGGCTGGCACTGAACGCGGCCATGCAACTCCAGCACGACCGGGCGGCCGTGGGCCGGGCCCGCCGCGCGATCGAACGGGCCTTGGACCAGTCCTGACCGCACGCCAGATCGGGCACTGGCCGAGCACGCCAAGCGAGAGGCTATCGAGCAGGCCCTTACCGACGTCGCCACCCTGGATACGGACGCCTGACCACGTTCATGCTGGTCAGCCCGTATCCGCCCGAAATTTCCCGAGTACTACGGGGAGTCCTCGAACACCGCGTCGTGGTCACTCACCTGGTGCATGGAGACACTGTGGACCGCGGCACGAACTGGCTCGGCGCCATTCTCCACGGCTTCTCTGGTTGCGTGAGGTGCACCTTCTCTCTCCCCGCATGAAGCCGTGCACCTTCCACTCCCCTTCCGGGGTGTTGGCGAATGGCCGGGATCATCGGGCCTGGTGAGGTGTTGTCGTGTGTCGCAGTGATGCGTCCAGGCTCCGCAGCAGTTCTCCTACCCGGCCGCGTCCAGTTGGGGCGGGTGGATAACGCGTTAGGACGCTCACCACGGTGGGACCGGCGAGAGCTCGTGCCTTCTCGATGTGGCCGTGGCCAACGTTGCGGTCGTCGCCTGCTTCGAGCTCGAGTGCGCGGGCCGCGTGGGCGGCCGGTCCGAGGATGTGCAAGACCTGCGTCGCTTTCGCCAACGGGTGGAGGAAGGCTGCACTGGCCGCGGCGACGGCAGCACGCGCAGCTTCGCTCGCTGCGGTCTGTCCTGCGTCGCGGGTTTCCTGGAACGCTCGGTGTGCCGCCCACGCGTTGTCGCGGATCAGTTTGGTGCGCTTGGCTCCCGCCGCGAACGTCCGCGCGGTCTTGATCGCGGCTTGTGGTCGGCGGTCGTCGGGGCGCGCACGTTCGAAGATCGCCATCGCGGGCTCCGCGCAGGCCACGGCGTAGCCCGCGATGGCGCGCAGGTCGGACATGCTGAGTTCGATGGTCGGGTTCTCGTTGGCCGTGTTCACGCTGTTCAACAGTATCGTTGAATATTCGGTTGAGTCTTTCCGGAGATGTCGGCATGCCAGGGTGGTAAAACCTTCAAACCTGGTTGTTCACGCCGGATTCATCTCGCGGTAGTGGGGCGAGACTGGCGGAGTCTCGTATTCAACTGTCGCGAATTCCCTGGTAGGGAAGTGCGCTGCGGAGAGGTTACGGCGAGACACTTGGCGCTGGGAGGTGCTGAGCAGGAGTAGCCGCCGGCGACAGCCGCTGCTAGGCCGGGGAAGAACCGTGAGAAATTTTGCCGCAGCTCGCCGATATTCCGCTGGAGGACTGCGCGGGCCTCGACCCGTTCGACCCGGCACCGGACGTCATCGACCGCCGCCTCACCGCCATCGACGCGGAGATCGCCCGCCTGACCCTGCTGCGCGACTGCCTCGCCGCCCAGCCCGCCCGGCGGACGGAACCAGACACCGCAGGAACTACGGGACAAGGGGCGTCAGGCTCACGTTGTCTGGCGCTTCCTTGTTTAGGGGTGGGGTGAGCGGTGTGCGGGTCAGGGGCGCCAGCGGGTGGCGTAGCCGGGCCGGTCTGCGTAGGGCAGGCCGAGGAGGGCTCGGGTGGGGCAGCCTCGTTCGTCTTCGGGTGGGTAGCTCTCCCCCAGTTCGTCGCAGGGGCCTTCGCCGGTGCCGCAGTCCTGGTGGGTGGTGAGCAGGCGGGTTTTGAGCTCGCATTCGCGGAAGCCGCGAATGGGGGTGATCAGGCAGGCTCGATTGGTGCCGGTTTCGGCGTCTTGTCTGGCTTGGCGCAGCAGTTCGAGGTCGATGTCCAGCTGGCGGCGCAGGAACTCGGCGAACCGGTCCATCTTGTGTCGCACTCCTGTTGTCCGCTGTGGTGGTCGGTCACAGGCAGGGACGTGGTGGCGGCTCGGTGATGACGTTGCTCGTTGGGTGATCTTGCCCGCTGTGGTGGGTAGTTGTCGGGTTTGTGGCGGGTTGTTGCCAAGAATTCACGGGCGCTGGGGCGGGTTCTTAGGGTCGGCGCTGATCAGGTCGTCGGATTTGCGGGAGTTCAGCATGGTGTTGCGCGGTGTTCGGGTTGCTCGGCGGGTGTTGCTGGCCGGTGGGTTGGCGGCCACGGCGGTGGGTGCGTCGGGGATTCCGGTGTGGGCGTCGTCGCGGCGCGCGGCGCCGGAGATCTTGTCGACGTCGGAGTGGGAGGCGCGGGAGCCGAGTTCGCCGGTGCAGGTGCTGGATCAGCGGCCGGTCAAGATCGTGGTGCACCACACGGCGTCGGCCAACAGCGAGGACACCTCGCAGGAGCATGCGATGGAGTTGGCGCGGCAGATCCAGGAATTCCACATGGATTCCAACGGGTGGCTCGACACCGGGCAGAACTTCACGAATTCGCGGGGCGGCTGGTTGTTGGAGGGTCGGCACAAGAGCTTGGCGGTGCTGACCGCTGGGGAGCAGCACGTGCTGGGTGCTCATGCGGGTGAGCAGAACTCGGTGTCGTTGGGGATCGAGAACGAGGGCACCTACGTGGATGCGCAGGTGCCGGATGCGTTGTGGGATTCGTTGGTGGAGTTGTGCTCGTACATGGTGGTGCAGTACGGGATCGATGCTGGTGAGATCTACGGGCATCGGGATTTCATGGCCACGGCGTGCCCGGGTGATGTGCTCTACGCGCGATTACCGGAGTTGCGGGAGGCGGTGGGTGCTGCCGCGGGGAAGGTGGTGGCGCAGCCGGTGGTGTGGCCGTTGCTGCAGCCGGATGTGCGAGGTCCGCGGGTGACGGCGTTGCAGTTGTTGTTGCGGGCTCGGGGTGAGTCGGTGCCGGTGGATGGGGTGTTCGCTGGTCGGACGCGGGAGGTGGCGGGGCGGTTGGCCACCGAGTTGGGTGCTGTTGGTGAGTCGTGTTCGGCGACTCGGGTGCCGGAGCCGGGGTTGTTCGGTGGTCGTGGTTGGGATGGGCTGGTTCCGGAGGTGGGGCCGGGTTCGTCGGGTGATGTGGTGCGCGCGGCGCAGACGTTGTTGATCTCTCGTGGCCGGTACGTGCCGGCGGATGCGCGGTTCGCTGATCGGACGGTGTCGGTGGTGCGGGAGTTCCAGGCGGCCACGGGGTTGCCGGTCACTGGCTTGGTGGACCGGGCGACTTGGCTGCGGTTGTTGGGGTGACCTCTCCCCCGTTTGGCGCTGGCGCGCGAACTGTGCGGTGCTGTTGTGTCGTGGATCCGTTGAGCGGTCGGCTGGGTTCGCGGATCGGCAGTGGCAGGAGCAGGTGTCGTACTCGTCAGGTAGGTGTGCGGCGGGGCCGCCGATTTGCAGTCCGAGAGGGCTCGTGTGTCTGGCCGGTTCGCCCACGCTTCCCTGGCGGCCGAGTGCGGTCGGGTCGAGATGTTGTCACGCCTGGCGGGGCTAGCTCGTCTCCCTGATGGGAATGCAAAACGGGGCGACGGAGCAACGTTCGCGAGCAGGTGCGATCAACCACGTGGTGTGGCACACATCTAGCTGCGGTGCGTAGCCGCAGGCGATCGCCATGGACCCAGCTTGCAAGCGGCTGGGAGCTCGATCGATCTCCCTACCAGTTAGGACCTGTCATGCGAGCCATCGTTGTTCGAGACCGTGACGTCGGTATCGCTGGGCTGTCCTTGACGGACCTGCCCTACCCTCGCGCTGCCGAGAACGATGTCATCGTGCGGGTGCACGCCGCGGGTTTCACCCCGGGGGAACTCGACTGGCCGGGCACCTGGACTGATCGTGCGGGTCGCGACCGGACGCCGAGCGTGCCCGGCCACGAGCTGTCGGGTGTCGTCGTCGAACTGGGTTACGGCACTACCGGCCTGAGTGTCGGCCAGCGGGTGTTCGGATTGACCGACTGGACTCGCAACGGTGCGCTCGCCGAGTACATCGCGGTGGAGGCTCGCAACCTCGCACCGTTGTCGGCGGATGTCGACCACGCCGTGGCGGCCGCGCTGCCGATCTCCGGGCTGACCGCCTGGCAGGGCCTGTTCGACCACGGGCACCTCACCGCCGGCCAGACTGTTCTGGTCCACGGCGCTGCGGGTGGTGTGGGGTCGATGGCGGTGCAGCTCGCCCGCGATGTCGGCGCCCGGGTCATCGGCACCGGCCGGACCCGCGACCGTGACCAGGCGCTCGCGCTCGGCGTCGACTTCTTCCTCGATCTTCAGAGCGAGAAGTTGGAGGAGGTGGGCGAGGTCGACGTCGTGTTCGACGTGATCGGTGGAGAGGTCCTCGACCGTTCGGCTGCCCTGGTGCGCGCAGGTGGCACGCTGGTCACCATCGCCATGCCGCCCAAGGTCCAGCCTGCGGACGGGCGGGCCGTTTTCTTCGTCGTCGAGCCCGACCGCGCTCGGCTCGCCGATCTCGCCGCGCGGCTGAGGGGCGGACGGCTCAAGCCGGTTATCGACACTGTACGGCCGCTCGCCGAGGCACCCGCCGCATTCGGCCCTGACAAGCGCACCCGTGGCAAGACGATCATCCGCGTCGCCGAAGATGGAACAGGAGACTTGTGATCGGAATGCGGATCGCTGGTGGTTTCCTGGCCGTCGCCGCGTTGGCCGGGGTCACGGCCTGTAGCGGCCTGCCGGCTCCACGACGCCGGTGGCATCGCAGCCACCCACCGAAACCCTGACTCCGCTGCTCGAGCAGGCCCTTCCGAATGTGCAGGGCAAGACGTTCACCTCGGCGGTCGTGGACTTCCCGCCTGGTGCGCAACCGAACGAATCGGCCGAGCCGCGTTCGGCCCCCGTTTGGCGAGGCTGGTTGTTCGCGTGTGGCTTCGCTGATGTGGGTTCGGTGAAGCCGTTGGCCTGCATCGGTGGTCAGGTGGTGGTTCGGGTGAAGCGGAGGGTGCGGATTTCGAAGGGGCGCAGGCGGATGTCGAGGGCGTCGGTGGGTGCTTCGGGGTCGGCCAGGGGGCGTTCGAGCAGGTCGGTTCGGGTGACGGCGGTGGCTGGGAAGGAAATGGTGAGGCGGGTGTGTGCTCGGCCGCCGCGGGATTCGTAGAGGCGGGCGATGAGGTCGCCGCTGCGGTCGTCGGCGAGTTTGACGGCTTCGACGATGACTGCGTCGTTGTCGACTGTGATCAGGGGTGCGACGGTGCGGGAGCCGTGGGTGGCGCGTTCGGGGAGGTTGAGGTGGTAGCCCTCGCGGATGGCGTCGCCGATGTCGGCTCCGGGGCACAGGGCGTAGCGCAGTTGGTGGTGGCCGTGGTCGGTGTGGGGGTCGGGGAATCGGGGTGCGCGCAGCAGGGAGAGGCGCACAGTGGTGGTCGTGCCGTTGGGGCGGGTGACGTCGTGGCCGTAGGTGGAGTCGTTGATCAGGGCGTGGCCGTAGCCGGGTTCGGCGACGTGCAGGTAGCGGTGGGCGCAGATCTCGAACTTGGCGGCGTCCCAGGAGGTGTTGGTGTGGGTGGGGCGCATGACGTGGCCGAACTGGGTTTCGGCGGCGGAGCGGTCGGCGTGCAGGTCCAGGGGGAAGCTGGCTTTGAGGATCTTCTCGGTTTCGTGCCAGTCGATGTCGGTGGTGATGTCGATGCGGCGGGTGTGAGCGGGCAGGCTGATGTGCTGGGTGAGGGTGGATCGGCCGAAGCTGCGGTGGATGTGGACGGTGTGCTCGTCGGTGGTGATCTCGTCGAGGTCGGTGAGGTCGTGGGTGTGGTGGCGGTAGAAGTTGTCGAGGTCCCAGGCGTCCCAGGCGTTGGGGTGGTCGGGGTGCAGTTGCAGGAGGTTGCCGGGTTCGGCGAGTGCTTCGCGTTGGGCGGCGTGGTCGTAGACGGAGGTGAGCAGGCCGTGGTGGTCGATGGTGGCGCGCAGCAGTCCGTTGTCGAGGGTGATGGTGCCGTCGGGGTGGCATGTGGGGCTGGGTGGTGTGGTGTGTTCGCCGGTGGCTGCTCCTAGGGCGGGGATGCCGTTGCGGCTGTGGGGTGCGGCGTTGAAGGTGATCGGGTGTGCGGGTGGTCCGGCCAGGACTTGTTGGGCTCGGGTGGTGATGGTGTCGAGTTCGGTGGCGATGCGCCGGTAGGTGTCTTGTGCTTCGCGGTGGACCCAGGCGATGGAGGATCCGGGCAGGATGTCGTGGAACTGGTGCAGCAGCACCTGCTTCCACAGCCGGTCCAGGGCGTCGTGGGGGTAGTCGGCCCCGGTGGTGATGGTGGCGGTGGCGCACCAGAGTTCGGCTTCGCGCAGGAGGTGTTCGCTGCGGCGGTTGCCCTGCTTGGTCTTGGCCTGGGAGGTGTAGGTGCCGCGGTGGAATTCCAGGTAGAGCTCGCCGGACCAGACTGCGGGGCCGGTGTGGTCGGTTTCGGCGGCGGTGAAGAACTCGGCGGGGGTGTCGAGTTGGACTCGGGGTGAGCCTTCCAGGTCGGCGGTGCGGGCGGCGCGGGCGAGCATTTCGCGGGTGGGTCCTCCCCCGCCGTCGCCGTGGCCGAAGGGCAGCAGGGATCGGGTGGCGTGGCCGTGTTCGGCGAAGTTGCGCTGGGTGTGGGCGAGTTCAGCGCCGGTGATCTCGGCGTTGTAGGTGTCGGCGGGTGGGAAGTGGGTGAAGATGCGGGTGCCGTCGATGCCTTCCCACCAGAAGGTGTGGTGGGGAAAGCGGTTGGTCTGGTTCCAGGAGATCTTCTGGGTGAGGAACCAGCGGGAGCCGGAGGCGGCGATGAGCTGTGGGAGCGCGGCGGAGTATCCGAAGGAGTCGGGTAGCCACACCTCGTGGGTGTCGATGCCGAATTCCTCGAGGTAGAAGCGTTTGCCGTGGATGAGTTGGCGGGCCATGGCCTCTCCGCCGGGCATGTTGGTGTCGGATTCGACCCACATGCCGCCGACGGGCACGAACTGTCCGGTGTCGACGTAGGTGCGGACCCGGTCGTAGAGCGCGGGGTGGTGTTGTTTGATCCAGGCCAGTTGCTGGGCTTGCGACATCGCGAAGTGGAAGTCGGGGTGGGTGGCCATCAGGGTGGTGACGTTGGCGATGGTGCGGGCGACTTTGCGGACGGTTTCGCGCAGTGGCCACAGCCAGGCGGAGTCGATGTGGGCGTGTCCGACGGCTGAGAGGGTGTGGGCGCTGGCATGGGCGGGGCGGGACAGCGCGTCGGTGAGTTCGGTGCGGGCTGCGTGTGCGGTGGTGTGGATGTCGTGCAGGTCGAGGCGGTCGAGCATGCGTTCCAGGGCGCGCAGGATTTCGTGGCGTCGGGGTGAGTCGGTGGGCAGTTCCCGCATGAGCTGGTCGAGGACTTCGGTGTCCTGGACCAGGTGCCACACCTGTTCGTCGAGGACGGCTACTTCGGCTTGGCGCAGCACGTACAGCGGTGGTCCGGGTTGGGTGGGGCGTTCGCCGAGATCGGTGGGTTGGAAGCCGTGGGGGCCGAGGATGATGGGGTTGGCCGCGGCTTCGACGTAGAACGTGCGGGTGGTGCCGGCGCTGGTGCGGCCCAGCGGCAGGTGGGTGTTGCGCGGGTTCAGGCCTTTGATCGGGGTGCCTTCGGGGGTGTGGGCGAGGCCTTCGCATTGGAAGCCGGGGCGGTCGTCGTCGAAGCCGAGGTCGACGAGCACTTCGACGCTCTGGCCGTCCCATTGCTCGGGGACGTCTGCGGTGATCCGGAACCAGCTGGTGCCCCAGGCCGGTCCCCAGGGTTGGCCGACTGCGGTGGGTGCGTAGTCGGCGCGCAGGGCTTCCTCGACGCTGACGGGTTCGCCGGGGGCGTGCCAGACGGCGATGTCGCAGGCGCGGGTGTCGTGGTGTTGGGCGGGGCGCAGTCGTTCGGCTAGTACGCGGTCGAGGCGTTGTTCGACGATGCGGCGGTCGTCGTGCATGGCTGCTCCCGGGGGGTTGTTCGGGGTGTGATGGCGATCATGCTGGCACAGCGGTGGGGTGGCTGGCAGCGGTCGAGCGAGCGCGGTTGCCGAGGTGGCGGTGGGCCCGCATGCTGCGGTCATCTGCCGGATTTCCACGGGAAAGGCGACGTCATGGCGACCTGCGAAGTTTGCGGCAACGACTACTGGATGACCTTCGAGGTGCACACCACCGGTGGAGGGGTGCACACGTTCGACAGCTTCGAATGCGCGGCGCAGCGGTTGGCGCCGTTGTGCGAGCACTGCGGGTGCCGGATCCTCGGGCACGGTGTGGAGGCCAGCGGCCGGTTCTTCTGCTGTGCGCACTGCGCCCGCAAGTCGGGCACGGCGATGGGCATGGAGCTGCGGGACACGGTGGGCGCGCATCCGGGGTGATCGCGCAGCGTCCACACAGCCCAACACGCTTCACCTCGTCGAGGGATAAATACCCCACCCGGATTGTCGTTATCAATACGTTACGAAACAGGTGAAACACCGGGACTACCTGCAACGACATCGCGAGTGAGACGGCCATTGGCGGTCCGGTTCGCGTCGGTTGTCGGGAACCGGATTTGACAACCGGCGACGAGCCGTCGATTCACCCTCTCGGAGTAGTGGAGGACGCCCCGATGGCAGGTCTGGTTCGCTGGCTGGGCAGCATGTCGCGCGAGATGCAGCGGGCCCGCATGGTGATGCGGCACCCGCAGTCCAGCGCACATCGCCAGCGCAACACGCGGAGCTGAAGCACCCGCCCGTCCGGCAACCGCCGGATGCGTCGAGGCGGCGGGCTGGCGGCACCACGCCGCAAGCGCAATACCGGGGCACCCACGAACAACCACCGGGGCCCGTTGCCAGGACTTGCACCACTGGGGTCGTGACCGACTGGTCACGACCCCAGCTGCTTTTTCTCCCGCACTTGCTCTCCCCCTGTGCGCTGATCGACGCGGGTGGGTTGGTAGTGTGCCGCGAACCGTTCGCGAGACGAGGAGGTGAGACCCATTTCTCCCATGGCAGATCGGGTGCTCTCCTCCGACGACCTGCTGCGTCGGTGATCGCGCTGGAGCGCCCGCCAGATTTTCGAAAGGCGCTCACGATTTCTTCCTCATCGATCTCTTCTGATGTGGTGGCCACGCTGCGGTCGGCTGGTTGTGTTTTCGCCGAGGACGAGGCCGCCCTGCTGCACGAAGCAGCACACGACGACACCGAGTTGGCCGAGCTGGTGCGGCAACGCCTCAGCGGGTTGCCGTTGGAGCAGGTGCTGGGATGGGCAGAGTTCTGCGGATTGCGGATCTCCATCGCCCCAGGGGTGTTCGTGCCCCGCCGCCGCACCGAGTTCCTCGCAGAACAAGCGATCGCACTGACCGCATCCGGTCCGGTGGTGGAACTGTGCTGCGGAGCGGGTGCCGTAGCCGCAGCAGTACTCGTCGCTCATCCGTCGGTGGAGCTCTACGCCGCCGATGTCGATCCCGCCGCGGTGTCCTGCGCTGCTGGGAACCTGCCCGGTGCCGCTGGGGTCGCTGAAGGTGATCTGTACCGGGCGTTGCCCGGCAAACTGCAAGGCCGGATCGAGGTGTTGGTGGCCAACGCCCCGTACGTGCCCACCGATGAAGTCGGCCTGATGCCACCGGAGGCCCGGCTGTACGAGCCGTCGGTGGCGTTGGACGGAGGCGCTGACGGGTTGGACATCCAGCGACGCGTGGCCGCCGACGCACCCCATTGGCTCGCACCCGGCGGGAACCTGCTGATCGAGACGAGCCGCCGCCAAGCCCCGCGCACCGCTGAGCTCTTCACCGAAGCCGGACTGCTCCCCCGCATCCTGCACTTCGAGGAGCGCGACGCCACCGTCGTGGCCGGAACCAAACCACCCCGACACCCTTAGTACGCCCGGGCGCGGGCCGGGTGGCTGGTATTCCCGGCCCGCGCACTGTTCGTCCGCACCCGGTAGACCCTCTTGGAGGCGCTGATGAGCCCCCATCGCGATCATCGGCGGAGGTCTCGGTGGTCTCACCGCGGCCCGGGTCCTGCACGCCCAGAGGATCGAGACGACGATCTTCGAGCTGGAGGCATCCGCGCAGGCCCGCACGCAGGGCGGCATGCTCGACATCCACGAGGGCGGGCAGGCCATGCGCCTGGTCGGGCCTGACGGCACCGTCCACTTCTCCGAGCAGGACGACGGCACCGGAGAGCGGCCCGAGGTCGACTGCGGGGACCTGCGCGATCTGCTGCTGGTGACGTCGAGGCTGCCCTGCACACCTACGAAAAAGCGCTCTTCCCCCGCAGCGAGGCTTCGGCAGCCGAGTCTGCGGCGTCGTTGGAGCTGATGTTCGGTCCCAACCCCATCACCCGCCTCACCGAGCAGTTCACCTCGTACCAGCAGGACTGAACAGTCCCGGACACAGCTGGACTACGCTGGTCAGCGGTTCTCAGGCTGGGAGTGGGTGAAGCGGCGCAGCGGGGCATTGGTCAGTGCCAGCGCCACGATGCCCGCCACGCACAGCAGCCCACCAGCAACAGCGGCGAAGGCTGCGGTGGTGGTCTCCGCGGCGAGGCCGGCCCGGAAGTTGCCGACCTCGGGTCCGCAGGCGCCGACGATGTGCTCCACAGCGCTGACCCGGCCGCGGTGGGAGTCCGGGGTGGCCAGTTGCACGATCGCCGCGCGGGTGATCACCGAGGTGGTGTCGGCGGCACCAGCGATGGCCAGGAAGCCCAGCGCCAGCCACGGCGAGGGCGCCAGCCCGAACCCGGTCAGCGCCAGCCCCCACACCCCGGCGGCGCAGAGCATGACCGTGCCGGAGCGGCGGGCGCGGGTGATGGTGCCCGAGGCTGCGCCCGCGGTGAGGCCGCCGACGGCGATGGCGGTGAAGAACAGCCCGAGGGTTTGCGGGTTTCCGCCGAAGCGTTGTTCGTTGATCAGCGGAAACAGTCCGACGGGCATGGCCAGCACGGTGGCGATCACGTCGGTCAGCAGTGCGCCGCGCAGCACCGGGTTTGCGGTGATGAATCGCCAGCCGTGCCAGATCGCACGGAGTCCGGGCCTGCTGGTGCGCCCGTCGGGGCGCATCGACGGCAGGCGCAGCACTGCGTAGAGCACGGCGGTGAAGGCCAGCGCGTCGAGCAGGTAGCAGGCGCTGACACCCCACTGCGCGACGAGCACACCGGCCAGGGCGGGGCCGAGGAGCAGGGCGATCTGGAAGCTGAGGTTGCCCAGGGCCACGCCCGCACCGACCAGCTCGGTGGGCAGCAGCCGGGGCACGAACGTTCGCCGAGCTGGAGCGCCGAGTCCGCTGCCCGCTGATTGCAGGGCCACCAGCACCAGCAGCACCCACGGCGACTCCGCACCGGCCAGACCGTGAATGGCCAGCGCCGCCACCGATACCAGTTGCATGGTGCTGGCGGCCAGGACGAGCTTGCGGCGGTCCACTGCGTCGGCGAGGGTGCCGCCGGCCAATCCGACGGTGGTCATCGAGATCGCCTGAACCAGACCAACGGCGCCTACTGCGATGGGACTGGCGGTGAGCTGCCACATCTGGAACAGCACCGCGACCACGGTGAACTGCCCACCCAGCCGAAACAGCCCCGCCCCACCACAAACGCCGGAACTCCAGGCTGGTGCGCAGCGGCCGCGTATCGAGCAGCCGGTCGAACACGGTCATGACGGCGGAAGCTGGCGCAGTTCAGCCTCGACGGGATCGCGTGGTGACATCCGGCCAACGTAACAGCACTCGCACACCTGCGGCGGTCATGCCGGACGCTCTGACGCGAACAGGACAGCCCGGCTCGACAACGGTGCCGCGGCAACGGGGTTCGTGACCGATCTCGTGAGCCAGCACCGCATTTCAGAGATTCCGTCCTGTTCGGCCAGCGGTGAACACCGGCCCGACCGGGCTCGACGATCACTACAGTCCAGTCTCATGACGACGGTGACAACGCGCACGGTCGAGTACCCGGCCGACGGCCTGACGATGATCGGGCACCTCGCGCTCCCGGCCGGTGTCGACCGCCGGCCCTCGGTCCTGGTCGGGCCTGAGGGGCCGGGGCTCAGCGACGTCGAGCGCCGCCGGGCCGATGCGCTCGCCGAGCTGGGATACGTAGCGCTGGCCTTCGACCTCCACGGCGGGCGCTATTTGGGCAACCCCGAGGAGATGCTGGCCCGTTGCATGCCGCTGCTCGCCGACCCCGACCGAATGCGGGGCATCGGCCACGCGGCGCTGGAGGTGTTGCGCACCGAACCGCGGACCGACCCCGACCGGATCGCTGCCGTCGGCTACGGCACTGGGGGCGCGATCGTGCTGGAACTCGGGCGCGACGGCGTCGACCTGCGCGCGATCGGGACGGTCAACGCGCTGACCACGGGCCGACCAGGCGAGGCTGCGCGCATTCGCTGCCCGGTGTGGGCAGGGGTCGGATCGCAAGACCCGATCATGCCGCCCGCGCAGCGGGATGCGTTCACCGCCGAGATGCAGGCCGCGGGCGTCGACTGGCGCCTCGTGGTCTACGGCGGCGCCTTGCACGCCTTCCACCACCCGCCGGTCGACCAGACCGTGGTCTCCGGCGTCGGCTACCACCCACGGCACGCGCAGCGAGCCTGGCGCGATGTCCTCGACCTGCTCGCCGAGTGCCTGCCTGTAGCGGAGTGAGGCGGCGCGCCTGTCAGGCGCGGTAGTGGTGCAGGACGCCGGGGAAGTCGCCGTGGTCGGGTAGCTGGTGGCCGCGGGCGAACTCGGCCCACAGGTGACGCAGTGCCGTGGCGGCTTCGGTGATCTGCCCCCAGGTGGCGCCTGCGATGAGTTCGGCGTTCTGCCAGGCTTTTTCGTCGCCGAACAGCAGCGGGAGGTCGATGGTGTGGGCGGCACCGTGATCGTTGCCGGGCACGGAGAAGGTGATGAGGTAGCGGTGTGCGCGGCCGCCGGCGCGGGTGTGGCGGCGGGCGAACCGCTTGGCGGGGCGCGTGTAGACCGCGGTGGTGAACGCGGTGACGATGGCACGGCGGATCAGGTCCCCGACGAGGGGGATCGTGGTGATGCGGTGGAATGTGGGCACGGTGGGCAGGAACAGCCGCACTTCCTCGGAGGTGTGCCCGATGAGGACGTCGATGTCGGGCGCGACCGCATCCCACGCCGCCGGGACGGCGTTCTCAGTGGGTAGCGGGTGGTGGCCGTATTGGGTGCCGAAGGGCATCGCGGCTTTGAGCCGAAGCGCAGGATCCGTTTGGTGGCTGCGGCTTGGCGGGCGACGACGTCGGCTGCAGGCATCTCCGGTGTGACATCACGGGTCGCTTTGGCCATCGCCGTGTTCATCTTCGCTCGGCCGCGAGCAATCCCCAGTGGAGCGCTTTGGATGATCGCGCGGCGCAACAGCCCAGCGGCTTCGGGTGTGGCCATCAGGTGCGCGACGGCATCGCCCCCGGCGGATTGGCCGAACACCGTGACGTTGGCGGGGTTGCCGCCGAATGCGGCGATGTTGCGCTGCACCCAGCGCAGCGCGGCGATCTGGTCGAGCAGCCCGAGGTTGGCGGGCCGATCCAGGCCGTCGCCGAGGTAGCCGAACCCACCAGTGTGCCGTTGTCGGCTGGGTTCGCTGTACCGGCGGCTGCCGGGCCATCGGTTCGAAGTCGACGACGCGCATCCCGAGCAGGGCG